>NZ_CP178837.1:2761390-3068211 GCF_047946755.1 Leucobacter sp. HNU | reverse complement strand
AGCGGCCCCCGCACGAGCGTGTACACGGCCCAGAGCACCGGGAACGCCGCGATCACGACGACGGTGCGCCTCCGCAGCGGCGCGCGCCCGGGTGCGAGGAGCACGTCGGCGAGCAGCAGCAACGGCCCGACCAGGTGCATCATCTCGTTCGCCCAGGCCACGGTCGCACCCTGGGGCAGCTCGATCCCCCGCAGCAGGATGTTGTAGACGATGCCCGTGGTGATCATGTAGGTCGAGGCGCAGGCGAGCAGAATCGCGAGCCCCCGGGGCTCCCGCTCGCCCTCCGCGGCGCGCAGCCCCCAGATTCCCGCGAGCAGCAGGCCGACCGCCGCGGTCAGGTTCGATTCGATCGTGAAGAAGCTCGCGAAGTTGGCGAGCACGGTCGGCAGGTGCGACCCGTGCGGCGTCGTCGCCGCGAGGGCGTTCGTCACCGTGACGATCAGCTGGTGCGCGACCGCGGCGAGGATCAGCGCCGAACCGGCGAGCCGAACGACGGACCAGGTTCTCATGCCGCGGGGCGAGTTCATGACACGAACATAGCGGCTGGGGCACCCCGCCGGCACCCGGCCCGGCGCCCGGCGCCGGACCGCCGGGTGGCGGCGGGGTGGAACGACGGGCCCGTACAGGGGGAGGGCGCTCGTCGCCGCGCGGAAGCGCGACCCATCATTACCTTACCTCAGTAAGGAAAAACGGTCGATGCTCTATCCTTGACGATCAATGAGCAAAGCAGCAGGAACCTCCTCCGGGCGACCCCGCGACAAGAGCATCGACGAAGCGCTCAAGCGCGCGTTCGAGGGGCTCGCCATCGATTCGGAGATCCGCTCGATCTCCATGAAAGACCTGATCACCCGCGCCGGGACGAACCGCGATGCGTTCTATCGCCGGTACAACTCGCTCGGACACTTCCTGGTCGACGTCGCCGTGCACCGCTACGCGCTCGACCCGGCGTCCGACACCGGCACCCTGCTCGGCGACATCGAATCCGTCGTGCAGGATCAGGTGAACATGTACACCGACGGCGTCTGCCGCGAGCTGATCCCCCTGCTGCTCGACGCCAGCGCGAAGGACGACGTCGTCGCGGAGCTGTTCGCCTCCCGGTTCATCCTCCCCCAGCGGGAGTCCTGCCGCCGGATGCTGCAGCGCGCGGTCGACCGCGGCGAGATCGAGGCACCCGAGGACCCCGAGTACGTGATCGACCTGCTCTACGGGCCGCTGCTGCTGCGCGCCGCGCTCCCCGGCGAAGCGCCCATCACCGAGAAGATCGTCCGGCAGTCGGCGCGCACCGCGATGCGCGAGCTGGGTGCGGCGCTGCCCGAGGACGCGCGCGACTGAGCCGGCACGCGGCCGAGTCGGCGCACGGCGCGAACGAGAGCGGGCCGGGATACCTCCGATGAGGAGGACCCCGGCCCGCTGTCGCGTACGCCGGCCCCGGTCGATCAGAAGTCGAAGAGCTCGCCGAGGAATCCCTCGCGGCGGCGCTTCTTGCCCGAGCGCTGGTCGTACTCGCGGTCATGACCGCGGTCGTAGCCCCGGTCGCGTCCGTGATCCGAGAAGCGGCCCCGGTCGTCGACCGGCGCCTGCGGCGGGGCAGGAGCGGCGGGTGCCCCGCGTCCGTACTCGACCGCGGCGCGATCGATGATCTTGTCGAGTTCGCCGCGGTCGAGCCAGATGCCCCGGCACTGCGGGCAGTAGTCGATCTCGACTCCGGATCGCTCGGACATCACCAGGTCGGTCGCGTCGATGGGACATTTCATGATGGTTCTCCTTCGGTGGTGCGGGAATTCGGTGGTCACGGTGGTCCGACTGCTTCGGACGCGGGGTCAGGCGCCGGGCTTCGCGGCGAGCGCCCGGTCGAGTGCGTCGGTCAGGTCGGTGACGCTCGTGAGCTCGAGTTTGCGCCCGTCCAGGAAGAAGGTCGGCGTTCCGGTCGCGCCGAGCAGGCGCGCGGCATCGAAGTCCTTCTGCACCCGCTCGCGGGTCTTCGGATCGGCAACCGCGGCGTCGTAGGCCGCGAGATCGAGCCCGAGGCGCTGCGCGTATTCGCGGAACCGCGGCGCCTCGGACGTCTGCTTCTCGCCCCACTCCGCCTGGGTCTCGAACATCTGCCGGTACATCTGCTCGAACTTGCCCTGCTGGGCGGCCGCCTCGACCGCCAGGGCGGCGGTCATCGAGTTCTTGTGCCCCGGCATGGGGAAGTACCGGATGACGTAGGTGAGTCTGCCGTCGTACTGCTTGCGGATCTCCTCGCCGTAGGGGTAGAAGGCTCCGCACGCCTCGCACTCGAAGTCCAGGAACTCGACGAGGGTCGGGGCGTCCGGCCCGCCGTCGTCGAGCACGTGGGAGTCGGAGGCGACGAGCGCGGACGACGGCGCGGATGCGTCGGCACTCCGCTCGGGGACCGCCGGCCGGGCCAGGATCGATATCGCGATCGCGACGACGGCGAGCAGGATCACCGCGGGGATCACGATGAGGGCCGCACGCGTCGAAGTGGAGAGCCGCCTCGGGGCGGTGGGATCGGACGGGGTCGTCATGCGCTGCTCCTCTGCCGTTCCGCCGGTCACCGGACGTTCTTGGTCAGGAAGACCATGGGATCGATGGGCTTGTCGTCCTGCCGCATCGCCAGGTGGAGATGCGCGCCGAAGGCCATGCCCGTCGCCCCCACGCGGCCGGCGGTGTCGCCGATCTTCACCTGCTGGCCGACCTGGAAGCTGCTCGAATCGTTCTGCATGTGGCAGTACCGGCTCGTGACATCGCGCCCACCGATCCTGTGCTGCACCTTCAGGCCGAAGCCGCAGCCGTCGATCGTCTGCCCGGCCTCGAGCACGATCCCGCTCGCGATGATGCGGATCGGCGTGCCGTCCGCCGCCGCGAAGTCCTGCGCGTCGTGGAACTGGGCGACGGGGGCGGTGCGGTAGCCGAAGGGATCGGTCAGCGGCACCTGCGCATCGAACGGGTAGCGCACCTTCGAGTCGGACAGCCCCGAGAGGTCGGGGGATCCCGGCTTCGCCTCGGGCGCCGTCTCGATCGGCGAGACGGCATCGAAGGCCCGTTCACCGGATCCGAGGGCGGTCCCTCCGGTGCCGCTCAGGTGCTGGGCGGGAGCCGCGGCGGCGAGCGCGAACCCGGCTCCGGATCCGGACGCTCCCGCCTGCTGCGGCTGGGCGAGGAGCGGCGCGGCGAGACCCGCGACCATGACGCAGGCGCCGAGCGCGGCGGTGGTCGCGGTCACCGCACGGCGCAACCGCCCTGCGCCGGCGCGGGTGGGGGCCTCGGGTCCGGCCCCGGCGCCGATGGCGGACTGTGACGCGTCGGGTGACATCAGGTGGATCGGGTTCGGGGTGCGGAGCTCGGCTCGGCGCTGCGGCTCGGGCGTGCTCGGGGACTCGGTGCTCACGCGAACAGCACCGCCGTGAGCGCGTAGCTCAGTCCGGCGACGACGAGCGCCGCCGGCACGATGAGCGCGGTGAAGACAATGGGGTTTCGGAACGGATGCTTGGTCGAGCGCATCGGAGACTCCTCGGGGTATCGGTCGTCGGGTGATCGCGGGGCGGCCCCGGTGGACGGGGCGTCGCGGCGCGGGCTGCTGCGCGGCGGATCCGCGTCCGACGCGGATGCATCGGACGGGGTCGGCGGCGCGCACCGACGATCAGGTACGGAGGACGGAGAGCTGGAGCAGGGACGGGGGCTCGACGAACGGGCGCCCGGGGGCGCGGGCGCGGAGCACGACGAACGCCCGCCTGGAGCGGGTGCTCGTGCGCCCGCGGTTCCGGCGGAGCACGATCGCGAAGGTCAGCAGGAGCGCCAGCACGCAGACGGAGACGAGGTCGAGGCAACCGCCGATCGGGGCTGCCGTGTCGTGGCCCTCCGCCGGGGTGCTGCGCACCCGCTCCTGGCCGGTCAGGCCTCGGTCGACGGCGCCCGAGACCGTGGCGGCCGCGACCGGTCCGTCGTGGGCCGGGATCCGGGTATTCGTCGCCGGGGCCGCGGCGCTCGACGGCGCGGGGGACGCGGCGCCGTGCGCCGGGTCGACGTCGCGGAGCGCGTGCATTCCGAGCAGCCCGAGAACGATCGCGGCGACCGCGAGGACGAGCCAGGGCGCGGCGGAACCCGTCGCGTTCCAGCGCGCGTGCGCGCGGGCCTGCCCCATGCTCCACCTCCCGGTCAGAATCGCCGCGGACGAATCGAAAACCCAGCAAAGCTAACATCCGTCCCTGAGATCGTCGGGAGAATCGACCCTTCTCAAAATCGCCAATGAGCGATAGCATCGTCACATGACGATGAATCACAGCGAACCGGTCGTGCTCGACCCGCAGGCCACCGCGGCCTACGCCCACCTGTTCCAGGGGCTCGCGGATCCGACCCGGCTCGCGGTGCTCCAGCACCTCGCATCGGGCGAGCACCGGGTGCGCGATCTGGTGCAGCACCTGGGCTTCGCGCAGTCCACGGTGAGCAAGCACCTGAGCTTCCTGCTCGAGTGCGGCCTCGTCGCGGTCCGCCCCGACGGCCGCGCGTCCTGGTACTCGCTCGCGCACCCCGAGCGGCTGAGCACCGTCATCGCCGCAGCCGAGGCGCTGCTCGAGGCCGCCGGCACGCGGGCGACCCTCTGCTCGCACCTCCGGAGCCCCCGACCCGCGGCACCGACCGCCGAACGAAAGGACGACTGATGGGCGCAGGACACGACCACGGACCGGCGATCGGCGAGGCCGGGCACCCCGGAGATCACCGCAAGCGGCTGGCGATCGCCTTCGCGATCACCTCGATCATCGTCGTGGCGCAGGCCGTGGGCTCCTGGGTGACCGGCAGCCTCGCGCTGCTGACAGACACGGCGCACGCCCTGACCGACGCGACGGGCCTGCTCGTCGCCCTCATCGCCGGGACGCTGATGCTCCGCCCCGCCTCGTCGAAGCGCACCTGGGGCTTCCGCCGCATCGAGGTGATCGCGGCGCTCGGCCAGGCGACCCTGCTCCTCGCCGTCGGCGTCTACGCCGCGATCGAGGGCGTCCGCCGTCTCTTCGCGCCGCCCGAGGTCCCCGCGGGCGAGCTCCTCGTGTTCGGCGCGATCGGCCTCGTCGCGAACATCGTCGCCCTGCTGATCCTGTCGTCCAGCCGCGGCGCGAACTTCAACATGCGGGCGGCGTTCCTCGAGGTGATGAACGACGCGCTCGGTTCCCTCGGCGTCATCGTCGCGGCGATCGTCATCGCGACGACCGGCTTCCAGCAGGCGGACGCGCTCGCGGGCCTCTTCATCGCCGCCCTCATCGTGCCGCGGGCCTTCACGCTCATGCGGGAGACGGCGGGCGTGCTCATGGAGTTCACCCCGAAGGACCTCGATCTCGACGAGGTGCGCGCGCACATCCTCCGTCTCGACCACGTGCTCGACGTGCACGACCTGCACGCCTCGACCGTGGCGACCGGCCTGCCGACCCTCACCGCCCACATCGTGGTCGACGACGAGTGCTTCACCGACGGCCACGCGGCCGAGACGCTCAGCACGGTGAAGTCCTGCGTCGCCGAGCACTTCAAGGTCTCGGTGCAGCACTCGACGTTCCAGATCGAGACGGAGGAGATCCGCGACCAGGAGGGCAGCGCGGTGCGGCACGCCTAGCCGCTCCGGCGCACCCGCACCTCCGGTAGGATCGTCCCGTGCTCATCGAGATCGACAGACGCTAGCCACCGCACCGCCGGTGGCGCCCCAGACCGAGCCGCATCCGTTCCGAGATGCCGCTGCGCTCGGCGATCCTCGTGATCCGACGCCCCGCGCGGCCGCGGTTCCCCGCCGCCGCGAACCCACCCGTCCGCCGCGCCTCCGCGCGCTCGGGATGACGTTCGCGGCGCCATCGAGAGCACCCAGCAGCGCACGCGCACTCAGGAGAAGCGTCATGTCCATCGCACCCGCGGTCGCCCTCCGCGACCTCACCTTCGAGTGGCCCGACGGGGCCACCGCATTCACCGCACTGAACGGCACCTTCCCGACCGGCCGCACCGGTCTCGTCGGCCGGAACGGTGCCGGGAAGTCCACTCTGCTCAAGCTGATCTCCGGAGACCTCCGGCCGACCTCCGGAGAGGTCACCGCATCCGGGCCGGTCGGCGTCCTCGAGCAGTCGATCACCCTCCGAACCGGCGCGACCGTCGCCGACCTCATCGGGATCGCCCCCGTGCTCGCTGCCATCCGCGCGGTCGAGCACGGCGACGTCGACGAACGCCACTTCGACACGATCGGCGACGATTGGGACATCGAGGGTCGGGCCGCGGAAGCGCTCGACCGGCTCGGGATCCCGCACCTCGCGCTCGACCGGAGCGTCGCCGAGCTGTCGGGCGGGGAGGCCATGCTCGTCGCCATCGAGGGCCGACGCCTGCAGCGCACGGCGATCACGCTGCTCGACGAGCCGACGAACAACCTCGATCGCGGCATGCGGGCGCGCGTGCGCGAACTCCTCGCCGACTGGCCGGGTTCGCTCATCGTCGTCAGCCACGACCTCGAGCTGCTCGAGACGATGGACGCGACCGCAGAGCTCTCCGCTGCCGGCTTGGAAGCCTTCGGCGGCCCCTACAGCGCCTGGCTCGAGCATCGGGAGCGCGAGCAGGAGGCGGCGGTCGCCGCAGCCCGCTCGGCGCAGCAGATCCTGAAGGTCGAGAAGCGCCAGCGCGCCGAAGCCGAGACCAAGCTCGCCCGGCGCGAGCGGACGGGGAAGAAGACCCAGCGCGACGGAGGGATCCCGAAGATCCTCGCCGGGAACCGTGCGAGCAAGGCGCAGAACGCCGCCGGCTCGATGCGCTCCTCGCTCGACGAGAAGGTCGCCGCGGCGCAGGCGGCGGTCGACCGCGCCGACGCCCGGGTCCGCGTCGAGGAACGCATCAGCCTCGTGCTGCCCGACCCGGACGTGCGCGCGAGCCGACGCATCGCCGAGTTCGTGCACGATGGGCGCACGACGCTGATCCAGGGTCCCGAGCGGGTTGCCCCTCATCGGGCCGAACGGCGCGGGCAAGTCGACCCTGCTCGCGCGCCTGCTGGGCGCGGAGGCGGTCGACGGCGCGCCGGGCAATCGGATCGAGGCCCGCCTGCACACGGACCGGGTCGGCTTCCTCGACCAGCGGCAGGGGCGGTTGGACGAAGAATCCAGCGCCCTCGCGAACGTGCGGAACGCCGCGCCGGAGGTCGCGGACGGCACCGCCCGGAACCTCCTGGCGCGCTTGCTGATCCGGGGGCCGCAGCGGATCGTCCCGTCGCATCGCTCTCGGGTGGCGAGCGGTTCCGCGTCGCGCTCGCGCGGCTCCTGTTCCAGGATCCGCCGGCGCAACTGCTGATCCTCGACGAACCGACGAACAACCTCGACACGGCGAGCGTCGACCATCTCGCACAGGCGCTCGACGCCTACCGCGGAGCGCTCATCGTCGTGAGCCACGACGACGGCTTCCTCTCCCGACTGGGCATCGACGTCACCCTCGAGCTGGATCGCGCGGGCGGGCTGCGCTCGTCCGCCGGCTTCTCGCCCGCTACGACCCCGGCAGCACCAGCACCGAGAGGACGGTGACCACTGCGCTGAGCAGCAGCACCGCGGCGGTCGCGACCGCGGCCGCCGCGGGCACCCCCGTGCCGCTCGTCGTCCGCCGTCCCTGGAGCGCGATTCCGCCCGCGGCAGGAGTGCGCCGCGGGAGCGAGACGCGCTCGTCCCGGTATCCGCGCGTCTGCCGCCCGAAACGGTCGCGCAGCAGCGCCGCGGCCGCCTGCACCCGGTCCATGGTCTCCGTCCGCCACAGCGGCAGCCCGACGGGGAAGTAGAGCAGCAGGCGGTCGTCGACGAGCTCGACCTCGCATCCGCCGGCGACGTCGATCAGCGCCGCCATCACATCGGGGGTGAAGATCTCGAGAGCATCGCGCTCGTACCCGGCGGGGCACAGCAGCGTGAAGTGGCGGTCGAAGTCGCCCTCGAGGCCCAGCACGACGCGGTTGCCGAGTCCGAGCCCGGCGAGGGCGAGGACGCGCGATCGCCGGTTCCTGAGGACGATGTGCGGGACCTCTCGCGGGAGGTCGACCTGGGCGAACGCGAACGGCCGCCGCAGCTGCGCGCCGCCGCCGGGCTTCGCCGTCGGCCGGTTGCGGGCGAGCACGATCCCGTCGCCGGACAGTGCGGCGTGCTCGGTGTTGATGAGGTGCTTCGGGAAGCCGAGGCCGGTGCGCGCGATCCGCCAGTCGCGCGCACCGCTGGCGGAGCGGTGCACGAAGCCGAGCCCGTTCGCGCGCGCGAAGCGCCAGAGCCGCACGTCCCGCAACCGCCACCGCAGCCACCAGGCGAAGCCGCCGAGCAGCAGCGCGGACCACGACAGCGGCGCGAGCAGCAGTGCGAGGCGAGCGACGAGCGGGAGGTCTCCCGGCCCCGCCGCGCGCGCGACGAGCGCCGTAGCCGCGAGGATGACCGCGGTGCCGAGCAGGGTTCCGGCCGCGACCGCGGGGAGCCCGCCGTACCAGGGCAGCGCCGCGTCGCGACGGTACTCACGCATCTCGCCGAGGGTCGGCGCGGCGTCGAGCACCGTCGCATCGCCCAGCAGCGGTGCGTCCGTGGCCCCGCCGATTCCGTTCGGGCTCAGATCCGCCACGGCAGCAGCCCCCAGGGGCCGCGGCGCTTTCCGTCGAGCGCATGCTGCATCGCCGTGACGGCGTCTGCTCCGCGACGGGCCTGCTTCTCGTCCATGGTGCCGTCGCTCCAGTGCATCACCCGGCCGAGCGCGTAGCTGCGTCCGAACGCGGCCCAGGACTCGAACTCGGAGCGGGCGATCCCGTTGACGTGCTCGATGAGCCGCATCGAGTCCGCCTGCGAGATGAGGCCCATGCCGACGCCCCAGACCGGCACGGCGACGGCCTGGCCGAGGGCGTAGCCGTCGAAGCTCACCACCGGCTCGTTCGCCGGGAACAGCTTCTTGCCGAACTCGTTCTCGTAGTACATGACGGCGCGCACGAAGTCGCGCTCCTCGCCCTTGCCCGTTCCGCCGGCTTCCTTGATGGCCGCGATCCACTGCCGCTCGCTGGGGCGGCGACCGCCGTTCGCCTCGGCCGCACGAGCGCGGAGCGCGAGGAGCTGCTGCCACAGCGCCCGCCTGCGACGCTCGGTCGTGAGGCGCTCGACGTTGTCGACGACGTCCCGGGCGGAGCTCAGCCCCCACATGCGGGCCAGCTCCCGCTTCTGCGACTCGGACAGCGTGCTCGCCGCAGGGTCGTTCCAGAGCTCTCCCGAGTTCAGGATCTGCTGGAAGCCGAGCGCGAGCAGGTTCGCCTCGCGGGTATCGACGGGGTGGTCCTTGTGGTGCGCGAGCGGGGCGAACTTGGCGACGACCGAGATCACGATGAACAGCAGCACCAGCACGAGGACGCCGATGATGATCCATCGGATGACGGCGTTCGCCGGGTCCCAGAACCAGTCGAAGAGCTGCGTGACGATTTCCATAGGAGGGGGATCCTTTCGCGAGCGGCCGAGCGGATGCGCTCCGGCCTCGGCACATTACCGGAACAGTGTATGGGTAATTGCGCCGCCACCACCCGCCGGCCCGCTCGACTTGACTCGGCGTTTCCGCAATGCTCGACTGTGGGGACATCAGCCCGAGGAAGAGGTCAACGTGCGGATCAAACGAAGCGCTGTGGAAGCCGACGATGCCAAGAACCGGCGCGCGATTCCGATCGCGAGGATCGAGCCGTTCACCTTCGGGCTCGTCGGCACCCTCGGCGTGCTCGTCGCGCTCCTCATCGGCTCGATCGTCGGGCAGCTCGCCACCGTGCTGATCTACATCGGCGTCGCGCTGTTCCTCTCCCTCGGACTCGACCCGATCGTCTCCTTCATCGAGCGCAAGCTCCCCGCCCGGCCGCGGTCACGATCGTGGTCGTCGCAGTGATCGCCGCCTTCGCGGGCATCGTCGTGGCCGTGATCCCGGTGCTCGTGCAGCAGGTCGCCGGCCTCATCGAAGACGCCCCGCGCCTCATCAAGGAGTTCACCGCGAGCAGCTGGTACCACGACGTCACCAGCCAGTACGGCGACACCTTCGACAAGGCGATCCAGGGCGCCGTCAGCTTCCTGCAGGACCCGAACAACCTCACCCAGATCGGCGGCGGGATCCTCGCCGTCGGCGCCGGGATCGCGGGCGGCGCGACGGGCGTGACGATCGTGCTGATCCTCACCCTGTACTTCATGGCCTCGCTGCGCTCCATGAAGAAGGCGGCCGCGCGCTTCGTCCCCGCCTACCGCCGCCCCCGCTTCTCCGAGCTCCTCGAGGACGTCTCGGGCGCCGTCGGCCGCTACGTGATCGGCCAGGCCAGCCTCGCCCTGATCAACGGCATCCTGAGCCTCGTCTTCCTGAGCATCATCGGCGCGCCCATGCCCGCGCTGCTCGCGCTCATCGCGTTCATGGGATCACTGATCCCGCTCGTCGGCACGCTGAGCGCCGCGATCATCAACTCGGTGATCTGCCTGTTCGCCTCGCCCTTGACCGCGCTCGTGTCGATCATCTACTACCTCGTCTACATGCAGGTCGAGGCGTACGTGCTCAGCCCCCGCATCATGAGCAAGGCGGTCGCGGTTCCCGGTGCGATGGTCGTCATCGCGGCGGTCGGCGGCGGCGCGCTCGGCGGGATCCTCGGCGCGCTGGTCGCCATCCCGGTCGCGGCGAGCCTCATCATCATCATCCAGAAGGTGGTGTTCCCCGCACAGGACGCGAAGACCGAGGCCCCTCCGGCTGAATAGCAGGGTCCGGCTCGGACGGTCAACCCCCTCGGGACAAGGTAACGACCAGGTCACGATCCGTGCCGCCATCCGAGTACCGACGTAGCGTGAAGGCAGCCCGTCCAGGGGCAGGGCCGCCCCCGGAACGGGGGAAAGGATGCCCATCATGCAGTCTCGGAAGCAACGGATCCCCACCGCCCTGATCGCACTCGCGGGCGCGGCAGCGCTCGCCCTCACCGCCTGCTCCGGCGGCGGGAACGGGGGTGGCGGCAGCGGGGGCGGCGGGACCGAGCTGAAGGGCGTCACCCTCAACGTCGCCGCCGACTGGTCGGGCGCCGAGCAGAAGAACTTCGAACAGGTCCTGGCCAAGTTCGAGCAGCAGACCGGCGCGAAGGTCAACTACACGAGCTACGGCAGCGACGTGGCGACGGTGCTCGGGCAGAAGGTCGACGGCGGCGACCCGCCGGATGTCGCCGTGATCCCGCAACCCGGCCTCATGCAGCAGCTCGTGGCCAAGAAGGCCCTCGTCGAGGTCGACCAGGCGACGAAGGCCGAGATCGAGAAGAACTACTCGAAGGACTGGGTCGACCTCGGCAAGGTCGACGGCAAGCTCTACGGCGTCTGGTTCAAGGGGTCCAACAAGTCGACGGTCTGGTACAACACCGACGTCTACGACGCCGCCGGCGCCTCGGTGCCGAAGGACTGGGACGGATTCCTGAAGCAGCTCGGAACCGTCTCGGACTCGGGCGTGTACGGACTCTCCATCGGCGCCGACGCGGGGTGGCCGCTCACCGACTGGTTCGAGAACGTGTACCTGCGCACCGCCGGCCCCGAGAAGTACGACCAGCTGAGCAAGCACGAGATCCCGTGGACCGACCCGTCGGTGAAGACGGCGCTCGAGACCCTCGGCAAGCTGTGGGGCGACAAGACCCTGATCCAGCCGGGAACCGCTCAGCGCACCTTCGGCGACTCGGTGACCGCGGTGTTCGGCGATCCGCCGAAGGCCGGCACGGTCTACGAGGGCGACTTCGTCGCCGGCAACATCGCGTCGAGCACCAAGTCGGTCGTCGGCAAGAACGCGAAGTTCTACGACTTCCCCGCGATCGACGGCTCCGGCCCCTCGGTGGTCGGCGGCGGCAACGCCGCCGTGCAGCTCAAGGACAACGCGGGCGCTGCGGCGCTCATGCAGTACCTGGCGTCGCCCGAGGCCGCGACCGTCTGGGTGGAGCTCGGCGGATTCACCTCGCCGAACTCGAAGGTCGACACCGCGAAGTACCCCGACGAGACCTCGAAGCAGATCGCCGAGGCGCTCACGGGGGCCAAGACGTTCCGGTTCGACATGTCCGACCTCGCGCCCAGCGCCTTCGGCGGCACCAAGGGCGCCGGCGAATGGCAGATCCTCATCGACTTCTTCCAGAACCCGAGCGACGTCGCCGGGACCCAGCAGAAGCTCGAAGCCGCGGCTGCGGCCGCCTGGAAGTAGTTCGTCGAGCGGGATCGGGTCCGCGCTCCGGCGCGGGCCCGATCCACGGAGGGAGGATCCGTGGCCACCACGCAGACCGAGGTCATGCGCCGAGTCGAGACGGGCGGACGCGGGTCGCGGCATCGTCGAACGGTCTCGCGCCGCCAGATCGTCACGGCCGGGCTGTTCCTCGCCCCGGCACTGATCCTGCTCGGGGCGCTCGTCGCCTACCCCGTCGTCTACTCGGGCTGGCGGTCGCTCTACGACGCGGCCGGCACCGATTTCCTCGGGCTCGGCAACTACCTCACCATGTTCACGGATCCCGCGACCTTCACGGCGATCCGCAACAACCTCATCTGGGTGCTCGTCGTCCCGATCAGCTGCACGATCCTCGGACTCATCTTCGCCGTGCTGCTGGACAAGATCCGCTGGGGCACGGCGTTCAAGCTCATCCTGTTCATGCCGATGGCGATCTCGATGGTCGCCGCGGGCGTGATCTTCCGCACGACGTTCCAGGAGAACCCGCAGCTGGGCGCCGTCAACGCTGGCCTCGTCGCGATCAGCGACGCGGCGGGGACGTCCGCCGGGTATCCGGGAGCCCGACCGCGACCGGATCTCGGCATCGAGAACCGCGACGGCGGTCTGGAGCTCGTCGCGACGGCCGGCCGGCCGGCCGAGTTCCCGCTCGTCGGCGTGAAGCCGGACGCACTGCCGGCGAGCGCGAAACCGGCCGTCGCCGCGAAGCCGAAGGCCGGCGCCCTGACCGGCACCGTCTGGCTCGATTTCGTGAAGGGCGGCGGCGGCACCGTCGGCGCGCTCGGCGACGGCAAGCGCGGGCTGCCCGGAGTCGAGGTCCAGGCCGTCGGCGCCGACGGATCCGTCGTCGGCACCGCGACCACCGCGGACGACGGCACCTTCGCGATCGCGGGGGTCGGCGGCGGGGAGGCGACCGTGCGCCTGCCCGCGTCGAACTTCGCGGCGGGCTTCCAGGGCGTGCCGTGGCTCGGGCCCGGCCTCGTCACCGCCGTCATCATCCTGAGCTACATCTGGATCTGGGCCGGCTTCGCCATGGTGATGATCGCCTCCGGGCTCTCGGCGATGGACCGATCCCTGCAGGAGGCCGCGAGGATCGACGGCGCGAGCGAGTGGAAGGTGTTCACCCGGGTGACCGTGCCCCTGCTCGCCCCCGTGCTCGTGGTCGTCTTCGTCACCCTGATCATCAACGTGCTCAAGATCTTCGACCTCGTCTACGTGATCCCGCCGCCGTCCTCGCTCCCCGACGCGACCGTGATCGCCGTGCAGATGTGGACGGTGTCGTTCGGCGGCGGCAACGATCAGGGGCTCGGCAGCGCGCTCTCGATCTTGCTGCTCGTGCTCGTCATCCCGTCGATGATCATCAACGTCCGCAGGTTCCGCGAAGATCGGAGTCGATAGCCATGGCCGCCACCGTCTCCACCGCCCCCGGGGTCGATCCGATCGCCTCGGCTCGCCGAACCCCGAAGCCGCGCCCGGCCGGAGCACGCCGCGCGGGACCGGGCGCTCTGCTCGGGCGCGGTCTCGTCAACCTCGTGCTCGGCATCGTCGCCGTGTTCTGGCTGGTGCCCAGCTTCGGCCTCTTCCTCTCCTCGCTGCGCAGCAGCACCGACAACAGCGCGAGCGGCTGGTGGACGGTGTTCGCCGCACCCGCCCAGCTCACGGTCGACAACTACGCCGGACTGCTCGGCAACGCGCAGTTCATGGGCTCGTTCTGGAACACCATCGCGATCACGGTCCCCTCGACCGTGCTCGTCGTGGTCATCGGTGCACTCGCCGGGTACGCGTTCGCCTGGATGCGATTCCCCGGGCGGGACGCCCTGCTCATCGTGGTGATCGTGCTGCTGGCCGTGCCCGTGCAGGTCGCGCTGATCCCGGTGTCGAAGCTGTTCGGCGCGCTCGGGATCTTCGGGTCGGTGCTCGGCGTCGTCCTCTTCCACACGGCCTTCGGCCTGCCGTTCGCGATCTTCCTCCTGCGCAATTTCTTCACGCAGATCCCCGCCGAGCTCATGGAGGCGGCGCGCATCGACGGTGCGAGCGAGTGGCGGATCTTCGTGCGCGTGATCCTGCCGCTCGGCATGCCGGCGATCGCCTCGCTCGGGATCTTCCAGTTCCTCTGGGTCTGGAACGACATGCTCGTCGCACTGATCTTCACGAATCCGAGCTCGCAGCCCGTCACGGTCGCGATCCAGAGCCAGCTGCGGCAGTTCGGGGCGAACATCGACGTGCTGTCGTCGGGGGCGTTCCTGTCGATGCTCATTCCGCTGGTCGTGTTCTTCGCCTTCCAGCGCTACTTCGTGTCGGCGCTGCTCGCGGGGTCGACGAAGTAGCGCGGTCGCGCGGTTCACCCGGCCGGATCTGAGCACTCAGCCGGACCGATCCGCCTGATTCCGTCCGGCTGAGTGCTCGGATCCGGCTGAACGCACACCCCGATCCGGCCGCGCGCCGGCCGCCGTGCCCCGCTCGTGGACAACCCTGTGGAGTTCACTGGGGACGCCCGTGGAGAGACGCGGATCCGGTTTTCGAGATATCGCCTCTGACCTGGTGTAATTTCAGAGGGGAAATTACACCGGTGTAGTTCCAGGTCTCCCTCCACCTGTGGATAACTCGGTGGATCGGTACCGCGGCTCCGACGCGCGAAGTATCGTACTCCCATGACCGAGCCCGACCCGCGCATCCCGTCGATCCCCAGCGGTTGGGCCGGTCGCGCCCCATCGCGCAAGCCGCTGCGCGTCATGCCGGCGGAGCTCTTCAACCGCTCCTACCGGCCGGCGGCAGACGCCTACCTGCACGTCGCGCCGCTGAAGCGCCCGCCGATCCCGCTCGTCATCGCCTGCGGGGTCATCGCCGCGGTGTGCGGGCTGATCGTGTGGGGCACGCTCGCGCAGGCCGGCACCACGCCCAGCATGCAGGGACCGATGCCGTTCATCGTGGCCGGGGGCTTCGGCCTGCTCGGGCTGTTCTTCCTGCTCGTCTTCGTGAACGCCCTCGCGGCCTCCTTCTCCCGCGGCAGCTGGGCCAACCGCCAGTGCGTCGCCTTCGGCGCGAGCGGCATCGCGATACGCCTGCAGGGCTTCGACTTCGACGTGCCCTGGCACGAGGTCACGGCCGTGCGCGCCACGAGGCGGCGCAGCGCAGGCGCGGCTCCCGCGCTCGTCCCCGTCCTGCGGATCGAGCGCGGCGCCGAGCACTGGGATCTGCAGCCCGGCGTCATCGACGCCGATCCCTCGGTGCTCTACTCCGCTCTGCACTACTACTGGCTGCACCCCGAGCAGCGGGCGGCGCTCGGCACGGTCGCGACGCCGCAGCAGCTCGGCGGCGCGATCTAGCCGAGCTCGCCGTCGACCGCCGTCGCGAGCACCCTCGCCCCGGCCAGCGCCTCGGGCTCCGCCGAGCGCGGATCCACGTCGAGCACCGCGAAGTCGGCGTGCAGGCCCGGTGCGAGCGCCCCGATCTCGTGCTCGCTGCGCAGCTGCCATGCGGCGTTCGCCGTGTGCGCGCGGAGCGCGTCGAGACGCGAAACCCCCGTGCCGCCGCCCAGGTGCCGGCCGGTGCGCGACGTGCGGGTCTCGGCGACCGCCATGTTGCGCAGCGGCTCGCACGGGGTCACCGTGCCATCGTTGTGGAACGTCGCGCGGTGCCCGGCAGCGAACGCCGCCCCCGCGTCGGCCCACGCCGCGCCGTGCTCGCCGAACAGGTCGTCGACCAGCACGTCGCCCCAATAGGTGATGTGGTCGACGAACAGGCTGACGGTCGCTCCCAGCGCCGCGGCGCGCCGGAACTGCGTCGGCGTCATGAGCCCGCAGTGCTCGATCCGGAACCGGTGGTCGCGCAGATCGAAGCGCCGGATCAGCTCCTCGTAGGCGTCGAGCGTGCTGTCGATCGCGACATCGCCGTGCGAGTGGCAGGCGAACTGCCAGCCCTCCCCCGCGTACTGCGAGCCGATCTCGATGAGCTGCTCGGTCGAGTAGTTCGCGTGACCGATATGCCCCGGGGCGAAACCGAGCGCGCGCGTCGCCGCGGTGTCGAGGTAGGGGAACGAGGTCGCGATGTTGCCGACCCAGGGCGAGCCATCCGACCAGATCTTGATCCCGACCTGCCGGTAGCGGGCGTCGCCGTTCTCCAGCGGGGACGTCGCCCGCGCCCCCGGTTTCGACATCTCGTAGCCGCGCAGCCGGACCGGCAGCTGCCCGGCCGAGGCCATGCCGGTCGCGAGGCGGCCCAGGTCCTCGGTCCACGTGAGGTCGGCGATGGTCGTGATGCCGCGCCGACGCAGATCGACGAGGTAGGCGTTCATGCGTCTCGGCATATCGGCCTCGGCAGCGGCCAGGGCCGGGCCGGCGATCCGGGCGACCGCGGCGGCCTCGTACGCGACACCGCTGAGCTCGCCGGACGCGTCGTGCCCGTAGGAGGCGCCGGCGGGGTCGGGGGTGTCGCGGTCGACACCGGCCTCGCGTGCCGCGGCGGAGTTGAAATACACGGAGTGCAGCGAGTTGTGCACGATCACGAGCGGGATCTCGCCCGCGAGCGCGTCGAGCTCCTGGATCGTGGGCGGCACGAGGCCGGGCTGCAGCAGCGGATCCCAGCCGTTCGCGACGACGCGGGCCGGTCGGGGGTCGGCGGCGAGCGCCGAGCGGATCGCCGCCCACACCTCCCCCGCGGTCTCGATGGTGACGGGCCGGATGTCGACGGCGTCGTCGCCGAGCAGGGTCGCGGCCTCCGACGGGTGACCGTGCGGCTCGATGAGGCCCGGGATCGCCCAGCCCTCGCCGAGGTCGATGCTGCGGGCGCCCGCAGGGGCGGGCACCTCGTCGCGCGATCCGATGGCGACGATGATCCCGTCGCGCACGAGCATCGCCTCGGGCGCGGAGGCCGGGTCGCCGGATCCGCCGTCGGCGCCGATGCAGTCGAGGTCGGTGCGCACGAAGCGACCGGTGTAGCGGAGCAGCTGGGAGTCGGTCACGGGTGCCCTTTCGACGCGGTGCGGGTCGCCGGGCGTCCATCGCCCACTCCTACTTGTATCGGCTTTCCGGCCGCTTGGCGAGCGGTCCGAGGGGCTGGGTATCCTGGCCGGAGCCGCGGCGGCCCGACATCCGCGGCGGAGGGGGACCCCATGACGTTTCCGGAGCTCCCCGAAGCCACCGAGGTCGCAGGCCGGAATGGGCTCGCGTCCCGGGCCTCCGCACACTGGGGCCTCGTCGTCGCCCTCGCGGCCGCCGCCATCGCGATCTTCGTCGGGCTGGCGTTCTGGGTGGGGTCGGCGCTGCCCGGGACCCAGGAGCGGGGTACCGACTGCTTCCTCCACGATGCGCGGGCGTGCCGGACCGCCTCGGAGGCGGAGATCCTCGGCGCCGTCGAGGAACGGGCGCGCCTGTCGTTCCCCGAGGGGACGCAGCTGGTCCGCTCGGAATCGGCGGGAGGCGGCGCGCGGTCGACGGTCGATCGCAGCGCGCTGGTGCGGGTCCCGGAGCACGGAGTGATCGGGCTCGACCCGGGGTTCCGCGAGGTGCAGCCCGGCGACCTCGCGCAGCCGACGCTCGATGGCGCAGCCGAGCAGGGGGTGACCGAGATCCTCGAGGCGCAGCGGCTCTCGGCGCCGGCGCCCGGCTCGGGCGAGCGTCTGCCCGAGGTCGTGGTGCTCGAGGGGCCGACCGACGCCGGCGCCCGGCTCGCCTACATCGACCTCAGGGAGAAGCGGTAGCCTCCGACCATGAGCGATACCCCGCAGCCGATCACGACCGCCGACACGACGATGGAGGCCGCGGGCACCAGCTTCGACGGGGTGCTGTTCGACTGCGACGGCGTGCTCGTCGACTCCGAGCTGATCACGAACGGCGTGCTGCGCGAGATGCTGCACGAGCTCGGCTGGGCGATCTCGGCCGAGGACTGCATCCGGCTGTTCATCGGCCGTGCGCTGAAGGACGAGTGGGAGCCGATCCTCGAACGCACCGGCTTCCGCATCACCGACGACTGGATCGCGCGGTTCCGCGAGCGCCGCGACGAACGCCTGCGGGCGGAACTGACCCCGATCCCGGGGGCGCGCGAGGCCGTCGCCGCGGCGAACGCGCGGTTCGGCGGCAGGATCGCGGTCGCCACCGGGGCCGACCTGGCCAAGGCCCGCATGCAGCTCGAGCTGACGGGCCTCGCCCCGCTGTTCGGCGACCGGGTGCTGAGCGGCATGGACCAGCCGCGCAGCAAGCCGGCACCCGACGTCTATCTCGCGGCGGCCGCGACGATCGGCATCGATCCGGCCCGCGCGATCGTGGTCGAGGACACGGTTTCGGGCACGACCGCCGGCGTGGCCGCGGGTGCCACCGTGCTCGGCTTCTCGCCGGACGGTCCCACCCGCACGGCGCCCGAGGCGCTGCGCGCGGCGGGCGCCGCGGCGGTGTTCTCGCGGATGGACGAACTGCCCGCGCTGTTCGAGACGATCGCGATCGCCCGGGGCTAGGGCGTCTCGGGGATCCGCGCGCGGAGGGCGCGGAGCGCTTCCAGGATGCTCTGTTCGATCACGGCGACCGGGTCCCCGTCGAAGCGGTGCCGCGCGACCACCGGCGGCGAGCCCCGGTGCACCGCGGCGATGAACACCGTTCCGGGCGCTTCGCCCTCCTCCGGCTCCGGACCCCCGACACCCGTCAGGCCCACCGCGCAGTCCGCCATGAGCAGGGCGGCGGCGCCCCGCGCCATGGCGATCGCGGTCTCCGCGGTGACCACCGGCCCGCCCGGAGCATCGAGGAGCGCGTACTTGACCTCGGGCCGGTAGGCGACGATGCCGCCCTGGTACCAGCCGCCCGCGTCCGGCGCGGCGGTGAGGGCCGCGCTCAGCTGCCCTCCGGTCAGCGACTCGGCGGAACCGATGGTGCAGCCCGCGAGCTCGGCGGCTCGGGCGACCTCGCGCACCAGCAGATCGACCTCGGGGCTCAGCGCCGACTCCGCCATGATCCGATCTCCTTCCGTCGTCTGAGGGGCAACGATAGGCGGCCTCCGCGCCGAGCGCCACCCGGTTGACAGCCGGTTCGGGCGCGGGGGATCCTCGGAGGCCACACGTAGAGGAGGAACACGCGCATGCCCAGTACGAACCGACGCCCGGGCCTTCCCGAGCCCGACCCGAGCATTCCCGACGAAGCGGCGGACGACGTGGCCGAGCGGCCCGGATCATCGTCCGTTCCGCACGATCACGCCGACGACCTGGCCGACGAGTGGGGCGAGGAGTCGTTCCCGGGGAGCGACCCGCCCGCGCACTACTGAGCGGCGCAGCCGGGGGTCGGCGCCGGCGGCTCCGCGACCCGCGCCCGGATGTGCCCGGGCCGGCTGGCGACGATCCCCGCGCCGAGCTGGAGCACGAGCAGCAGGCCGAGGACGGCGAGGGGCAGGACCCACTCCCCGCTCAGCGCGTGCAGCGCGCCGAACCCGATGGGCGCGAGGCCCGCGATCAGGTAGCCGAAGCCCTGCGCCATGGTCGAGAGGTGGCCCGTGTGGTGCGCGTCGGGCGACCGCAGCACGATGTATGCGAGCGACAGGCTGATCGACGCGCCCTGCCCGAGACCGAGCAGCGTCATCCACAGGATCGGGGCCGCGGCGGGCGCGGCCGCGAGCCCGATGGTGGCGGCGGCCAGCAGCGCGACCGCGAGCGCGACCGGGAGCCATGCGGGCCGGATCCGCCGTGCGAGCACGGGCACCACGAGCGAGGCGAGGATCCCGGGGAACGCCGAGAACGCGAACAGCCAGCCCGCAGTGCCGGCGCCGATCCCGGCATCCTGCAGGATCGTCGGCACCCAGGTGAGGCTCGTGTAGTAGACGGCGCTCTGCAGCCCCATGAGCGCGGTGACCGCGATCGCGATGGGATCGCCGAGGATCGCGCGGAACGGGGGCTCGCCCGTCTCGGCGGGGGCATCGGCGACCCCGGCGCCGGAGCGCAGGCGCCCGGGCGAGCGGCGCATCTGCGGGATCCAGACCACGGCCGCGAGGACCGCCGGCGCCGCCCAGACGGCGAGCGCCGCGCGCCAGTCGCCGCCCACCAGCGGCAGCAGCGGCACGGTCAGTCCCGATGCGGCGGCCGCTCCGACGAACAGCGCGGTCGAGTAGAGCCCCATCATGAGTCCGGTGCGGTGCGAGAAGTCCTGCTTGATCGCGGGCGGCATGAGCACGTTGCCGACCGCGATCGCCGCCCCGACGAGGACGGTTCCGGCGAACAGCCCGGCGAGACTCGGGTGCAGGCGCAGCAGGATCCCGGCGGCGAGCACGAGCATGGTGATGCCGAGCAGCCGGTGCATGCCGAGGCGGCGCGTGAGCGCGGGCGCGAGGAACGCGAAGGCGCCGAAGGCGAACACGGGGATGGTGGTGAGGAGCCCTGCCGCGGTGGTCGAGAGGCCGAGCCCGTCGCGGATCTCGCCGAGCACGGGACCGATCGATGCGACGCCGATGCGCAGGTTGAGGCCGATGAGGATCAGCCCGGCGGCGAGCAGCAGCATGCCGCCCCGGCTGCGGGGGCGCTCGGCCGGGCGGTCGGCCGGGCGGTCGACGGGCGGCTCGACTCCGGTCGGGGAATCGAGGATGATCGGGATCTCCGAGGTGCGCACGGGCGGCTCCTTCACGACGGGGCCGAGACGCTCGAGCGGCGGGTGCTGCGGCGGCTCGGCATCGGGACGCGGCCGGAGAACCCGGCCAGGGCTTCCATGTTCGCCGTCGCGGACTGCGGCGATCCACCGGTACAGTGACCGGTGATGCCCGAAAACCGCCACGATTCGCTCGCGCCCGAGCAGATCCTGCTCCTGGATCACGCCGAGCGCACTCCCGTGCACCTGCACGCCATGGGGCACCTCGTGTATCCGGCGACCGGCGTGCTCTCGCTCGTCACCGACGACGGATCGTGGATCGCCCCGTCGAACCGGGTGGTCTGGATCCCGGCGGGCTTCCGGCACCGGCACCGGGCGCACGGGACGACCGACATGCGCGTCGTGTTCCTGCCCGCCGAACTGGCGGGGCTCCTGCCCGAACGGCCGGCCGTGCTCGCGATGAGCGCGCTGGCGCGCGAGGCCGCGCTGACGCTGACCGGCGACCCCTCGCGCTCCCCCGAGTCGCGGGATCGGCTGCGGCGCGTCATCATCGAGGACGTCTCGGCGGCGCCCGAGCAGCCGCTGCACCTTCCCGAGCCGCATGACGACCGGCTCCGCACCCTGACCCGCCTGGTGGAGCGGGACCTGTCGACCCCCGAGACCCTCGAGCGGCTGGGACGCCGGGTCGGCGCGAGCGGCCGCACGCTCAGCCGCCTGTTCCGGCAGGAGGTCGGCATGAGCTTCCGGCAGTGGCGGATCCAGCTGCGCGTGCACCGCGCGCTCCTGCTGCTCACCGACGGGATCTCGGTGGTCGATACGGCCGCTGCCTGCGGCTGGGCGAACCCGAGCGCGTTCATCGACGCCTTCACCGAGCTCGTCGGCCAGACGCCCGGCCGGTACCAGCGCTCGCTCGCGCTCGAAGATCGCGGCCCGCTGCGGGAGAATCGGAGTGGGGCCACGCCGGACACGGCATCTTCTTTTGAATCACTAAAAACAAAGTGGTAGGGTTGGGGAACATGGAGACGACGCTCGAGTCGGCATTGCGCAGTGCCGGATTGCGTGCGACCGCTGGCCGGGTCGCCGTGCTCGACGCGCTCGCCTCCATGCCCCACTCGGACGCCGACCAGGTGTTCCGAGCGGTATCGCGCACCGTGCCGACGACCTCGATCCAGTCGGTGCACAACATCCTCGCGGACCTGACGGAGGCGGGCCTCGCCCGCCGGATCGAGCCGGCAGGATCCGCGGCGCTGTATGAACGGCGCGTCGGCGACAACCACCATCACATCGTCTGCACCCGGTGCGGAGCGGTCGGTGACGTGGACTGCGTCGTCGGCCACGCGCCGTGCCTCGACCCGTCGTCCACGTCGGGTTTCACCGTTCAGACCGCCGAGGTCACGTTCTGGGGGCTGTGCCCCGAGTGCCGAGCCTCGGCCGCATAGACGACTCGCGTTCGTTCGCTCCGCGCACCGCGGAGCGGTGATTCGTCGTGCCCGGAATTCCCTGAGGAGAGCCATGTCCAGCCCCAGCACCCCGCACACCACCACCCAGACCGGCACCCCGGTCGCGAGCGACGCCCACTCGCTCAGCGCCGGCCCCGACGGAACGATCGCCCTGCACGACCGCTACCTGGTCGAGAAGCTCGCCCAGTTCAACCGCGAGCGGATCCCCGAGCGGATCGTGCACGCCAAGGGCGGCGGCGCCTTCGGCGAATTCGTCGTCACCGGCGACGTCTCGGCCTACACCCGCGCCGCGGTGTTCCAGCCGGGCACGCGCACCGAGACGGTGCAGCGTTTCTCCTCGGTCGCCGGCGAGCAGGGCTCCCCCGACACCTGGCGCGACGTGCGCGGCTTCTCGGTGAAGTTCTACACGAGCGAGGGCAACTACGACATCGTCGGCAACAACACTCCCGTGTTCTTCATC
Organism: Leucobacter sp. HNU; assembly: GCF_047946755.1. Lineage (GTDB taxonomy): Bacteria > Actinomycetota > Actinomycetes > Actinomycetales > Microbacteriaceae > Leucobacter. The sequence goes on along the minus strand of NZ_CP178837.1, from coordinate 3,045,535 downwards.
CGAGACGGCATCAAGTTCCCCGACTTCATCCACTCGCAGAAGCGCCTGCCGGGCTCGGGCCTGCGCGACGCCGACATGCAGTGGGACTTCTGGACCCTCTCGCCCGAGTCGGCCCACCAGGTCACCTACCTCATGGGGGATCGCGGCCTGCCCCGCTCGTGGCGCCACATGCCCGGCTTCGGCTCGCACACCTACCAGTGGATCAACGCGGAGGGCGAGCGCTTCTGGGTGAAGTACCACTTCGACGCACTGCAGGGCAACGAGGAGCTGACGAACGAGGAGGCGGAGGCGATCGCCGGCGCCGACGCCGACTACTACCGCCGCGACCTGTACGAGGCGATCGAGCGCGGGGACTTCCCCTCCTGGAAGGTCTCGGTCCAGGTCATGCCCTACGAGGAGGCCAAGACCTACCGCTTCAACCCCTTCGACCTCACCAAGGTGTGGCCGCACGCGGACTACCCGAAGATCGAGGTCGGCATCCACACGCTGAACCGCAACCCCGAGAACTTCTTCGCGCAGATCGAGCAGGCCGCCTTCTCGCCGGCGAACACCGTCCCCGGCATCGACATCTCGCCCGACAAGATGCTGATGGCCCGCGTGTTCTCCTACCCCGACGCGCAGCGCTACCGCGTCGGCACGAACTACGCCCAGATCCCCGTGAACGCTCCCGTGGCGCCCGTCGCGAACTACTCGCAGGACGGCGCGCAGCGCCACGGCTTCAACGCGGCGAGCACCCCCGTCTACGCACCGAACTCGTTCGGCGGCCCGGTCGCCGATCCGGCCGCTGCGGGCGCGGGCTCCTGGGAGTCCGACGGCGAGCTGGTGCGCGCCGCGGCGACCCTGCACGCCGAGGACGACGACTTCGGTCAGGCGGGAACCCTGTACCGCGAGGTGTTCGACGCGGCCGCGAAGGAGCGCTTCCTCGCGACCATCACGGGCGCCGTCGGCTCGGTGCGGAGCGCCGAGATCCGGGAGCGCGCCATCGCCTACTGGAGCAGCGTCGACGCCGAACTGGGCGCCGCGCTCCGCGCGAACCTCGCCTGATCGGACGGGCGGCCGGGCCGCTGGGCCCGGCCCCTCCCGGTCCCGTCCGTCTTTCCCGAAGAGGAGATCCACATGTCCCCGACCGCGCACACCCCCGAGGCCGAGCCCGGTGCCGACCGTCGCGCGCAGCGCCGGCAGCGCCAGGGCGAGGCCGCCGCGAAGCGCGAGCGACGCTACGCCCGGCTCGCGATGCAGCCGAACGAGATGCTGGTGCGCCGCCGCGGCTGCGGCTGCTGCGACTGACCCCGCCTCGCGGGTACCGGCTCGACCGTTCGCTCAGTCGAGCGCACCGAGCCGGTACCCGCGACCGCGCACCGTGCGGATCAGATCGCGGTCGACCTTGCGCCGCAGGTAGTGCACGTACGTCTCGACCGTGGTCGCGCTCTCGCCCTGCGCGAAGACCCGCTCGAGCAGCTGCTCACGGGTGAAGGTGCGCTCCGGCTCGGCGACGAGCACGGCGAGCAGCGCCGTCTCCGTCTCGGTCAGCGCGATCCGGCCCGAGTACGGCGACTCGATGCTGCGGTCCTCGGGCGAGAAGAACCACCCGCCGATCTCGACCCCGAGCGGCTGGTCGTAGCTGCGGGTCATCGCCCGGAGCCGCGCGTTCAGCTCCTCGAACTCGAACGGTTTCACGAGGTAGTCGTCGGCGCCGGCGTCGAGCCCCTCCACCCGGTCGTGCAGCTGCCCGAGGGCGGTGAGCAGCAGGATCGGGGTGGCGATCCGCTGCCTGCGCAGTTCGCGCACGAAGTCCTCGCCGCTGATCCCGGGGAGCCCCCGGTCGACCACCATCGCGTCGAAGTCCGTCGTGCGCACCGCCTCGAACGCGGCCTCCGCCGAGTCGACGAGCTCGACCCGCCAGTCGGCGCCCAGGACGTCGCGCATGATGGGGCCGAGCCGCGGATCGTCCTCGACCAGCAGCAGGCGCATCATCGCGGAGCTCCGTCCGCGGCGAGCGGCAGCGTCAGCTCGAACCGGGTGCCGTGCGGACCGCTGGCGGCGACTCGGACGTCGCCGCCGGAGGCTTCGCAGAGCTCGCGCACGAGCGCGAGGCCGATCCCCCGCCCCGTGCGGCCGCGCCCGCGCGGAGTGCTCGGGGGCGCGCCGTGGGCGAAGCGGTCGAACACCCGCTCGGGCGCCACGCCGCGGATCCCCGACCCCTCGTCCGATACCGACACGATCGCGGCTCCGCCCCGCCGCTCGGCCGCGATCCGCACGGTACCGCCGGCGGGCGAGTGGTCGAGCGCGTTGTCGACGAGCGCGACCAGGCAGCGCCGCAGCGCGCTCCCCGGCATCGCGACCTCCAGCGGCGGCACCGTCACGGCGATCGCGACGCCGAATTCCTCGGCGACCGTCGCGAGATCCCGGGCCACCTCTGCGGCCACGCCGTCGAGTGCCGCCCGGCCGCGCGCGGCCGTCGCGCCCGTCGCGGCGTCGAGCATGTCGTCCATCACCAGGGCCAGGTTGCGCACGTCCTGCCGCAGCTCGGCGAGGATCGCGCCCCGCGGATCCGCGTCGGGGGTCATCGCGGCCAGCTGCTGCGCCCGGGCGCCCAGCACCGCGAGCGGGGTGCGCAGTTCGTGGCTGGCATCGGCGACGAAGCGCCGCTGGAGCTGGAACGCCTCGTCGAGGGGCTGCACCGCCCGCCGGGCGATCATGCGCGCCGCGAGGCCCGCGCTCAGCACCGCGCCGGTCGCCAGCAGCACGACCGCGAGCACCAGTTCGCCCGGATCGAGACGCACCTCGACCTCGCCCGGCTGGGGCGGCTGATTCGCCTCCCACGGGGTCGTCTGCCAGAACACGAACGCGAGGATCACGCCGCCGCCGACCACCACGAGTCCGGCGCACACCGCCATCACCCGCCAGCCGATCATCGAAGCGGAGCGACGATACGCGCGCTCATCGGGCAGTTCCCGCGGATCGATCCGGGATCCGGACATCTCGCGCCCCTCTCTCTGCGCACGGCACTGGCCCGTACTCGGCTCAACTCTCGCACGTCAGGGCCAGGGATCCGCCGCGAGCGCCTGCTCCCGCACGCACGACAGCACGACGCCGAGCCCCATGAGCGTCGATACGAGCGAGGTGCCGCCCGCCGACACGAACGGCAGCGGCACCCCGAGCACCGGAACGAACCCGAGCACGACCGAGACGTTCACCAGCATCTGCACGGTGATCCAGGTCATGCAGCCCCCGATCGCCGACACGGCGAAGGGGTCACGGCAGCGGGCGAGGAGCGCGAGCAGCACGGCGGCGAGCGCGGCGAACAGCAGCACGACCGAGACCGCGCCGACGAAACCGAGCTCCTCGCCGACGATCGCGAAGATGAAGTCGGTGTCGGCCTCGGGCAGCCACGACCACTTGGCCGCCGAGCCTCCGATGCCCGTGCCGAGCAGCCCGCCGTTCGCGAGCGCCCAGAAGCCGTTCAGCGATTGCCAGCACATGCCCTGCGCGTGCGCGATGTCGGCGACGCAGTCGACCTCGAGGAAGTGGGTGATGCGGAACACCCGGTTGGGCTTGATGATCGTCATGACGCCGATGCCCGCCGCGGCGACGCAGGCGATCCCGAGCAGGATCCGCGCGCGCACCTGCGAGAAGTACAGGCAGCCGAACACGAGCGCGGCGATGATCATGAGCGTGCCGAGGTCTCCGCCGAGCACGTTGATGAGCATCGAGAGCGCGACCACCGGCAGGATCGGGATCACGACGTGCACCCAGCGCGAGAGCAGCGGGCGCTTCGCGCTGAGCACCGTCGAGATCCAGACGAGCAGCACGAACTTCATGAACTCGGCGGGCTGGATCGAGATCGGCCCGAGCTGCAGCCAATTGCGGTTGCCGCCGGCCTCGTAGCCGAGCGGCGTGTAGACGAGGGCCTGCAGCGCGAAACCGCCGGCGAGCGCCGCCCAGGCCCAGCGCCGCAGCAGGGCCGTCGGGGCCTGGCTGAGCACGGCCATGGCCCCGAGCCCGAGCACCGCGTAGGCGCTCTGCCGCAGGATCCCCTCGAGCGGGTTCTGCCCCGCGGCGATGGCGGTCACCTCGCCGGCCGACTGCACCATGACCGCGCCGAGGCCGACGAGCAGCAGCACGATGACCAGCAGCGCGACCGTGAGGCGGCGCAGCGGTCCGGGCGTCTCGGGGATCAGCCTGAATCGGCGGGCGCTCCCGTCGGGGAGCGCGACGGTGCTGCGCTGCATCGCGGTCATGCGCGCTCAGTTCACGCAGGGCCGGGTGCCCGGGCGGATCGGCTGGTCCCAGGAGTCCACGGCGGTGGTGCCCGACGAGGGCTTCTCCGACGGCGCCGGCCCGGTCGATCCGCCTGCGGCGTGCGGGGCCGACGGCGCTTCCGGCGACGCCGACGGCTCGGCCCCGCGGTCGCCGGCCACCGGGTCGGCAGGTGTCTTCGGGCTCGCGCCCGCGGACCCGTCCGCCCCGGCCTTCGGCGCCGTGCCGAGCAGTGCGGCGGTCACCCGGTGGATCTCTTCGAGATCGACGATGTTCACGGCGGCGCCGTCGATCGTGCTGAACTCGACGATCGGGAGGGTGACGAACTCGACACCGTTGCGCGCCGCGTCGCGGGCGATGTCGAGGAAGCCGAGCACGTCGAAGCCGGTGTCGAGCGCGACGTGCGACTGCGTCACCCCGACGAGCTCGGCCACGGTCTTCGGGTTGGTGAGGGTGCTCTGGTCCTTCAGCTTGTCGGCCAGGGCCACGAGGAACGCCTGCTGGCGCCGCGCGCGGTCGAGGTCGGTCAGCTCGGGGCCGTCGACCCCGGTGTCGCGGCGCTGGCGTACGAAGCTCATTGCCTGCCGCGCATCGAGCTGCTGCTCGCCCGCGGCGAAGTGCGCGCCCGAGTAGCTGTCCTCCGTCGCCCGGTTCAGGCAGACGGTGATGGGGGCGACCGCCTCGGAGACGTAGTAGAAGCCGCCCATCGTCATCTCGACGAAGTGGTCGATGCGCACGTCGCCGAGGAAGTGTGAGACGGTCTCGATCTGGGCCTGCCGCCCGGCCGCGCGGGCCTGCTGGTACCTCTCGTCCGGGGTGAGACTCGAGTCGTCCTGCAGCTCGTTCATGCGCTGCTGCATCGCGAGCCCGTACGCCTCCTTGATCTTGGAGTGCGTGACGCCGAGCGGCGCGCCGACGATCTCGGCGTAGTCGTCGCGCGGGATCGAGATGCCGACGGACTGCTTCCGGTCCTTCGGGATGTGCACCAGCATGAGCACGTTCGCGTTGTACCCGCCGTCGTCCTCGGTGCCGGCGTGCAGCGCCTCGTACACCTGCTTCGGCAGCGGCTTCCCCTGCTGGTCCACCCGGGTGTCCATGCCCATGATGAGCACGTTCTGCTCGCCGGGGTCGGGCTTCTTCGTCGCGTGCGGCAGCGCGAAGTCGGAGCGCACGATGCCGGCGTCGATGCTCCGCAGCAGCAACGCGGCGGCGGCGCCCGCCGCGACGATCAGCACGGTCAGCGCGACCGAGACCGTGACGAGCAGGCGCTTCCGGCGGCTCATCCGCCGCCTGCGCGGGGTCGGGGCGTCGAGGGGCGGGAGGGTCGAGGGGCGTCGGGGCATGGTGTTCCGTCCGTTCCGGGAGTCGTGGTTCGTGGCGGTGGGGCGGCGTGCGACGGGGGCCGCTACCGCGCGAAGCGCGCGGCGAGCCGGCTCAGCGCGACATCCGCGACCAGGATCCGGGCCGCCGGCGCCACGGCCAGCCCCCACACGATCGAGGCGAGCGCGTCGCTCGGGAAGTGCAGGCCGTCGCTCACGACCGCGGCGCCGACGAGCAGCGTGAACGCCACGCCTCCCACGATCGCGACCCCCTCCCACCGGCTGTCGCGCAGCAGGAACCAGATCCCGATCGAGAGCGACACGGCGAAGGCCGTGTGCCCGCTCGGGAACGATCCGTCGGTCTGGACCTGGGCCGGGAGGTGCGCGAGCAGCGACAGGTCGGGACGCGGGCGATCCACGAGGATCTTGATCGCCGCGACCGGCAGCCAGGTCACCGCGATCGTGCCGCCGAACGCGAGCGCCGGCAGCAGGGAGCGCGAGCGCCACCAGACGAGCAGGGCGAGGGCGGTGACGAGCACGACGGCAGGGACGGGGCTGAGGAGCCGGTAGATCGCGTCCGCGACGAAGCCCCAGGCCCCGACGTGGTCGCCGTTGAAGGCTGCCACGATCCCGGCGTCGACCGGGTGCGCCCGCATGACGAAGCCGAACGCGATCATGGCGGCCGCGACCGCGGCGGCCGTGAGGAACGCGGCGGCGGGCCGCGCAGCCCGGCGGAGGATCCCGCGCCGCGGCTCCGAGCCCGCGCGAGCGCCCGGAGCGTGCGGTGCGGACCGCGCCGGCCGTGTCGTGGTCATCCGAGTCATCCGAGTTCCTCCCGCGGGTCGCACGGCGCTCCGGAATCGGTGCACCGCGCAACCCAGCCTCCGCCCGTCCCGCCAAGGAACCTCCAAGGATTCGCGGGAGCCGGTCCTGTTCGCTCAGCCCGACATGAACCTCCAGCCGGACGATTCGCCCGGATCCGATCCGGCTGAGCGTCCGGATCCGGCTGAGCGCGCCCGGCTCCCTCCCCGGTAGGGGGCGTCGACGCGGCAGGTGGTACCCGAGTACCATCTTCGGCCGATCAGGTCGGATTTCCAGTCCGCAACGGGCCCGCGTTCCGTAGTCTTTTGCCCATGGAGCGGGTGATGGACGAGGTCGGCGTCGAACAGACGGGACTGACCTCGGAGGAGGCTGCCCTCCGGTTCGAGGCGGGCCAGGGCAATGTGTCGAGCGACGGTTCCACGCGTTCGCTGTGGCAGATCCTGCTCGCGAACGTGTTCACGCTGTTCAACGCGATCGTGTTCGCCGGCTTCGGGATCCTGTTCGCGCTCGGACGCTGGCAGGACGCACTCTTCGCGTTCCCGGCGCTGTTCAACACCGTGATCGGGGTGGTGCAGGAGTTCAACGCGAAGCGCACCCTCGACCGGCTCGCCGTGCTCAACGCTCCGACGGCTCGCGTACGCCGCGACGGTGCGGACGCCGAGATCCCGCTGCAGCAGGTGGTGCTCGGCGACCTGCTCGTGCTGCACACCGGCGATCAGGTCACGGCCGACGCCCGCGTCGTGCAGACCGACGAGCAGGGCCCGAGCGGCCTCGAGGTCGACGAGTCGCTGCTCACTGGCGAGTCCGACGCGATCCGCAAGCGATACGACGACGAGGTGCTCTCGGGGTCGAGCGTCGTCAGCGGCACCGCGCTCGCCGAGGTGGTCCGCGTCGGCGACGACTCCTACGCGGCGAAGCTCACCAACGAGGCCCGTCGCTTCTCGCTCGTGCAGTCGGAGCTGCGCGGCAGCATCAACCGCCTGCTCAAGTGGATCGCGTGGGCGCTCGGCCCCATGATCCTCATCGTCGCGTACGGCCAGATCCAGTCGCACGGCGGCTGGGAGCGCGCGCTCGAATCCGGCGAGTGGCGCGAGGCCGTCGTCGGCGCGGTCGCCGCCGTCATCGCGATGGTGCCGCTCGGCCTCGTGCTCGTCACGAGCATCGCGTTCGCCGTCAGTGCCGTGCAACTGTCGCGCCAGAACGTGCTGATCCAGGAGCTCCCCGCGGTCGAGGGCCTCGCTCGAGTCGACGTCCTGTGCCTCGACAAGACGGGCACCCTCACCACCGGCAAGATGGGCTTCGGGGAGACGATCGAGCTGCACGAGGTCGCCGGCTGGCGGGGGATCCTGGGCCGCATCGGGTCCGCGCCCGACGCGAACCTCACCGCCCAGTGCCTCGCCGAGCCCTTCGGCGGGGAGCAGGCGCCCCCGGTCACGGGCGAGATCCCCTTCGACTCGGCGCGCAAGTGGAGCGCCGTCATCACCGGCGGCCCGGCGGCCGAGGGCGGCGGCACCTGGGTGTTCGGAGCCCCCGAGTTCGTGCTCGCCGAGGCGCGCGGCGACGCGGAGGTCGAGCGGGTGCTGCAGCAGGCGGGCGAACTCGCCGAGGCCGGCAAGCGCACGCTCGTGCTCGCGCACAGCGCCGTGATCGACGGCCCGGCCGAGCACCCGGAACTGCCCGCGGGCCTCGTTCCGGTCGCGCTCGTGACCTTCCACGAGCGCGTGCGCGAGGACGCGGCGCAGACCCTCGCGTACTTCCGCGAGCAGGGCGTCGAGGTCCGGGTCATCTCGGGCGACGATCCGCGCACCGTCGCCGCGGTCGCCCGCGAGGTCGGGTTCGACGCCCCGCACGGCTTCGACGCGCGCACGCTGCCCGACGATCAGGCGGAGCTCGCCGAGGTGCTCGAGACCGAGCGCGTGTTCGGCCGGGTCACCCCGCAGCAGAAGCGCGCCATGGTGCACGCGCTGCAGAGCCGCGGGCACGTGGTCGCGATGACCGGGGACGGCGTGAACGACGCGCTCGCGATCAAGGACTCCGACCTCGGCATCGCGATGGACTCCGCCGCGCAGGCGACGAAGGCCGTCGCCCGCCTCGTGCTGCTCGACGGCCGCTTCGACCGCATGCCGGGCGTCGTCGCCGAGGGCCGCCGCGTGATCGCGAACATCGAGCGCGTCTCGATGCTGTTCCTCACGAAGACGACCTACGCCTTCGCGATCGGCATCATCTTCGGGCTGCTCGCCTGGGCGTTCCCGTTCCTGCCGCGCCAGCTGTCGATCACCGACGGCCTCACCATCGGCATCCCCGCGTTCTTCCTCGCGCTCATGCCGAACGCGTCGCGCTACCGGTCCGGCTTCCTGCGCCGCTCGCTGACGTTCGCGATCCCCGCGGGCCTCGTGGTCACCGCCGGGCTCATCGCGCTGCGCATCGTCGGCCACGACATGGGCGCGACCGTGGTGCAGATGCAGTCCGCCTCGACGCTCGTACTCGCCGGCATCGCGCTCTGGGTGCTGGCCGTGCTGGCCCGCCCGGTCACCGCGTTCCGGGCGGCCGTCGTGGTCGCCATGTACGCGGGCCTCGCGCTGATCTGGTGCATCCCGATCGTTGCGGCGTTCTTCCGGGTCGAGTTCCTGCCCGCGCCGCTCGCGATCGCCGTGCTCGTCGTCTCGCTCGTCGGCATGGTCGTCATCGAGGCGCTGCGTTTCTGGCACCGCCGCCGGGTGGAGTAGCCACAGGCGCCGAGACGCCGCGGGGCGGGGATCCATCGGATCCCCGCCCCGCAGTGCTGCGCCGCAGCCGGCCTACGACCGTCGGCGGCGCAGCAGCAGCAGCACTCCGCCGAGCAGCGCGGCGAGCGCGGCAGCTCCGGCCGTGCCGAGCAGCGCGCCGAGCGGCGCGCCCGTCACCGCGATCCCGTTCGCGCCACCGGAGCCGCCCGGCTCACCCGGCTTCGGAGCCGGCAGCGCGAAGGTGTTGGTCGCCACGAGCGCGAGCGTCTGCGGTTCGCTCGAGCGCTCGATCACCGCAGCGTTCGCGAAGTCGCCGTGGTTGACGGCCGAGGCGCTGGCGCCACCTCGGTCGGTCTCCCGGATGAAGCAGTGCGCGCCCAGCGGCAGCTGTACCGGATCCCCGTTCGCGTCGGCCACGGGCACGGTCTCGCCACCGCGCACGCGCAGGCTCGCCTCGTGCAGCGTGACCCGGGTGCCGTCTCGCTCCACCTGGCAGGTGGCGAGGATCGTGAACCGCGCCCGCTGCGTCGCAGGCAGCTCAGCGCCGGGACCGTCGAGGCGCTTCTCGAGCGTCGCGGTGCCGGACGAGAAGGCGTTGAGGAATCCTGCGGTCACCACCGACTCCGCGCCGTCCTGCTCGTCGGGAACCGTGACGGTCACGGGCGCAGGGGTCTCGTCGGCCCCGCCCGCCCCGGTCTCGGTGATCGTGCACTCCGCGCCGACGGGCAGCCCGCGCACCGCCTCGGAACGGATCGGGTCGCCGGTGCCGTCGCCGTGCAGCCTCAGCGTGCCATCGGCGATCCGCGCGCCGGCGAAGGTGCAGGCGTACGCGAAGTCGAACGGCCCGTTCGAGAAGGCCGGGGCGCCCGGGCCCGCGAGCTCCTTGAGCACGTCGAACGCTCCCGTGCGGAACTCGTTCACGACCGTCACCGCGGCCACGGGATCGTCCGCGTCGTCGCCGATCGTGACGTGTCCGTCCGCCGGATCCGTCGTGTGCTCGGTCGAGACGCCCGGCCCCGTCTCGGTGACGGTGCACTCGGCGCCCGTGGGCAGGTGCTCGACCGTGGCGGTCGGTTCCGCACGCGAGACCCGCACCTCGCCGTCGTAGACCGTCTCGGGGATCAGCCCCGCGAGCGTGCACAGGACCCGCACGGTGAATGGGCCCTCGCCCCAGCGCTCCGCGCCCGGCCCGGTGAGCTCCTTCGTGATGCTGAGCGTGCCGGTGGTGAAGCGGTTCACGAACTCGACCGCGACCTGCGGCGTCGCGCCGGAGACGACCCGGAAGCGGGCGACCTCGCCGGCCTCGGTGCGCGGCTCGGCCGAATCGCCCGTGACCGTCGTGCTCGTTCCCACCGCGGTGCCCGCATCGGTCTCGGTCACGCGGCAGTCCGCATCGGACGGGATCCCCGTGATCGCACGGGTCTCGCCCGCTCCCAGCTCGAAGCTGCGCTGCCCCCGGGGAAGGACCTCCTGGCCGAGGTAGTCGCAGCTCGCCGCGAACGCGAAGCGCTGCGCGGTGCCGATCGGCGTGCCGTCCTGGTCGACGGCACCACCCATGTCGGCGACCTTGCGCACCGTGAATCCGCCCGTCGTGTAGGTGTTCGTCACGGTGACGGCCGCGCGTCCGGTCTCGCCCCGGTAGGGGTTCCACACCGAGGCGTTCTGCGACAGATCCCGCTCCGCGACGACGCCGCCCGCCGGATCCACCGTCGCCGTCGCCCCGGCCGGTGCCGGATCCTCGGTGATGCCGCACTTCGCGAAGAGCGGCAGGTTCACCGGGCCGGTCTCGGAGTTGAACGAGAGCGGGGTGCCGTCGCCCGGCACGACCGGGCGGCTCGCGTCGTCTCCGTTCGCGGTGACCAGGCTCACGGCGTCGGTGCCCGAGACGCAGTCCGCGAGCAGCGGGAACCGGCTCGGCAGTTCGATCCCGGCGGGGAAGCCCTCGCGCTCGACCACCTTGCGCAGCTGCAGCTGCCCCGTGACGGTCGCGATGCCGACCCGCTGCGGCTCGAGCACCAGCTCCGCGTGCTCGGGCTGGGTCGCGGTCGCAACGGACCGGGAGGCACCGGCGAAGGAGTTGTAGGCGACGGGCAGGCCGTCGGCCACCGCGCTCTCGGCCGGCAGCACCCACGGGGTGCGGGTGTCGAACTCGAGCCGCAGCGTCTCGCCCGGGTGCAGGCCCGGCTTCGTCGCGCGCGTCGCGTCGTCGAAGCGGAGCACGACGAGCAGCGAACGGACGTCGCGCAGCTGCGCCTCTCCGGCGCCGGCGACCAGCGGCCGCCAATCGAACCCGCAGGCGGGATCCACGGACGCGCCCTCGGTGAAGTGCTCGATCGCGTTCTGGTTGCAGGCCTGGCTCTGCACGGTGGTCGACCCGAACAGCTCGAAGTGCCCGGCGGCCGCATCCGCGAGCTCGCCCAGGTTGCTGCCCGCCGTGCCCGCGAGCGTGACGTGGAACTGCGAGCCGCGGGCGCTCGACACGATCACCCCACGGTCGTTCACATCGGGCAGCGTGTCGACCGCCGCCACCACCCGCGCGTTCGCGTTGCCCGTGTTCTGGAAGTCGAGCCGCCAGGTCGCGAGCCCGCCGGGGCGGGTGATCGGCGCGCAGGGGTACGAGGTGAAGCCGTGATCGGTGAGGCCCGGCGTCGACGGATCGCACTCGGCGCCGTCGCCCAGCACGTTGCGCACGCCGAGGTCGTCGGCCCCGGTCGCGGGATCCCCGGCCCGATTGCCCTTGACCCACTTCTTCAGCGCGACGGAGGCGCTGGCCCTGGCCCCGATCGAGGTGTCGGAGGCGCAGGTCGCGACCTCGTGGGTGTCGGGGCTCGGCTTCAGATCGGCGGTGGTCGACTGGCAGGTGTCGAAGAGGCGGTCCGACGTCGCCGAGACGCGGTTGTCGATCGCCGTGTCGGGCGAGACGCCCGCGCGGAACTTCAGCGGAGTCTTCACGGTCAGGGTCCAGCCCGCCTTGAACACGAACCCGGGATCGGCGTTGACGATGTCGAGGATCCCCGTGTTCTCGTCGAGGCTCGCCGAGAATCCGGCGTCGCCCGTCGGGGCGCCGGGACCGCTCACCGCGAAATCGTACGCGGCCGGGCTCGGCTCCACGAGCGGCGAGCGCCCGTCGACCAGCCCGACCCGGTCGCTGAGGCGGAACCCGGTCATGTCCCACTGACCGGTGTTCGCGACGGTGATCACGTAGGGGATGGTCGCGCTCGGGCTGACCAGCGGGTTGGTGCCGCGGGTCTTGGTCACCGTGATCGCGTTCGTCAGGTGCGTGACCGTGGTCGTCGCGGTGTCCTCCCGGTGGTCGGTGAACCGCTGGTCCGCACCGAACTGGGCCGTGCCGTCGGCGGTGACGGTGTCGCTGATGACCCCGCGCTCGGTCTCCCCGGGTTCGGGTCGAGGCCCGGTCGCGTGGTCGAGACCCGCCGCATCGGGTCGCTGCGCAGGTACTCGCGCCGCTCGGTCTCCAGCTCGTAGTTCAGCGTCGGGTTGAAGGGCCGCTCCCACTGCGCGGGGGCGCCGTTCTCGAGGTCCCGCGCCGAGAATCGCACGCCGGCCACGTCCCCCGCCGAGACGCCGGCCGGAAGGTCGAGCCGGGCGGTGCTGCCGGGTTGCACGTCGACCCAGTCGCCCGTCCTCCAGCAACTCGACGCGGCGTCGACGGGCGCGCCGTCGCAGCGGGCGACGAGCACGCCGCCCTGCAGCTCGAAGTCGACCCCGGTCAGCGCGTCCATGCGCAGCTGGTTGACCGGCCTCGGCACCCGGATCCCGACCCCCGTGTACTCCATGGTGTTCCAGAAGGTCGGGGTCGCATCGGTCAGGGTGAGCAGCGTGGTGCGTGCGCTGCCGAGCGGCTGACCGGTGAGCGTGGTGCGGTATGCGGTCGAGCCGTTCTCGGGCACCGTGGCCGGCGAGATCGTCTTCGTCGTGCGGACGGCGTAGTCCGCCGCGACCACGCGGAACTCGTCGTCGGCGGTCGCCTCGCCCGTGCTGCAGCCGTCGGCCGGGCACGCGATCCTGCCGGGACTGTCGATCGCGACGTGCGCCTCGTTGCGGATCGACTCGCCCGCGGGCGTGATCTGCACGGCCCCGCCGGATCGCTTCTCGGCGCGCAGCTGCCAGGTGAGGTCGAGCACGCCCGTCGCCGCCGGCGCGATCGCCGGGCTGCCGTCGGGTTTCGCGAACATGACCTCGACCCCGGTGACGTCGGCGAGCTCGTTCGGGGCGAGGGCCTGGGCCGCCGCGACGGTGATCGGTGCATCCGCGACCGCACCGCGAGTGAGGACGACGCGCGCGTCGGCGGCCGAGAGCCCGGCGGGCGCGATGACGCCGTCGATGGAGAACAGGTTCAGCGTGTCGAACGCCGTCGGCTGCGCCTGCGCGGGCGCCGGGTCGCTGATCCGCATCGATGCGATGCGGACGGCGGAGTCGTTGCTCGCGGTGAGCTTCGCCGAGATCAGCGGGTAGTCGGTCGGATCGGTGCCGGGCTGCGGCAGGCCGAGCTGAGCCTGGTCGAAGGACTTCCGCAGCGACACGTTGAGCGGGCTGTCGACGATCGTGATCCGGTCGCCGTCGGTACTCGTGCGGTCGACGCCGGTCGCGGCGTTCACCCCGTGCGCGGCGACGGAGTTGTGCACCAGGCCGGGCTCCCCCGTGTTGTAGCCGTGGGCGTGGAACGTGCCCAGCGCGTACGCGTTCGGGTCGCTGCGCAGCGTGTCGCGGATCCGGAACACGAGGTCCAGGGGTCGGCGGTCGTATGACGCGCCGACCCCGGCTTCCGCGACGCGCTCGGAGTACGTGACGCGGATGCCGAGGGTGTCTCGCTGCTCGGCGGGCAAGAGGGAGTAGCCGCCGAACCTCCTTCGCATCCGTCGGCGCAGGCCGCGGAAGTGATGTCGACCCAGTCGTGCGCACTCGCCGAGTAGCGCGAGACCTCGGTGATCCGGTCGTTCGCGATCAGGGGGTCGGAGGCCGAGGTCACGGGCGCGATGCGGACGAGGTCGAAGGCGTCGTAGACGGAGGTCGCGACGTTCGAGAGCTCGCCGGCTGCGGCCGGGTCGGTGATGGTCATGTCGGTGAGCTCGAGGCCCTGCGTGCTCCACCCGATGCGCGCGGTGCGCTCCTCGCCGGACAGGGCGGGAACCGTCCCGTCGAGCCAGTGCTTGTCGACGAGATCGGGTCCGTCGCCGTCGAGCGGGTGCACGCCGAGCGGCGCCTCCGCCGTGTCGGTCGCGTCGGGCTCGACGGCGTCGTCGTTGTGCACGGAGGACTGCACGGTGTTGGTGAAGGTCTCGCGACCGCTGTGGGCCGCAGTCACCTCGACGTCGAGATTCACGAGGGCCGTGAAGCCGGGCGGCAGCGTGCGCTCGCACGTCGGCCGGAACGCGAAGCGGATCCCGCCGGCGTCGGCACGCACGCGCGCCGGGATGTCGGCGCTCCACTTGGCCTGCGCGCCCTGCACGTCGGTCGCCCCGTCGAGCGGCGTCCAGGCGCCGGCGGCTCGCGACCAGACGCTGACGCTGAGCGCGACGCAGTTCGGGATATCGGTGTCGTGGATCCGCACGGGAGCGAAGGTGCTCCAGAAGTCACCGGATGCGGCCGGATCCACCGGATCGGTGAGGACGAGCTCGGTCGACCCGACCGTGGAATCGTCGCTCACCTTGCCCGTGACGGCGACGTTCGCGCGGGTGCCCGGCACCCCGTAGATATCCGCAGGCGTGATCCGCTTCGACGCCTCCGTGCCGACGACGAGCGGCTTGACGCTGAACGATGCGCCGGTCTGCGCCGAGCCGGTCTGGCCGAGCTCGTTCTCGACCTGCGTGTCGACGAAGTTGGTGCTGCGCAGCTCGGCGGTGGTCGCGACCGGCAGCGCGGTCACCCGCAGGGGCAGTTCCGCGTACGCCCCCGGCTGGATCCCGTCGCCGTCCGCCTCGAACACGACGGTGAAGCCGTCGACGGTGCAGCCGCTCTGCGGTGCGGGCAGGGAGTCGCTACGGGTGGTGCGCTCGGTGGTCCCGGCGCAGTCGGTATAGCGGTATGCGATGGTCGCGCTGCTCGCCGCGACCGGCCAGGCGAGCGCCTCCCCGAATCCGGTGAACTCGAGGCCCTGGGCGACGAGGCCGGGCTTGCCCGCCGACGGCTCGGTGACGGTGAGACGCTGGACGTTCTGCGCACCGTTGGTCGCGGTGATCGTCGCGACGGTGGCCTGCCCCGCGACCAGGGTGCTGTCGTCCAAGGTCTTGGTGATGGTCGCGTCGGGGCCGCTCGCCGAGATCGTGGTCTTCGCATCCGCGGTGGCGGGCTCGCTCGCCTCGCCGTTCTTCTCGACGGTGGCCTGCGCCGTGTTGGCGGCCTCGACCGATCCGCCCTCGGGGATCGCGGCGACGGCATCGGTCGTCTGCGTACGCAGCGTCACCTCGCCGGTCGCGCCGGGCGTGAAGGATCCGGTGAAGGTGACGCGCACCCCGCCGGCGCTCCCGATCGGGTTCGGCGGCGCGTTGCCCCAGCTGCCGTTCACCCAGTACTCGACCTCGTGCCCCGTCGCTCCCGCCGGATCGGCGACGTCGACGCCGACGAGCTCCAGGTTCGGCGCGAAGGCGAACGGCGGCGCGGCGGGATCCTGCATGACGATCGTGTCGACCGTCTGGTTCGAGGCGTTGCCCGGGGCGACCGTCCACGCGACCGCGCGGCCCGGGACCGCCGGAACGGTCGCCGGGGAGACCCGCTTGGCGACGGACGCCGCAAGCGTGGTGGCGACCCGGAGCGTGACGTCGGCGGAGGACTGCACTTCGGCGGCGTTGCCGGCGTCCGCGTGCGCCGTGTTCGTGATCTTGGCGCCGTTGAACTCGCCGCTGATGCCGGCGGGAACCTGCACGTTGACCGTGACGGTCATGGTGCCGCCGGCGAGCAGACCGGTGTTGCCGTCGGCATCCTTCTGCTGCGGCGTGACCGTGAAGCCGGTGGTGCCGTCGAGCGCCACGTCGGCCGTGCCGCCCGGTGCGACCGACGCGGTCACGGGGTCCGGGTTCGCGGGGTTCAGCACGAGGGGTTCGGGCAGCGCGTCGGTGAGCGCGGCGTCGAGGCAACCCAGGTCGAGGGTGGACGAGCAGCCCACGACGATCTCGTACTCGAAGGTGTCGCCCGGCGCGAACACCGTCTGCTCCCCCACGAGCGACTTCTTGATCTGCAGGACCGCCGTATCGGCGGCGGACGCCGCCGTCGCGCCGAGCGGCACCAGCGCCGTGAGCACCACGCTGAGCGCCGCCGCCGACGCGAGCCATCGTCTACCGAGCATGTCTCCCCCAAAGAACTGCCGCCTGTTCAAGGGATCTTTCAGCAAAACCCCAGTTCGCGGGCAGCCGTGTCACCCGGTCTGTCACCCGCACGCGAGCGCGAGCGGCCGGAGCCCTAGGGTGTTCATCGTTCGGCCGACGGGCGGCCGGGAACGGGGAGCACTCAGATGCCGCACACCACGGGGGCACCGGCGAACGCGCCGGGCCCCGCATCGGACCCGAAGGGCCTCTCGGCCAGGACGGTCATCGCGATCGTGCTGCTCGCGATCGCACTGCTGTTCGTCTTCTCGAACCTGGGCAGCGCGAGCGTCCACTTCCTGGGCCTGGCGCTCACGATGCCGGCCTGGATCTGGTTCCTGGTCGTGCTGCTCATCGGCGTCGCCGTCGGCTCGCTCTTCCCGTGGCTGCGCCCCGCGGCTCGAGCAGGGCGCGCACGAAGCGTTAGCCCGCCGTCCCGGCGCGGCGAGGCTGACCGGTGCCGAGCTCGACGAGGTGCGGGATCCCTGCCGCCGCGGCGTCGCGGTCGCCCGCGTCGAGCTGCTCGGCCAGCCCGCAGGCGATGCGGCGGTACTCGATATCGGCGCGAGCTCGGGCGAACGCCGCCGCATCGCGACGCAGCAGCGGAAGGATCTGCCCGTCGACGATGCCGGCGAGCACGGGATTGCGCTCCGCGGCGACGATCTGGCCGATGATCCGGGCCAGGTGCTCGGCGCAGGACTCGTGCGGTGCGATGCGCAGCTCGATGCCGTCGAGCGACTCGGGTCGGATGTCGGAGAGGAGCATGTGCAGCACGGCCGCCGTCGCCCGGTAGACGTCGGAGTCGACTTCGGACACGCGGGTGTAGCGGTTGGGCTGCGAGTTGACGAGCCCCGCCAGTTCGAGTCGGCTGAAGGCCTCGCGCAGGGTGGACCGGGAGACCCCGAGCCACTCCTCCATCTCGGCGTTCGGCAGCGTCGCACCGGGAGCGAGCTCGCCGGAGATGATCGCGTCCGAGAGACGCGCATGAGCCTCGTCCTTGAGCAGGATCCTGCGCAGGGGCGCGGTCGTCGCCTGAATTGTCATTGCACCCTCCGACTGCGGTCGTTCCTGAATCCGGCGCTCCACTGCGAGCGCCTGCTGAGAGTAACATGTAAGCAGTATCCGTTCAAGCCTTGCGCTCGGATCCCGCTTCTGCGAAGCTTGAGCATGTAACATGTTAGCTACAGGATCGGGAGATCGAGATGCACACGACGACCGCGTCACGAACCGCCGCCGCGCCTCGCCACTCGGTTCGCCGCCGGGGCCGGCTCCGCAACGGCCGTCCGGTCCCGCTCCCCACCACCTACTACGCCGCCGTCGACGGCCTCCGCGCCGTCGCGATCCTCTCGGTGCTGACCTTCCACACGGGGCTCTACGCGAACGGCCTCTTCGGCGTCGACGTCTTCTTCGTGCTCTCCGGCTTCCTCATCACCCTCACCCTGCTGCGCGAGCACCACCGCACCGGCGCGATCCGCCTCGGCACCTTCTACGCACGCCGCGTGAAGCGCCTCCTGCCCGTGCTCTTCCTCGTGCTCGGGCTCACCCTGTGGGCGGTGCTCGTGTTCGGCGACCCAGCCACCCGCGAGCGCTTCGTGCAGCAGGGACTCGCCTCCCTCGTCTACCTCACCAACTGGGAGCAGATCCTCGCCGGCCAGGCCTATTGGGAAGGCTTCGGCGGCATCAACCCGCTCGGCCACATGTGGTCCCTCGCCATCACCGAGCAGTTCTACCTCGTCTGGCCGATCCTGCTCTTCGCGGTGTTCATGATCGGGCGCCGGCGCGGCAGCAGCCAGGATTTCCACTTCCAGCGCAGCACCCTGCGAGCGAAGCTCGTCCTGTGGCTCGCCGTCGCGGGCTTCCTGCTCGCCTCGGCCCAGCCGCTGCTCCGCTTCGACGGCGGCAACAGCGATCGCATGTACCTCGGCACCGACACGCACCTGATGGGCCTGCTCGCGGGCGCCGCGGCGGCGGCGATCCACTTCCTCTGGGTGCAGCGGCGTGCCCTGCTCGCCGATCTCGGCGGCACCCCGCGCGCCGCCGGGCTCTGGCATCGCATCGCCATCACCCTGGTCTCGGTGGCCTCACTCGCGGCCATCGTGCTGCTGTCGCTGAATGCCCACAGCTACGAACAGGCATGGCTCTACCGCTGGGGCTTCGCCGCCGTCGGCGGGCTCACCGCGGTCCTCATCATCACCCTCACCTCGTCCGCGAACCTGCTCGGCGCCGTGCTGCGGTTCCCCGTCCTCGTCGGCATCGGCAAGGTGTCGTACACGCTGTTCCTCGTGCACCTGCCCATCTACTGGCTCATCACCGCCGTCGAGCCGAGCACCGCCCCGATCGACCTGCTGATCCTCGGCGTGCCGTTCTCGCTCCTCGCAGCGGGGGCCCTGCACCACCTGTTCGCCGAGCCCATGCGGCTGCGCACGTGGAAGAAGCTCGGCACGGTCGCGTTCACCGGCTGGATGGCCGCGACGATCGCCGCGTTCGTCGTGCTGCCCCCGTTCGTGCAGCACCAGGGGGCCGGCACCGGCCAGACCTCCGTGCTCACCCTCGGCGATTCCCTCGCGAACGACTTCGCCTCCGCCCTCGCGCCGGTCGCGGGCGACGAGCTCACCGTGCACGACGGCGGCCTCGCCGGCTGCGGCGTCTCGGGCGCCACCGCCATGAAGACGGCCGTCGGCATCACGCAGGACGCCCCGAAGGGGTGCAACCCGTGGGAGCAGCGCTGGCAGGCCCAGCTCGACCGGGTGGAACCCGACGTGGTGCTCGTGAACGTGGCGTGGGATGCGGTCCAGACGAAGATCGACGGCCGGTGGGGCGATCTCACCGATGCCGCACGCGCCGAGGCCTACCGGGTCGAGCTGAAACGCATGATCGAGGTCGCCGGATCCACCGGGGCGCAGGTCGTCGTCGCCGACGCCCGCCTGCACAACGCGATCATGAGCGTCGAGCAGGCGAACGCCTTCAACACCCTGCTCGACGAGGCCCTGGCCGAGCATCCCGGGGTGCGCAAGCTGCAGCTCCAGGATCAGGTCTGCACCGCCGACGCCTGCGCGGTGACCACCGAGGCCGGCGAGAAGATGTACCTCGACGACCGCGTGCACTTCTCCCCCGCGGGCAAGGCGCAGATCGCACCCTGGCTCAAGGGCCAGATGCTGCGCGCCGCCGGGTAGGCGGGCAGGGATGCGGGTGCGCCGCGGACCCTGCGCCTCCCGCGCCTCGACCGTGGCGCCCGCGGACCCCGCGCGGATCCGCTAGCCGGACGCGAGGAGCGCCCGGATCGTCCAGCCGGATGCCGACGGATACCACCAGCCCGTCGCACAGGAGGCCGCGTCGCAGCTCGACGGGAAGCCCCAGTCGGGCGCGTAGCGCGCGGTGAAATCGTCGACCATGGCGCGTGCGCCGGCAGGATCCCCATGAGCGCCGCGGTCGCGGCGAACGTCGCGACCGGGCTCGCCATGCCGAAGCCGCTGGCCCGCCAGCCCGGCCAGGCCGTCGTGACCGAGTGCCACGCCCGCACCGCGCGGGCGTCGCCCGGAGCGACGACTCCGTGCAGCACGGGGAAGATCTGCGCCATGCCCTGCGGGTAGAAGGCACCGGTCAGCGTCGCGGTGTGCCGGTCGTAGTCGTTCCAGGTGCCGGTGCGATCGTTCCACATGTGCAGGATGGCGGTGCGGGTCGTCTCCGCCCACTGCGCTGCGGACGCCGCCTGCGTGGTGCGGCCGAGGGCGCCCTCGAGGCGGGCGAAGTCGTGGAGCCCGGCGAACACCTCCGCGTTGTCCATGAGGTAGCCGACGTTGTAGGTCGAGGTGGCCTGCGTCAGCCCGCTCGCCTTGCGCACGCCCTGCGGCGCGGCGTGCGTGAGGAGCGCCGCGACGCGTTCGAGGTCGCCGATGCTGCCGGTGACGCGCTGCTGCGCGGTCGGATTCCCGCTGGCGTACAGGGCGTCCGCGAGGCTGAGCGTCGTCGCGGCATAGCTGTCGACCGAATCGTAGGATCCGGTGGCGACCTCGGCGTCGCCCTGCAGCCGGTAGTCGTCGATCGTGAAGAAGAGGCCTTTCGCATCGCCGCCGCGGTTGAGGTGGGCGAGCACCCAGTCGTACCAGCGGATCGCACCGCCGACGGCATCCGGAGCCGCGATGCCCGCGCGTGCGGCGGCGAGCAGGCCGAGCGCCGCGGAGTTGCCGAAGTAGGGATTGATGCCGCCGCTGCCGTGCATGATCGCGCCGCTGGCCCGCTGTTTCGAGAGGATCAGGGCGACGTGGGTCTGGATCTGCTCGGCCGGAGCGCTCGCCTGGGACGCGGGAGCCGGCGTCGCGTGCGCCGCGGTGGGTGCGGCGAGGCCGAGCGGGATCAGGCCGAGCGGGATCGCTGCGGCGAGCGCGACGGCCGCGAGGGCCGC
The DNA here is from genome assembly GCF_047946755.1 of Leucobacter sp. HNU. Taxonomy (GTDB): domain Bacteria; phylum Actinomycetota; class Actinomycetes; order Actinomycetales; family Microbacteriaceae; genus Leucobacter. Next base: position 3,024,687 of record NZ_CP178837.1, on the reverse strand, counting down.
GGTGCGGTGCTTCCCTGCGGGGCAGGTGCCGGTGGGCCGGCGTGTGCGGGTTCGGCCGGGACGGTTTCGCTGATGCATGGAGGCTCCTTCGCCTCGCCCCGTCACCCGTGGAGTGCGGGGATGCCCAGCACCATATCGATGCGGCGGCGTGCCCCGGTTTCGGGTGAGCGCGGGGTGTCACCCGGGGCCCGACCGGGCCCCGGGTGCGTCGAGTGGCGGCAAACGAGCCTTTCGCGGGCTGATTCGATGGGTGTGCCGCCGCTCGATGGCGGTGCGCGGGCCGAGCGGCCGGCACCGCTCGACCCGCAGCGCCCGCCGGCCTAGAAGATGTCGGGGTTCACCGCTCCGATCATTCCCAGGCCCGCCAGGACGAGCAGGAGCCCGATCACGTTGGCCCAGAGCATGGCGGTCGCAAGCGTGAGCCCGCGCTGCGCGGGTGCGGGCTGGCCGGGTGCGGGCTGGTCCGATGCCCGTTGCCCGGGCCCGTGCCGACCGGCATCCTGCGGCGCACTCGGTCCACCGGGCTGCGCGTCCTGCGCCGCGCGGATCTGGCTGCGGGCGAGGACCGCGAAGACCAGGCCGAAGGGCGGCACGACGGTGAGTGCGGCGGAGAGGATCGCGAGGATGTTCCAGGGTGCTTTCGCCTCGGGCTCCGACGGTCGGGCGGCGGCCCGTGCGCGTTCGAGATGCGTCTCGATGCGGCGGACGACGAGCTGCCGCAGGAGGCCACGGGGTTTCGACGCGGGTCGCTTCGCGAGGGATCGGAGTCCGAGCGCGATCGGCACGGATACTTCGATGGCGAGGGTGAGCAGGCCTCGCGCGACGGGGGCCCAGCCGCCGGTCTCGCCGGCCTCTGCGAGGCCCTGCACCAGGTAGATCAGGATCGCGTAGACGGTGAACACCACCGCCACCGTGGTCATCACGGCCCAGGTGATCCACTCGCGGATGGCCAGGTACTGCGTCGTCTTCGCCAGGAAGGTGTAGATGGACAGGCAGATCAGGAGCTCGATGAGGAGGAGCGACACGGAGATGAACGGGCTCGGTTCCGCGCGGAGCACGCCGAGCACGCTCACGACCGCGAGCGGCAGGCCGATCAGCAGGGTGCCCTGCCCGATGCGTCGCCGTCGGCTCGGTGCGCGACCCTGGTCGGAGACCGTGGCGAGCCCGGTTTCGAGCTGCGCGATCCTCCGGTCGCGGGCGGCTTCCTGGAGGATCATCCTGCGGGGCGATGATCGGTTGGCGATCTCGGCGTCCGCGGCGACGAGTGCGATGAGCAGCGCGAGGAGGATGGGGCCGAAGTTCCGGACGATGTCGAGGTTGCGCGGCGCATCGAGGTATTGCAGCGAGATGTAGAGCCCGAAGGCCATGGAGGCCGGGCCGAGTCCGCCGGCCAGCTCGGCGAGGAAGTGCTTGCGGGCGAGGTCACGCGGTCGAGGGTGCCGCTGCTGCGCGGGGCCCGTACGGCGACCTGGAGGGCGACCACGAGGGTTGCGAGCACGCCGAATACACCGATCGCGACGCTGGACGGCACGGGTGCCAGCACGATGCTGACCTTGCTGGCGTCGTCGGTCTGCCCGAACTCGAGGAGGAAGTGGAGCAGGAAGAGGACGAGGTTCGCGATGATCGCGGCGCCTCCGCTCCAGAGCAGGCGGTTGCGGATGCCGATCTGGTAGCTCTCGTATTCCGTGGCGATCTCGCCTTCGTCTTCGGCCTCGAGATCGGGATTCGCGGTGTCCGGCGTTGAGATCTGCGGCAGGGGCCCGGGCGCCGCTTCGGGCGCGCGAGCTCGACCTCGGCGTTTCCGTTTGCGTGGGTGGGCGTACATGGGAGTGATCCTCTTTCCGGGGTCGGGGTGCGGGGACGGATCCGCCTGATGGGCGCGCCGTGCGATCCGCAGGCCCTCGCCCGCGCGTCGCTCGCGCGCCGCTCGTCTAGGCGGCGAGCGGGAGCGCGACCGCGGGCCGGAGCGGTGTGGGCGCGTGGCCGAGGCCTTCGAGGCGGTCGGGGTGCATGGTGACGCGGGAGCCGAGCGGCGTGGCCGGCATCGACACGATCTCGGCGTCGGCGCGCACATCGGCGAGGTCTTCGGTGAGCCCCTCCTGCACACGGGCGGTCTTCTGCCACCCGTTCTCGCCCTTGAGGATGCGCGCGAGCGCCGACCAGACGGCGGCGAACGCGATGTAGTTCATGAGCGGGAAGCAGTGCGCGTGCAGGAGCGCCATCCAGAGCCGGTTCTCTTCGTCGCGTTTCCAGTAGACGAACGCGGAGACGAAGATCGGGCCGAATGCGAGCAGGTACCAGAGCACGAGCCCGATGAGCAGGGTCGCCGAGCCGGTGACGAAGGAGAAGAACGAGGGGCCGTCGACGATCAGCCCGAAGAGGCCCCAGTGGAACAGGATCGACCACGGCAGGATCGTGACCCACGGCGTGAGGATGTAGGCGGAGAGCTCGAGGACGCGCAGCTGCGACAGCTGGGCGTTGCCCCAGATCTCGGGCAGCCGCTTCGCCATCATCATGTGTCCCTGGAACCAGCGTCGACGCTGCGTGAAGAGCGTCTTGATCCTCTCGACGCCCTGCTGCTCGACGGCGGCGTTGGGCGTGGTGGCGAGTTTCCACTTCTTCATCGCGAGGGTGACGGCGAGGTCCAGGTCCTCGGTGAGGGATTCGCTCCAGGGCTTCGCGCCGGCCTCGTTGAGGGCGGACAGGCGGGAGAACTGGCCGTTGCCGCCCAGCGAGACGGTGGACGACTGGTGCCGGCCGAATTGCGTGACGGAGGTCATGGACCAGAAGTGGAAGTCCTGGAACCGGGTGAGAAACCTCTCGCGGTTGCGGATGCGGACGGCAAGCTGGATCGCGCCGACCTCGGGGTCGTCGAACAGGGGCAGCACGGCGGCCATTGCCCCGTCGGAGAGGCGGCCGTCGGCGTCCATCACGGTCACGAGGACGCGGTCGACGTCCTGCCCGCGCTCGGCGACGAGCTGCCGCACCAGGTTGAGCGCGTCGTTGAGGGCCTCCCCCTTGCCCTGCCGGGCGTTGGGCTGCTGACGCTCGAGCACGATCACGTTGTCCCCGCCGTGCGCGTACGCGGTTGCGATGGTGCGGTCGTCGGAGGCGTCGTCGATCACGACCGTGGTCGAGTACGGCGAGCCCGCGAGGGCCTTGACCGTGGCCCCGATCACGGCCTCCTCGTTGAGGCAGGGGATGAGGAAGTAGGTGTGGAAGGTGCCCGGCTCGCCGGCGAAAGGGTTCTCGTACTTCGCGCCGCGCAGGGTGGAGAGCGTGGCCCCCTGCTTCTTCATGGTGCGGAGCCCCGCGAAGAACATGACCCAGAGGTAGAGGAACGAGATGCAGATGACGACGAGCGCGGTGGTGGCGAAGGCTGCGATCATGCTCGGCCCTCCGGCTGCTCGGCGGGGGCGGCCTGATCGACTGCCGCTGCGGGGCCGGTCGACTTCGCGCGGCGGATGCAGAGCAGGAAGAACACGGCGAGGGAGCCGGCGACACCGATCATCATCATCGCCGAGCCGATGGGCCCGTGCGCCCAGTTGAAGGCCTCGCGGCCGCCCTCGGCGAACATGACGGCGTTGACCAGGAGCCGGGCCTGGTTGAGCAGGATGAGCCCGGCGCCCGAGATCGCGAGCGCCGCGAAGAGCCGAACGGGGCGCACCCGGGGCACCATGATGAGGATCGCCGAGAGCAGGAGCACCGCGCCCACGTACATTGCGATGGAGCACTGCGGGATGAGCCGGAGCGAGATCCACGTGTCGTTCGCGTGGAACGTGATGGCGGGGATGCCGTTGTTGACCGACGACACCGCGGTCTCGGCGAGACCCGCGCTGTTCATGATCCACGCCTGGATCTCAGTCTCGACGAAGCGCAGCTCGCGCTCGTAGACGAAGCAGAGGACACCCGCGGCGACGAACGCGAGTGCGACGAGCGCGCGGACGAAGCGGTTGAGCAGGGATCCGGCGCGCCGCACCGGAGCGACTCGGGGCCGCGGCGCGGGAGCGGGATCGGGCAGGGTGCCGTGCACCTGCTGCTCGCGCCGGTCGCGACGGCTCAGAGGCTGATTGCCGGTGATCGTGATGTCGCTCATCGAGGTCTCCTGCTCGTATCGTGGGATTTCAGTAGGGTGCGGCGGTTGCTGAGCGGTGGTTCGCACGGGGTCGCGGCGCGTCTGCGCCGCGACCCCGTCGCCATCAGGCCGCTGTGCCGAGTGCTCGCTGGCGCTTGAGCCAGCTGAGTCGGGCGACGACCGCGCCACCGAGCAGCAGCGCGAGACCCATGAGAATGAACCCGATCTGCTCGCTGCCCGTGGTGGCCAGGACTCCGCCGACGACCCCGATGCCCGTGGGCGGTGCTGCGGTGTACATCCCGCTCCTTTCGTCGAAATCTTGCTATCACTTAACGGTAACATGTAACAAGAAAGCGCGCAATGGACTCTCACGCTGCGGTCGACGGTGCCCAGCGTTCGCCCAGGCGGGGACGCTGGGATCGCGGGCGGCACGCCGCCCACGATCCCTCGCTGCGGACTACCCCTGTGGCGCGCCGGGTGCAGTGCCGCGCGTTCGCATCCGCATCCGCATCACGATGACGGCGATTCCGGCGAGCAGGGTCGCTGCGCCGATCCAGGCCAGACCGGCGTCTGCTCCACCGGTTCGCGCCAGCGTGCCGTCGGCCGACGCGCGCGCTTCGGTGGACGCAGCGGAGGCGGATGCGCCGGCTTCCATCGCTTCGGCGGAGGCGTCGGCGGAGGCTCCCCGCACAGCCGCGGCGCTACTCGCAGACCCGGAGGCACTCGCGCCCGAGTCCGTCCCGGCGCTCGCGGAACTGTTCGCATCCGCTACCGCGGTCGCCGCCGCGCTCGCGGTCGCCGAAGCGGCGCTCACGTCCGCACTCGTGTCTGATTCGGAACCGGCTCGAGCCGACGCATCAGCCGTGCTGCGCGAGTCGCTGCCCGCCGTTGCGTCCGCAGTCGACGTACTGTCCGCTGCGGCAGCGCTGCTCGAACTCGCATCGGCATCCGCGCGCGCATCATCGCCCGACCCGGTCGAATCCGCACTCGCACTCGCCTCGGCGGTCGCTGTCGCGGCGCTTCCCGTCCCGGTTGCCGTGTCTGCGTCGGCCTGCGCGTCGGAGCCGCCGGTTCCGGGGTCCTCTGCTGCGATCACGCGCACCTCGGCCGGGTTGGTTTCACTGATGCGCCCGCCCGCGCCAAGCCAAGCCCCGGTGGTGTTGACGTAGCGGTCGCCCTCGAGATGATCGGGGTTGCTCAGCACGACGTGCAGGCCGCCGAAGCCGGGCTCGCCCTGGGCGAAGTCGGCGACGATGACGCGCAGAGCGGTGATGCCGGGGATCTTCGAGAGATCGGCGCCGTCGACGTCGATCCAGTCGATCGCTTCGCTGTTGGCGGCCGCAGCACGCACCTCGTGAGGCTTCGCAGTCGTGTATTGCAGGGTGCCGTAGCCGTCGGGTGCCGGGTTGCCCTGGCCGTCGGTGATGCGCGCCGAGGCGACGCCGACCTCCCCGGTGAAGCTCGATCCGCGATCGTCGCCGTTGTGGGGCAGTACGTCGACGAAGTGCGAGGTGCGCTGCGAGTCGGTCTGCAGGTTGAACCAGCTGGTCTCCCACTCGGGCGAGCCGCCCGGCACGATCTCTTCGTCACCCGAGACGGTCTTCTCGGTGCCGACGACCTGCGCTCGGAGATAGCTCACGGTCGCCTGCGCGCGGTCGGGATCGGCGCCCTGTGCTTCGAGCACCGCGGTGTTGACGTAGGTGGTGTCGACCGGTGCCACGAGCGAGGTCTTCGCCGAGTAGCGCAGCGGCGTGAGTTCGGTGGCGGTGGTCGCACTGCCGCGGTAGGTGAAGGTCAGCGTGAGGCCCGCGAGCGCGCTCCCGGTACGCTCGACCTCCCAGTCGTCGGAAATCGCGCTGGTGTCGACGGAGACGAGGCCGGCCGGCAGCTCATCGACGATGCGGATGCCGTGCACCTCGCGTTCGTGCGGGTCGCCGGGGTTCGCGACGAGTGCGGGGGTGAGCGTGTAGTCGATGCTCGCGCCACCGACCACGGTGCCGCGCGCAGCGCTCTTGTCGAGCCGGACTCGAAGGTCTCGCACCTCGATCCAGGACTCGTCGAGTGCGAAGTGCCGCTCCCCGTCTGCGTCGGTGTAGGCGTGCGCGGCGACGTCGGGCACGAGGTTCGCCTCCCCGACCTTGGACACGAGCCGCATGGGCACCGCAACGACGAACGCCTTCTGGGTGGCTGGGCTGCTCCCCCATGCTCCGGCCGTGTGGGCGACGCGAATGCCCGACACCCGCTCGGGACCGCCGGCCTCGGCGATGCTCGATACCCAGGTGTTGCGCTCGGGATCCATACGATCGTTGCCCGAGGTGTACTGGATCGAGTACTCGCTCGGCTGCAAGGGTGACTTGCCGCGGTCGACGCCGACGTAGGGCGTCGCGTCTTCGAGGATCCGCTGTTCACTCGGGTGCCAGAAGTCGTAGGAGACGATGTCGCTGATGGGGCTCATCGCGCCCGTGGACTTGTCGGTGCTGGGCTGCACCCACCAGCGCGGCACGATGATGCTGTCGGTCGAGACGGGAGCTTCGTCGACCCACTCGTAGCGGTCGGCTTGCGCGGCCGGGTCGGCCGTGAGCGCGGCAGGCGCGCTCGGGTCCTTCTGCACGAGAATCCGCTTGTCGGTCGCTGCGTCGCCGCGCCCCGACTGCGGCAGTTCGACGTACCCCGATATCTTCGATTCGGAAGTGACGAGAACAGGATGGCCGTCGCTCGTCTGCCACTGCTGGGGAGCGGCGGTGTTCCAGACGACCACACGGTTGCTGCCCACGGCCGGCAGGTCGGCAGCGCGCACCCAGAGGCGCACCGCCACGGTCGCTCGGGCCCAGCTGCCGTCGGCGACGGTGCCGGGCAGGTCGGGGTAGCCGTTCAGCGCGATATCGAGCGTGTTGCCGTTCTGCCGCAGCGAGGGGCTGGCTCCCGCGCTCTTGCGGATGATCTCGGCCTGGAATCGCAGCTTGGCGGAGCCGGGCGGTCCCGTGACGGTGAAGGTGTCGCGGATCGCCGCGGGCTGCGCGAGATCGAACTGCAGCACGCCGACCTCCTTCTCTGGAATGGGCCGAACGCGCAGGACGAAGTCGACGGCGCGGGCCGCGACGACGCCCTCGCCGTCGCCGAAGTCATGGTTCGCCGAGATGTTGTGCGCCGCGACGGTCTTGTTGAATTCGGCTCGGTATTCCCCGCGTACGGTGATCGGCTCGGTCGCCGCTTCGAGCGCGGCGCCGCCGTTCTGGGCGACGACGGCCGGCGTGTACCGGCTGCCGTCTGCGACGGTGCGGGTCGGGATTGCCTTCATGCCCGCGAGGCTGAGCAGTTTTCCGCTGACCCGGGTGACGGTGGCGGTGAGGGTACGGCCGTCGGTCGAGACGGCGTGGTGCGCGGCATAGGCGGTGCCGTCGGTGTCGAGTGCCCCGAGCGAGGTCGGATCCCAGCGCCAGCCCTCGGGCAGCGTCTGGCTGAGGACGCCGCCCGCGGTCCCGATCACAGCGAGGTCCCACTGGAAGGCGACTGCATCGTTGGTGGCGACGACACCGTTCTTCGCGCCGTCATCGACGGCGTTGGGGACCTGTGCACCGTCGAAGAGCACACTGATGCCCAGGCGATCGAGCCAGGCGTCGGCCGCGCGCGCCGCGGTCGGGGCTGTCGCGCCCGCGAGCAGCAGCACGACGCCGAGCAGCGCTGCGGCGAATCGCGCGGGAAGAGTTCTGGAGTGAGCCCGCGGGCTCGGGACAGGGTGAGCGGTCACCGATGATTCCTCTCGTCGGGGTGCGGAGTCGGATGGACTGAACGCCAGCACCGACGCACGCCCGAGCGATGCGGATGAGCGCACCGTTTCCTGGCGTCCATCGTAACCGGTTACCGCTGAAATGGCGGGATATCAATCGGCCGTCACGCGGTCGCGCTCTGAATGGCGCGATCACTCCGGAGTGCCTGGTACAGGCGTTCCGCGTAGTCACGGAGGGCGGCACCGTTTCCGTGCAGCAGTTCTCGTTCGACGGCGCACCAGTCCAGCCCGGTTGCGTGGACGGCTGCGGCGCAGCCGCGGATCTCGAGGGTGGCGCGGGTGAGGTATCTGCCGAGCGGTCCGAGGATGCCGCGGCTGAACACCCCTGCACCGGAGGGGTAGCCGAGCGTCAAGAGGGCGGCGCTGGTGTCGAGGAAGCGGGCGAGACCGGCGAACGGGTCGCGGTGGTCGCAGTCGGCGGGGAGCTGGTCCGTTCGGCAGGTGTCGGGCATGGTGCGGCGCAGGCGGTCGGGGTCGGCGTGATCGATGGCGCCGGAGACGAGGAGTCCGAGCGCCCGGACCCGTTCTTGCATGTCGGCGTCGCTCCACTGGGCGATTTCGGTACGGGAGTTGCGGGCGATGGTGATGAAGCCTTCGTCTGCGAGACGCCGGACGGCTTCGCGCACGGGGGTGCGCGAGATGCCGAGTTCGACGGCGATGTCGTCGAGTTTGAGTCGTTCGCCGGGCGCGTAGCGTTCGCGCACGATGTCGTGGAGGAGCCGTTCGTAGACCTGTTCGCTGAGCAGCTCGACTCGGAGGTCGAGTCGGGTGCCGGTGAGGGTGGGGGCGGTGCGCATGCGGTGGTCCTTTCAGGCGTGGTCGTGGCTGTGGCGCTGGGCGTGCTGCCGGGTGGGTGTGCGAAGGCCCCCGGTGCCGGGCGTCGTGGTTCGACGCCCGGCACCGGGGGCTGTTCGCTGCCGGTCCCGGCCGGGGCGATGCGTGGTTACGCGTCGGCCCTGGTCTGCTGGCGGCGACGGATCAGCAGGCCGAGACCCGCAGCTCCCGCGAGCATGAGGCCCGCGAGGGATCCGGCAGCCATCGGCTCCTCGCCGTTCTCGGCCGACACGATGAACTCGAGATCCTTCGAACCGCCGTGGTTGTCGGTCACCGTGACCTGCTGCTCACCGTTCTCGAGTTCGGGCAGCTGGCAGGCCCAGTCGCCATTCTCGTCGGCGGTGGTGGTGCAGAGCTCGACACCGTTCTGGTCGACGATGGTGATCTCGGCGCCCGGCTCGGCGGTGCCGGAGACGACCGGGGTCTTGCTGTCGACGGTCGGCTTCGCGCCGCCCTCGGGTGCGGGGCTCGTGATGACGAGTTCATCGGTCGGGACGGTGAAGTCGACGTTCTGCGTACCGTCGTGGTTGTCGGTCACGACGATCTCGTTCTTCCCGGCAGGGAGGGTGCCGATACCGGTCGACCAGTTGCCGTTCTTGTCGGCGGTCGTGGTGCCGAGGACGTTGCCGTCCGCGTCCGTGACCGTGATCTCGGCGCCCGGCTCGGCGGTGCCCGACACGGTCGGCTGCTTCGAGTCGACGGTGGAGCCGGCCTTGGGGCCGGTGACAACGAGCTTCTCGAAGGGAACCTCGAAGTCGACGTCGGTCGAGCCGCCGTGGTTATCGGTCACGGTGATGCCGGTGCTGCCGCCGCCGAGTTCGGGCAGGGTGACGCTCCAGTTGCCGTTCTCGTCGACGACGGTCTCGCCGATCACTTCGCCGTTCTTGTCGGTGATGGTGATCTCGGCGCCGGGCTCGCCGGTGCCTTCGACAGTGGGCGTCTTGCTGTCGACGGTCGAGCCGGGCTTCGGCCCGGTGACGACGAGCTCGTCGGCGGGGACGGTGAAATCGACGTTCTGCGAGCCGCCGTGGTTGTCGGTCACGACGATCTCGTTCTTGCCGGTCGGGAGGGTACCGATCGGCGTCGTCCACTTGCCATCCTCACCGGCGACGGTCTCGCCGATGACGTTGCCGTCCTTGTCCTTCACCGTGATCTCAGCACCGGGCTCGGCGGTGCCGGACACGATCGGCTGCTTCGAATCGACGGTCGAGCCCGCGGTGGGGCCGGTGACGACGAGCTCGTCGATGATGTGGACGTCGAACGATCCGGTCGCGGTCGAGGTCTGGCCTCCCGCGTTCTGCTGCGCGGTGATGTTGACCGTGCCCTCGGGCAGGTCCTTGCCTGGCTTCACGCTCCACTTCCCGTCGCTGCCGACGGTCGTGGTGCCGATCGCTTCGCCCGCACCGTCGGTGACGGTGACGGTCGCGCCGGGCTGGCCGGTGCCGGTGATCGTGGGACGCGGGTCGTTCGTGGTGCCGGTGGGGCCGGTGAGCGCGACCTTCGTGGCGACGTTCACGTCGAATGCGCCGGTGGCGGTCGTCTTCACGCCGTTCACGGTCTGCTCTGCGGTGACGACGTAGCTGCCGTTTGCGAGGTCCTTGGTGGGGGCGACCTTCCACGTGCCGTCGCTGCCGACGGTCGCGGTGCCGATCGCGTTGCCGTTGCCGTCCTTCACGGTGATGGCCGCGCCGGGCTCGCCCGTGCCGGTGATCGCGGGACGCGGATCGGTGACGGTCCCGTAGGGGCCGGTCACGGCGACCTTCGCGGCAGTCTTGATCTCGAAGGTCCCGGTCGACGAGGACTTCTGGCCTTCGATGGTCTGGTCGGCGCGGACCGTGTGCGGCCCGGTTGCGAGTTCGCTCGCGACCGGAAGACGCCAGGTGCCGTCGCTGCCGACGGTGACGGTGCCGAGCAGGCCGCCACCCTCGCGCCACACCTCGACCGTCGCACCGCGATGGCCGGTGCCGGTGATCGTCGGCTTCGCGTCAGTGATGATCCCCGTGGGGCCGGTCACCGCGACAGGCGTGGCGATGAAGACCCGGAACGCGGAGCTGTCGGTGGTCTTCACCCCGTCCACCATCTGCTCGGCCCGCGCGACCCAGTCCTGCTGAGCCAAGTAGCCCTTGTAGCCGGCGCCCGTGGTGGTCCAGGTCCCGTCGGCCTTGACCACCACTTCCTCGTGCGGGATGGTTCCGCCGCCGATGTACACCTTCACCGTCGCACCGGGCGTTCCGGTTCCGGTGATGAGCGGTCGATTGTTCGCGATCGTGCCGGAGGGACCCGTGACCGTGACGGGCTTGCTCGCCTTCACCTCGAAGGATCCGGTAGCGGTCGACTTCACACCGCCCGCGTTCTGCTCCGCCGTGATCGCGTATTTGCCGTCAGCGAGGTCCTTGGACGGAGTCAGCGTCCACTTCCCGTCACTACCGACCGTCGTGGTCCCGAGGACATTGCCCGCGTCGTCTTTCACGGTGATGGAAGCGTTGGGCTCGCCGACACCAGTGATATCCGGTCTCGTGGTCGCAACAACCCCAGTCGGTCCCAGGATCGCCAGCTGTTCACCAACCTGATACGGCGAAAGCGCCGGAACGTATATGCGGTCCCGCTCCGATTCACGGTTATCAATAACCGTTCCATTATGATAGAGATTAGTGCCCGCCACATTCAGGGCCCCATTCTTGATGGTCCAATCAAGTGCCGCGGTGGAATTGCAGGAGTAATAGCCAACCTTTGCAAGGTGGGTTTTCGATGGCGCACCAAAGCACCGCCCATCCGAGGTGCGCACTTGACCACTCTTCCCCACGGCAGGAAAAGTATAGATGGCCCTTTCCCCGAAGGTAGCGGCATGGTCGATTGCATCCTGAATAGTCGCCGGAGCCCAAGTCTGCCCCGTGCCCGAGTAATAGTAGCCATCTCCACTAGGGGGCGGCAGCTTCACGTGCGCACCCTGGGGGTGATCTGGACTGTTATCCACCCAGACGCCCCTCAGTCTCGTCTCACCCACCTGCGGCGCCGCTCTCCCCTCATCAGCCGCACTCGCCGGGGCCGCCGTCACCGCGTCCGCCGCGACCACTCCTCCGATCGCGAGCGCGCCCGCCATACCGAACGCGGAGAGCCTGCCCACCGCTTTACCGAAACCCATACGTTTCTCCTCCTGTTGGGGTTGCGAGAGGTCACTCGACCCCTCGTACGTCACGAGAACCCTAACATGTTAGCGGTAGCTTGCACAAGGAGGTGCGAGAGGGGTTGGGTCCTGCGACACCTTCGTCGCACGGGATGACGGAGGGGGCTCGCGCAGGCGGGCGGGGGCAGCAGGGGTGGACGCGCCCGGTTTCGACCCGCTTCGCTCGCTCAACCGCCGGGACGCTCAACCGGCGGAACAGGACCGCGCACACGACGAGACACGACGCGCAGAGACGCGAAAAGCCCCGCCCACCTCAGAGAGGGTGGGCGGGGCTGGATCCTGCGACTCCTTCGTCGCGCAGGATGACGGAGGGTCTCGTGCAGGATGACGAGGCAGGATGTCGCGCAGGAGGACAGGGTCGCGGTTTCGACTCTCTCCGTTCGCTCAACCAGCGGAACAGGCTCGCTCAACCGGCGGAACAGGACCGCTCACACGACGGAACAGGCTCGCTCAACCGGCGGAACGAGCTCGTTCAACCAGCGGAGCGGGACCGCTCAGCCGGCGGAGCGGCCTCCTCGAGGTCGGCGACCGCGGCGGCCGCGAACTCGCGCAGCAGCTCCACCGCGCGCTCGGCCTCGCCCGCGAGCACCGCCTCGTTGATGCGCATCACGTACGATCCGAGGCGCTCCAGGTCGACCTCGGTGCCGGGGATGCTGAGCGCCCGCGATACGAGGGGCGCGCACTGGTCGATGTAGTGCCGCAGCATCTCGTTGTCCGCGGCGCGCGCGAGCGCGCGCTCGTAGTTGCCGAGACTCGCGAGGTAGACCGACGGCCGGACACCCTCCTCGACCGCCGCCAGCACACCGTCGGCGAGCTGCTGCAGCTCGGCGCGATCCTGCTCGGCCAGGCGCGGAGCACCCTCGCTGAGCGCGATGCGGAAGAACACGAACTGCGCGATCACCGCCTCCAGGATCCCGTCGCGATCCGCCGGGGCGACGCGCGTGAACTGGTTCGGCACCATCTCGACGAGCCGCTCGTCGCTGAGCCGCGCCAGCGCGTCTCGAATCGACGCGCGGGAGGAGCCGAGCCACTCGACGATCTCGTCCTCACGGAGCCGCTCCCCGGGCTCGAGCACGCCGTCGGTGATCGCGTCGCGGATCGCGAAGTAGACCTGATCGCGCAGGAAGACGCGGCCGGTGGTCTGCGTCGCGACGCGTTCCCCACCCTCGAGGTCGACGTCGAACGCCTCGGCCACCAGCGCGAAGTGCGCATCGATCGCGCGCTCCAGGCCGGCCGCGTCACGCGACTCGGCGGCGGCGATCACGGCGTCGACCTCGGGACGGTGCAGCGACGTGATGCCCTGCACCGCGCCGGCCTGCACGAGGTGCGCCACGATCTGCGTGTGGAAATCGCGCAGCAGCGCGTTCCCGACCCGCTCGAGCAGCACGTCGTAGAAGGCGTCGAAGGCAGTGACGCTCGCCACGCCGGGCTGGGCGTCGCGCATGGCCTCCGCCCGCTCCCGAAGCCGGGCGAGGTCGTCGTCGCTCACGCCGTCGACGAGCATCCGCGCCGTCGACTCGGTGATCCCCCGGTAGAGCACGAGCGCGTCGCGGGTGCGCTCGGGGGCCACCTCGCGCACCCGGGTCCCGACCTGCGGACGGACCACCACGAGCCCCTCGCCCGCGAGGCGGCGCAGTGCGGCACGCACCGATGCGCGCGTGCCGCCGAACTGCTCGGCCACTCGGATGTCGGTGAGCGAAGCGCCCGGTTCGAGTTCGCCCGAGAGGATCGCGTCTCGGATCGTCTCGGTGATCGCGTCCTTCAGCAGCACTCGGGCTGGAATGATCGGCGATGCGGTCTGTGGGATCGGCATGTCATCCTCCTCGACAGCCACCCTAACAACTCAGCGGTCACATGAAAGATGGAAGATCCCGGGATTTTACGCCTCCTGCGCAGATGCACTCCGCGAATGCGCTAGGCGGCCCGCGCATCTCCGAGTCGAATCGCGATCTGCGCGATCTTCCGCCCCGCGAAGCCGTCGCCGTAGGGCGACGGCACATCCTGCAGGTGAGACCAGCTCTGCCCCAGCGCGGCGCGGATCGCCGCGAGCAGATCCTCGCCCGGCGGCACCAGGCGGGCGAAGCCGGCCGCGATCGACTCGGGTCGCTCGGTCGAACGGCGCACCACCAGCAGCGGCTTGCGCAGCACCGTCGTCTCTTCTTGCACACCCCCGGAGTCGGAGACCAGCAGCTCGGCCTGCTGCGCGAGCGCGAGGAAGTCGGCGTGCCCGAGGCCCGCGCGCACGTCGAGCAGGTGCATCATCTCGCTCAGCCCGAAGCGCTCCGCCGCGGCGACGGTGCGCGGGTGGGCGGCGAGCACCACGTTCGCCCGGCTCTCGACGAGCGCCTCGAGCACCCGGGACAGCGCCGCCGGGTCGTCGGTGTTCTCGGGCCGATGAATGGTCGCGAGGATCCTGGCGCCGGGCTCGGCCGCGAAGCGCTCGGCCGATTCCGTGCGCGCCATCGCCTCCAGCGTCGCCTCCACCACCGTGTTGCCCGTCAGCGCGATGCGCTCGGCCGGCAGGTTCTCGTCGAGCAAGTTGCCGACGGCCTGCTCGGTCGCCGCGCAGTGCACGTCGGCGATGGCACCGACCACCAGCCGATTGATCTCCTCTGGCATGCCACGGTCGAAGGAGCGCAGGCCCGCCTCGACGTGGACGACCGGGATCCCGAGGTAGTTGGCCGCCTGCGCCCCCACCGAGGTGGAATTGGTGTCGCCCTGCACGACGACCGCGGCGACCGGATGCGCGGCGAAGTGCGCCGCGAGCTCCGCGATCCCTCCCGCGATCTGCTCGGCGCGCCCCACGCCGCTCATGCTTTCGAGCCGCACCTGGGGTCGCCCGATGCCGAGGTCCTCGAAGAAGCGGCCGGCCATCGCGTCGTCCCAGTGCTGGCCTGTGTGGATCACGCGGGCGCGGTCGCCGAGCGCGCGGATCACGCTCGCCAGCTTGATGATCTCGGGGCGCGTGCCGAGCACCACGGCGATATCGGTCGGATGGAAGGTCATGCGGTCCCCCTCGTTCGGTTTCTAACATGTTACCTGGTTACCGTTTGGATGGTCAAGCTTCCATGTAAGCGCTTGGATTCCGTGCCGTTCGAAGCCGCGCACTGGTCTTACAGTTGGCACGTGACCGGTTTCACCGACGAATCCCGCTCGCGGCCCGACCCCGCTCCGCTGCAGCGCCCGCACCTCCTCGATCGCCTGGACGCCGCCGAGACCACCCTGCTGACCGCGCCTCGCGGAGCCGGCAAGACCGTGCTGCTCGACCGCTGGCTGCAGCGCCGGCGCGAACTCGGCGAGCGCACCGCGTGGATCGACGCCTCGACGTGGGGCCGTTCCGGCACGGACGCCCGCTCCGCACGAGTCGGCACCGGAGTACCCGGCGACGCGCTCCCGCCGCTCCGGGCCGACGTCGACGCCCTCGTGATCGACGGATTCGACGGCAGCGCGCCGGAGGCGGCCGAACGCCTCGCGGCGCTGCTCGACACCGCGGGATCCGCCGCGCGGGTCGCCATCGCCACGCGCGCGCCGCTCCACCGGGGTGCCGACGCCCACCATCGGCTCGCCACCGCGGCGACGCTGCGCCTGCGCGAGCTGCGGTTCGTCGCGAGCGAACTCGATGCGGTCCTCACCGAGGCGCACGGCGATGCGGGGCCCGAGACGACCGCGCTCGTCGACGCGCTGACCGGAGGCCTGCCAGGCCTCGTCGCCGTGATCCTCGACGAGCTCCGCTACGCCGCGGCCCGCTCCCTCCCGCTGCCGGGCGGACTGCAGCTCCGACGCGCCCTTCGGGAGGATCTCGACGCCCAGTTCGCCTGCGAGGTCGCACGCGCGGAGGGGCCGGAACGCCTCGACGCTCCGCCGAGCACCGGCCCGTGCGCGAGCCTCCAGCGCCTCGCGCTCCTGCCGGCCTTCGGGCTGCGCGACGAGGCAGCGCTCGCGCTTCCCGGGGGCTGGACGATGCGACGCCTCGCCCGCGAGGGCTGGCTCGAGGGGCTCTCGGGATCGGGCGCCACCGCTCGCGGCCGGGTGCCGCAGGGCTTCCGATCCGCACTCCCACCCCTCGAAGACGGGATCGCGCTCCCCCTCATCGCCGCCCTCGCGCGCACCCGGGTCGAGGAGGACCGCCTCGACGAGGCCTGGGACATCGCCTTCCCCCGCGCCGGCGCTGCGGTCGCCTGGAGCATCGGCGTCACCGCCGCCGCCCGCCTCGACATGCAGGTGCTCTTCCGTATCGCGCGCGACTGCCTCGAGCAGCCGCCGTCCTGGTTCGAGCCGAGCCCGTACCTGGGCTGGTTCGCCGCCGTGTTCACCCGCGGCGAGGGCCCGGGGGTGACCGAGCGGATCCGGCTCATCGCCGCGATGGAACCCACGCAGCTCGCCATGCCGGCACCGGCCGCCGATCGGTTGATGTTCTTCTCGATCCTCACCGTCGCATTCCGGATCCAGGGCAACCTCGACCGCGCGCTCGACTGCGCCGACCGGTCCATCGCGATCTGGCAGAACCTCTCGCGCACGCTCGCGCCGCAGGACCAGGGCATCGGCGTCTGGGGTCTCAACACCGCGGCGATGACCTATTTCGCCGCGAACCGCCAGTCGCAGGCGATGGCCTGCGCCCGCTCGGCCTGGGAGATCACGCTCGCGGCGGGCAGCCCGCCCGTCAGCGCCCTCTTCGGCAACAGCCTCGCCCTCATCCAGGCCGTCCGCGGCGACCTTGCGGCCGCCGAGCGCACCATCGCCGCGGTGCGTCGCGTGGAGGCGGAGCAGTCACCGCGGATCATGAACGCGCCGGCGCCCCTGGTCGCCGGCTTGATCGCGCTCGAACGCGGCGACCTCGAGACCGCGCGGGCGTCGATCGACGCCGCACGCACCATGATCGGCGACTCCGAGCTGTGGCCCATCTACGAGAGCGCGGCCGCACTCGTCGACACCGTCGCGCAGGCCCCGGCCGCCGCGGCCCGGCTCGAGCGCGCCCTGCGCAGCCGCACCGAGCAGGGCCACCGGATCGTGATCCCGCGCTACGTGCGCACCGCGATCGCCCTCATGCGGCTCGTCGACCCGACCACGGCGGACACCGAGACCGCGACGGAGGAGGCCGAGACCGCTCCGCGGCCCGGGGTCGCCGACCCGCTCGAACCGGTGATCCCGGCACTGCAGCGCCTGCTCCGCTCGGACCCGGGCGGCGCCCTGCGGCTCGCCCGCGAGTCCGGGCAGTTCGACGGCCCCCGCGAAGCCCCGCGCGCCGAAGCCTGGCGCACGCTCATCGCCGCTGCCGCCGCCCTCGACAGCGGCGCCCCCTCGCGGGAGATCGCGCAGCACCTCGCTCGGGCCGCCCTCGCCGCCGAGAGCAGCCACCTGGCGCTGCAGGTGCGGTTCATCCCCGAGCGGCTGCGCCTCGACCTCGCCGAGATCGCCCGCGAGCACCGGTTCCCCGCGTTCGCGGAGCAGCTCGCCGATGTGGAGGGCCGCCCCTCGCTCGTGTCGGAGCTGCCGCGGATCCAGACCCCTCGCAGCGCGAGTTCGAGGTGCTGCGCGCGCTCGCCTCGGATCGCAGCGTGCAGTCCATCGCCGACGAACTGGGGGTCTCGGTCAACACCGCGAAGACCCAGATCCAGCGCCTCTACCGCAAGCTGGGCGCGCACACCCGCGCCGACGCCGTGCGCGCCGCGATCCGGCACGGGCTCATCGACGGCGGCGACGAATAGGACGGGCAGCCCGCGGACGACGGAGGGCCCGACCGGTCGACCGGTCGGGCCCTCCGCGTCCCGCGGCTCGCGCGGGATCGCGTCAGTTCGTGCGGGGTGGCCTCAGCGCACGTCCTCGTCGACCCAGCCGGTCGACTTCGTGACGGCCTTGCGCCAGTTGCGGAGCTGGCGGTCGCGCTCGGCGTCCTCCATCGCGGGCTCCCAGCGGCGATCCTCCTGCCAGTTCGCGGCGAGGTCGTCGAGGCCGCTCCAGAACCCGACCGCGAGACCCGCGGCGTAGGCCGCGCCGAGCGCCGTGGTCTCGGCGACGACGGGACGCACGACCGAGACGCCGAGCACATCGGCCTGGAACTGCATGAGCGCGTTGTTCGCGACCATGCCGCCGTCGACCTTGAGCTCGGTGAGGTCCACCCCGGCGTCGGCGTTCACCGCGTCGAGGACGTCGCGCGTCTGGAACGCGACCGCTTCGAGCGCCGCACGGGCGATGTGCCCCTTGTTGGAGTAGCGGGTCAGCCCGACGATCGCGCCGCGGGCGTCCGGACGCCAGTAGGGCGCGAACAGGCCCGAGAAGGCGGGCACGATGTAAACGCCGCCGTTGTCGGGCACGCTGTCGGCGAGCTCCTCGACCTCGGGAGCGGCCGAGATGATCCCGAGCTGATCGCGCAGCCACTGGATCAGCGAGCCGGTGACCGCGATGGATCCCTCGAGCGCGTAGTGGGTGGGGCCGTCGCCGAGCTTGTACCCGACCGTGGTGAGCAGGCCGTTCTGCGAGTGCACGATCTCCTCACCGGTGTTGAAGATGAGGAAGCAGCCCGTGCCGTAGGTGTTCTTCGACTCGCCGGCGTCGAACGCCGCCTGGCCGAAGGTCGCGGCCTGCTGATCGCCGAGGATGCCCGAGATCGGGGTGCCGCGCAGCAGCGAGGAGTCCTCGGCCTCGCCGTACACCTCGGAGGACGACTTGATCTCCGGCAGCATCGAGCGGGGAACATCGAAGGCTTCGAGGATGTCGTCGCGCCACTCCAGGGTCTTCAGATCCATGAAGAGGGTGCGCGACGCGTTGGTGACGTCGGTGACGTGCACGCCGCCCTCGGGACCACCGGTCAGGTTCCACAGGACCCAGCAGTCGGTGGTGCCGAAGAGCAGGTCGCCGGCCTCGGCCGCCTCGCGCGCGCCCTCGACGTTCTCGAGGATCCACGCGATCTTGGTGCCCGAGAAATAGGTCGCCAGCGGCAGGCCGACGATCTCCTTGAAGCGCTCGATGCCGCCGTCGGCCGCGAGGCGGTCGACGATGGCCTGCGTGCGGGTGTCCTGCCACACGATCGCGTTGTAGACGGGCTGGCCGGTCTTCCGGTTCCAGACCACCGCGGTCTCGCGCTGGTTGGTGATGCCGATGGAGGCGATGTCGTGCCGGGTGAGGTCGGCGCGACCGAGCGCGATGCCGATCACCTCCTGCACATTGCGCCAGATCTCCAGCGGATCGTGCTCGACCCAGCCGGCCTGCGGCATGATCTGCTCGTGCTCCTTCTGACCGACGGAGATGATCGATCCCGCCTTGTCGAAGATGATCGCCCGGCTCGAGGTCGTGCCCTGGTCGATCGCGATGATGTACTGAGACATGTGGTGCTTCCTTTCGTGAAAGCGGCGTTGCTCCGGTGAGGAAATTGCTGGTTCGGGTGCTCCTGCGGCGAGCGCGCCGGTCAGGCGGCGAGCCCCAGGAGGACGGGGAAGCGAACGCCGCGATCGCTCCGCCGACGAGCGGGCCGAGCACGGGAACCCAAGCGTAGCCCCAGTCGCTGGAACCCTTGCCCTTGATGGGAAGGATCGCGTGCGCGATGCGCGGGCCGAGGTCGCGGGCGGGGTTGATGGCGTAGCCCGTGGGGCCGCCGAGCGATGCGCCGATGCCGACGACGACGAGCGCGACCGGCAGCGCGGTGAGCGGTCCGAGGCCTCCGGGCACGCCGACGTGGATGTCGCCCTGGTCGGCGAAGGCGAACACCGCGAACACCAGCACGAAGGTGCCGATGACCTCGGTCATGAAGTTCCAGCCGTACGAGCGGATCGCCGGACCGGTGGAGAAGACGCCGAGCTTGTTGGCGGCCTCGGGCTCCTCGTCGAAGTGCTGCCGGTAGGCGATCCAGCACAGGATCGCACCGAGGATCGCGCCGACCATCTCGGCGCCGGCCGCGACGAAGAACTGCGCCGCGGAGATCTTGCCCGCGATGAGCAGGCCGAGGCCGACCGCCGGGTTCAGGATCGCGCCGGAGTAGGCGGAGGCGAGGACGCCGATGAACACGGCGAGGCCCCAGCCCCAGTTCACCATCAGCGTGCCGCCGCCGTTGCCCTTCGTCTTCGCGAGCACGACGTTCGCCACGACGCCGCATCCGAGGAGGACGAGGAGCCCCGTGCCGACGAGTTCGGAGAGGAAATAGAGACCGAGATTGACTTCTTGCATGTCGTCATTGACCTTTCGGGTGTTCTCGCGCTGCACGCCGGGCGGATCGCCCGCGCATCGGAGAAGTTTCGGAGTGCCGGTGCTCAGGCCCGGCGGGTGGAGGAGCGGACGCGCCGCTCGATTCGGGCTGCTCAGCCGCCGATGAACGCGCCTCCCTTCTCGGGGTCGATGCGGTGCGCGGTGCGCAGCAGTTCGATGGTGCGGGCGACTTCGCCCGCGGTCCGATCCTCGTCCCAGCCGAGCGCCGGCGCGATCGCGGCGGCCGCTGCGCGGATCCGCTCGGCGGTCACGCCGCCGACGAACGCGATCGAGGTGCGCCGCAGGAGCAGGTCGTCGAGGTGCACGATCTGCTCGGTGGCGGCGAGGTGGGCGAGCTCGGACGCCGTGTAGCCGGGGAGCTCCGCGAGCTCCGGCTCGTGCTCGGGTGCCACGGCGAGCACCTCGTCGGCGCGGGTGCCGTAGCGGTCGAGCAGCTGCTCGACGCGATCCCGGCCGTGCCCGTCTGCGCGGGTCGCCACCCAGATGGTGCGCGCCGCGGGGGTCCGCGGGAAGTCGTCGCCGCCGCCGATGGGGAGCGTCTCGGTGTGCACGGTGCGGCGCTGATGCAGGATCTCCAGCGCGTCGTCCGCGAGGTGCGCGGCGAGCGCGCGGAAGGTGGTCCACTTGCCGCCGACGAGGCTCAGCAGGGGCACCCCTGCGCGCTCGGAGGCGACGATGCGGTAGTCGCGCGACACGAAGCCGGGAGCGGTGTCGTCGTGGCGCGGGAGCGGGCGGATGCCCGAGAAGGTGTAGACGATGTGCGAGCGGTCGACCGCGATCTGCGGGAAGACGTGCGAGATCAGGTCGAAGAAGTAGTCGACCTCGTCGGGCGTGCACACCACGGGCTTCGCCGGGTCGGCCTCGATGTCGGTCGTGCCGACGAGCACCCGATCCTTGAGCGGGTAGATGAGCACGATGCGGCCGTCGGAGTGCTCGAAGAAGATCTCGCGCCCGCCCGTGGCGGCGAGGAGCTCGGGGTGGTCGAGGACCACGTGGGAGCCCTTCGTGCCGCCCATGAAGCGGGTGCCCTCGCCCAGCGCGGCGTTCGTGAGGTCGGTCCACGGGCCGCTGGTGTTGATGATCAGCTTTGCCGTGAAGTCGAACTCCTCGCCGCCGTTCGCCTCGTCGCGCAGCCGCACGGCGCCGTCCGAGAAGCCCACGGCGGGCAGGTAGTTCGCGGCACGCGCACGGTCGCCGCCGGCCACGATCCCATCGTGCAGCACGTCGAGGGCGAGCCGCTCGGGATCGTGCATCGAGGCGTCGTAGTAGGTCGCCGTGTACGAGAGATCGTCGTTCAGCTGCGGCAGCTCCGCCAGCGAGCGCCGTTTGCCGAGGAACCGGTGCCGGGGCACCTGGCCGCCGTCGCGCGAGAAGGTGTCGTAGAGCGTGAGGCCGATCTTGATCAGCGCGGCGCCGCGCTCGCGGGGCTTGCCGCGGCCGTGCGTGACGAGCAGGCGGAAGGGCGCGGAGAGGATCCCCGAGAAGGTCGAGAAGATCGGGATCGTCGTCTCGAGCGGCCGGACGTAGTGCGGGGCGGTGCGCAGCAGGCGGTTGCGCTCGGTGACGGCCTCCTTCACCAGGCGGAACTCGCCGTTCTCGAGGTAGCGGATCCCGCCGTGCACCATGTGGCTGGAGGCGGAGGAGGCGCCCGAGACGAAGTCGCCGCGCTCCACCAGGGCCACGTCGACGCCCTGCAGCGCCAGCTCGCGGAACGTGGCGATGCCGTTGATGCCTCCGCCGATGATCAGCACATCGGCGCTCGGGCGCTCGCGCAGAGCTTCGACGGCGGGGCGAGCGGGCGACGGGCGATCGTTCATGGGGTCCAGACCTTTCGAGATTCACGCACAGCCTGATCCACTGCTGAACGGGCTTGCAAGCGATCTGCACATATGTGCAGAATGGGTCGACTCGAAGGAGCACGGTGGCAGATCCGGCGAACGCAACGAAGGCGCGGGAGGCGCTGCGCGCGGCGCAGCTGTACTACCTGCAGAACCACACGATGGAGGCGATCTCGCAGGAGATGCGGGTCTCCCGCTCGTCCATCTCGCGACTGCTCAGCTACGCCCGCGACACCGGACTCGTCGAGATCCGCGTCCACTCGCCGCAGGAGGCGCGCTCCCGCCTCGAGCAGCAGCTCTCCGAACGGTTCGGGATCATCGCGCACGTCGCGCCGGCGCCCGCCCGCGCTTCCGAGAGCGCGCGCCTCGACCGCACCGCCCGCACCGCGGCGCACCTGGTCGCCGCCGCGGTCGACGACCGCTCCACCATCGGCGTCGCCTGGGGTGCGACCATGACCGCCGTCGCCCGTCACCTGCCCGCGAAACCCGTGCACGAGACCCGGGTGGTGCAGCTGAACGGCGCCGCGAACCTCCACACCTCCGGCCTCGCGTACTCCGCGGGTCTCCTCGGCGGATTCGGCGACGCGTTCTCGGCCACCGTCTACCAGTTCACGGTCCCCGCGATCTTCGACGACCCCGAGACGCGGCGAGCGCTGTGGCGCGAGCGATCCATCAGCCGGGTGCTCAACCTCCAGGCCTCCGCCAACCTGTTCGTGTTCAGCCTCGGCTCGCGCCTCGGCGACCGCCGCTCCCACATCTACTCCGGCAGCTACCTGGAGCGCGACGACCTGAAGGAGCTCGCGCACGCCGGCGTCGTCGGCGACTGCGCGACCCAGTTCTTCCGCGAGGACGGCAGCACCGACGGGATCCCGCTGAACGAACGATCGAGCGGCCCCTCCTTCGACGTCGTGCGCCGGATCCCCCGCCGCATCTGCGTCGTCTCGGGAGCCGCCAAGCTGCAGAGCCTGCGCGGCGCCCTCGCCGCCGGGATCATCACCGAGCTCGTCGTCGACGAGGAACTCGCGTGGCTCGCGCTGGAGGGCGAGCGGGGCGGGGCGGGGTAAGGGGATGGGCGTTCCTTCTCGGGGAGGAACGCCCATCCGTGCCGGCTGCGGCAAGAAGGGGGAACTGCGAGCCGGTGGGTGAAGAGCCGGGAATCGAGTAGGGGGACTCTCTCCGTATTCGACTTCTTCGCATTGAGAGTGCCGGGGGCGGTACAAAGGTGACGCGGCGCGGGAGAATTCGAATTCTCCCGCGCCGCGTCCGATCACTCCCCGCTATGCGCGCGGCCTCCGTCGCGCACGCAGCACCAGGAACGCACCGACCGCGGCCAGCAGCGCTCCCGTCCCGATCATGAAGCCCCACCCGCCGGCGCCCGTGGTCGAGAGCCGGTCGAAGAAGCCCTGCGCACCACCGCCCGCACCCCGAGGAGCGCAGATGCCGAACGAGGCCGTCGACGCCGGGCCCTTCGAGCCGAGCGATGCCGTGTTGGAGAACACCTGGCACGAACCGGCGGCCGTGCTCACCGGGATCGAGTACTCGCGACGGTGCTCCGTGCCCGCAGCGCTCCAGGTGATCCGCCACGCCGGATCGAAGCGGTACCGGTCGTCCGAGACGGTGACCTTCCGGTCGACCTCGGAGGTCCGGTACTTCACCGCGGTCCCGTGGTCGATCGGGTCGATCCCGGTGCCGGTGACCCGGATGAGATGCTTCGCATCGGCTCCGGCCGCGGGGGCGCCGGTGCATCGATAGGGCACGCGTGCCGTTCCCGAAGCAGGGATCAGCACCTTCTGCGCCCCCTCAATGCGGCACTCCAGCCCGTTGATATCGGTGAGGTCCTGCACGCTCACGGTCAGCGCGCGGAACGTGTTGGGGTTCGTGAGCAGGACGGTCCCCGAGAGCTGGTGCGCCGAGTCGGTGAACCCGCGCTCCGTGACGGTCACCGAGTACCGGGCATCCACCGACGCGGGACTGACGTCGCGGGCGATGTCATCGCGGTTCTCGAGCCGCTTGTCGATCGCCCAGCCGAACACCCGCAGCTTACTCGCCGTCGCCGTGTCGGTGACGCCGAGAGGGCCTGCCGGCAGAGCGTGTGCTGCGTGCTCGCCGTCACGCCGAGCTCGCGGATCGTTGCTCCGTTGTCGACCGCCAAGCACGTTCCGGGGTCCACCTGCACCGGCACCGAGTACCGCTCCACGTGGGTCGTTCCGGCCGCGCTCCAGGTGTACGACCCGAAATCACGGGCCGGAGCGGCCTTCCCGCCGATCTTCATGAGGTCGCGCACCGAGACCGTCTTGCGGAACTCGGTGAGGTTCCAGTCGGCCTCGCGGATATCGGCCGTAGCCTCGGCCGTGCGGTCGACGGTCAGCGCGCGGTCGGTCCCGGGGACGTCGCTGCGCCAGGTGACCGTCGCGGTGTTCGTGCCCGCGTGGGCGGGCTCGGAGGCGAAGGAGCAGGAGTAGGCCAGCGCACGGGTCTCACCCGCGGCGAGAGTCACGGTGCTGCCCGTGGCGAAGACGCAGGCCGCTCCCCCGCCGATGTCGGGCGTATCGGACAGCGACGCCTGCACGCTCTTGTAGCGGTTGGGGTTCTGCACGGTGACCGTGCCATTCATCGTCCAGGCCGCGTCCGTCTTCGCGCCCTCGGTCAGGGTGACGGCGTACTCGAGCGTCGCCTTCCCCTGGGCGTCCAGCTGCACGGTGGGGTTGGTCAGACGCTTCGACAGGCTCCAGCCGTAGCTGCGCTGCAGCCCGGTGACGACGTTCTTGCCGACCGTCAGGTCCACGGGCAGGCAGGCGTTCACGGACTCCGTGTCGGACTGGCCCGTCTCGATGATCTTCGCCGTGTTGTCGACGCCGAGGCAGTCCCCGTCGGGGACCGTCGCGTCGACGCTGTACTGCTCGGAGTGCTCCGTTCCCTCCGCACTCCAGGTGTACGGGCCGAAGCTCCGATCCGTGGTCGCTCCGGCGATCGTCGCCGTGTCGGTGATGTTGACCGTCTTGTTGACCTCGGAGACCCGGTAGCTGGTGTCGACGCTCGCCGTCGCCGGTTCGACCGGCTGGCCGGTGACCGGGTCCAGGTCGCTCGCGGCGACCGTCACGGTCACCGTGCGGTCCAGATCGCTCCCCGGAGCACCGGTGCAGGAGTAAGGCAGGGAGAGCTGGGCACCCGGCGCGATCTGACGGCCGCTGCCCCCGGTGACGGTGCAGCTGAGTCCGGTCCCGTCGGCGACCGCCGTAGCCGTGAAGGTGTAGGTCTTCGTGTCCGACGGATTCGAGACCGTGATCGTGCCCGAGAGCCGGGCGTTCGAATCGACCGCCTTCCCCTCGGTCGTCTTCACCGCGTAGTCGATCCGCGTCGCGCCCGTGGTCGGGTCGACGGCGAGCGAGTCGCGATTGACGGCCGTCTTCTCGATGGCCCACCCGAAGGTGCGGGTCAGGGAGGCATCGGCGTCGACTGCGGCCTGGAGCCCGACGGGGATCACGCCCGCGTCGAGGTGCGCGACATCGGTGGAACGCGGGAGCGCGAGCTCGTCGACCTCGCCGCTGTCGACGTCCGCGTCGGAGTCGATCGCGCGATCCGTTCCGACCCCCTGGTCGGTGAGGCGGTACCCCTTGGCCCGGAGCTCATCGGCGTCGAAGACCACTTTGTAGTCCGAGCTGTGGAGCTGGGTGAATCGGTAGGCGCCGTTCGCATCGGTGGTCGCGGTGCGGAACGCCGTGCCCCGGTCGCCGTCGCGGAAGAGGCGCACGGTGATGCCGGGGAGGAGCGCCTCGGAGCTCTGGCGCACGCCGTCGGAGTTGCGGTCCACCCAGGCGACGCCCGCGATCGAGCTCGCGAGGACCTTGACCGGGTCCGCCGCCTTCTCGCCGAGGTTGATCGTCCGCCCCTGCACCGGGTCCTGGACCGTGCCGGAGGCGTCGTTGCGGTAGATGTCGTCCTTGACCTGGCCGTCCACCGCGAACCCGAGATCGACCGCGCCGTAGCCCTGCGTGCTGGCCTGGATGTTCGGGACGGTCACCCGGATCGCCGTTGGATTCGCCGGCCATCCGGACGGATCCGCGGGATCGACGACGACCCAGTTGGTCCCCGTCGCCGGGGAGGCACCGATGCCCGCGGGTGCCGCCTCGGTCAGCTCGAACACCGTTCCCGGCTGCTTCGCGGCACCGACACGGCCGATGCTCGCGAGCTTCGCCGTGCCGCTGAACGCGCTGCCGCGTCCGTCGCCGTCGAACGGGAACACGTCGACGAAACGGCCCTGCCCGAGGTCGTAGTTGTTGTAGTTGACCCACTGCACGCGCCACGCGGCCAGGGTGTCCTCGACCTCGATCTCGGGAGCGGAGATGAGCTGCTTCGAGAAGAACGCCGCCTGCGGGGTGCCCGCGAGCACCGTCGCCGTGTCGGAGTGACGCTTCGGCGAGACCCCGGCGGCCACCTCGGGGTCCATGCCCGTCGCCGAGACCCTGGCGGTGTTCGTGACGGTCGCGTTGTAGGGCGCGGCCTGCGGGGGCAGGAGCACCCCGAGCCTGCCGGAGTAGGTGATCGGAGGCAGCGCGGTATCGGTGCGCACCGCGCCGGCCGGCGTGAAGGTCAGCACGATGCCGCGCACGTCGTCGGCCGTGTACGGGACCCCGTCGGGCCCGAGATCGGCCGGCGTCTGGGTCACGGTCCAGAACGGGTCGACGTTCGACACGTCGACGCTGAGCACGCCGATGTCGAGGGTGTCGACCACGCGCAGATCCTCGACCGTGTAGGGGACGAAGGTACCCGCACCGGGTGCGACGGTCGGCTTGATCGTGTAGTGGAGCTCGTCCTCGGGCATCGCCTGCGATTCCGCCGCATCCTTCGAGATGCGCAGCACGTTGCCGATGATCTCGGTGTTCACCGTGTTCTGCCGCGCGGGCTTCGCCGCGAACTCATCGGCGAGCCAGCGCGTGATGGTCGGCAGGCGCTCTCCGATCTGGCCGACGGCGATCATCGGGACCTGCGAGAACAGCAGCTTGGAGTTCGGGAAGTTCACCCCGAAGTTCTCGCCGGTGAAGGATCCCGCGCGGAGGAAGCGCAGACCGCTGATCTTCGCGGGATCGAGCGAGGCGCAATCGGCCCAGGTCATCGTCGGGGCCGACCCCGAGTTCGTCCCGGTGAAGTCGACGGTGCACTGCACCGTGTACGAGGATGGGGGAACGCGCGGGTGTCCATCGACGGATCGGTGGCCGCGGAGCTCGAGCTCGGAGCGACCGCGCCGAGCACGGCACCGTCGAGGTGGGCCACGTCGAGGCGCTGCTTCGTGGGGTCCCAGAGGTGGAAGCTCGTGACGTTGGTCAGCGCGGGCTCCTCGGGCACGTAGATCGTCTCGCTCGTGAAGGTGCCGTCCTTGCCGATGTACCCGAGGTTGTTGATGTCGGCGAGCAGGGCCCACTTCGCGGCGGCCGGAGTGCGCACGATCGGCTGCGCGGTGCTGCGCCACGGATACGCGTCGACGAGGTCGGCGCCCGCGACCTTCGGGGTGAAGTACGAGGCCCCCTGCTGATAGCCGTACTGGACGGTCTGGCACGCGAGCGCCCGGTTCGCATCGTTGTTGTTCGGGTTCGAGTCGGCGATGGGGCGCCCGTTGGCGTCGACCCAGGATCCGGCGGCGACGTGCGCGCTGAGCGTGGCCTGGCAGCCGTAGTCGTCCTCGAGCACCTTCTGCGGGGTGAAGGAATAGATCTGCAGCACGTTGCCCTGATCCGCAAGCATCGCCTCGCACGCCGGGTTCTTCTTCATCGTGATGGTCACCGTCTGAGCGCTGCTCGACGGGTAGTACTGGTTGTTGTTGTAGGGGTTGGGGCCCACGAACGCCCAGCATCCGCCGCCGACGGGCACCTGCGTGCTGTTGTTGCGCGGGAGCTCGAAGGAGGAACGGGGTCCCGAGTAGGCCACCGTGAAGGTGATGTTGCCGTTCGGATCCGCTTAGCCGACCTTCGAGAGCGTGTCGGGCTGCAGACGGATGTCCCACCGCTGCACCAGCGCCGGACCCGCCCCGCCCGGACCGAACTCGGGGCCCGCGAACCAGTGGCTGGCTTGGATCGACGGTGCACCGACGGCCTGGAGCGAGATGTCGGCACTCGCGACGGAGCGGACGGTGATCGCGGGGAGCGTCTGGGTCCGCGTTCCCGAATCATCGGTGACGGTCAGTTCGGGGGTCCAGGTGGACCCGTCGGCGCAGCCCTCGCCCGCCTTGGCGCGGAACGGCTGGGTCAGCACGACGCCGTTGGCCGCCTGCGTCCACGTGACGACGATGGTGTCCGCGTCCGGATGCGCGACCGAGCCGGTCGTCTGGCCGCCGTTCAGGGAGAAGGTGAGGTTCTGATCGACCGAGGCGTCCCACACCCAGCAGCTCGGCTTCTTCAGGGTCATGGTGGCCCCGTCGACCGCGCCGGTGGTCGTCGCCTGGATCTCGAACCCGACGAGATCCCGCACGCCGACGATGCCGTTCGAGTTGTTCGGGTCGACGGGATTGTTCGCGAAGGAGTACCCGTCGGCGATCTTGGTGAGCTTCACCGAGTCGAAGGTCCCGCTCGCGGCGGTCGCCGCGACGGGAACGCCGAGCAGGCCGAGCAGCAGACCGACGACGAGCCCGGCCGCGACTGCGGCCCGATTGACGAGTTTCATGAGCGGGTGTTCCTTCGACCTCGAGAGGGGTCCGTTCCCGGTGGGATGGGGCCGGAGCTGTCAGGGGTGGGCGAGGTGCGCCGGACCCTCGTCCGACGCACCTCCTTTCAGAGAATGATCGTTCAGATCGCGCGGCGGCGCACCAGCGCACCCGCGATCAGGGCCGAACCGAGCAGGCCGATGCCCGCGCCGCCCGCGAGGAGCGCGTTCTGTCCGTCGGCGCCGGTCTTGGCGAGCTCGGGTGCCGGAGTGGTCGGAACGGGCTTCGGCTTCTCGGGCTTCGGGGTCACCGGCGGCTTCACCTCGCTGGTCGACCAGCACTCGGCGGCCTCGGCGCCGAGCACGGTCACACCGGTCGAGATGCCGGGGGCTGCGACGCCGTCGGGCGCGGTGTAGGAGCCCGCCACCTGGTAGGTGCCGGGTGCCGCACCCAGCAGGGTTGTCTCGAGCTGCGCCTCCGTCAGGTTCGTCGCGCCGTTCTGCACGCTGAACCGGATCGCCGCGGGATCGGTCCCGACCGCGGTCGCGTCGTCGGGGAGGATGCCGGCGTCGGTCACGGTCGCCGAGACGTCGAAGGTCGAGCGCCCGAAACCGGTCGGCGTGTACTTCGTCGTGCCCTCGACGTGCTCCGCGAGATCCGCGGCGCAGAACGACGACGCCGACTTCGCGGCGAGCTCGGGCCGGGTGATCGAGAGCGGGGTCACCGCGGTCGGCGAGAGCCGCGCCGCGCCGGCCTGCTGCCCCTCCTGGAGGAAGAACTCGAGCTGCCCCGTTCCGGGAACGCTCGAGTTGACCGATGCCGTCACCGTGCCGGTGATGCCGGGAGGCACGTCGCCGCCGAAGGTCATGATGATCGGCGTCACGTCCGCGGTGAACCCGGAGATGCTCCGGCCGTCGAGCGTGGCCGCGACGGCGTTCATCGCGTCGACCTGGTACTGGTATCCCGCGCAGTCGCTGCCGGGCACGGTGGCGTCGCAGCCGAAGCGGAACGTGTAGGTCGCGTCGGAGCTGTCGGTGAAATCGCCCGTGTAGCTGAGCACCGGGATCGGGTACTGAACGGTGTCGCTCTTGATCGTGTACCTGACCTGCATGTCATCGCGCGTCTGACCGACCCGGCCGTGCACGATGGTGCTGCCGTCGATCGCGGCGTTCGCGTTGTTCTGGGTGGAGTAGGTGACCGAGATGTCGGTCTACGCGGCGGACGCGGCCGGCGCGCCGAGCAGCGGCACCGCCAGGACGAGCGCGAGGCCCGGGATCAGCGCGAAGCCGCGCGTACGAGTGTTCATCTGCTGGGTTCTCCTTCTGGTTTCAGCGGCCGGTGCGGGTCCTCCGGGACCCGCACCGGCCATCCACGATTCGTTCTGAGCGGTCACTCGCCGGCGGGACGATCCCGTCGCCGTCTGAGGACCAGGAGCGCGCCGCCGGCTGCGAGCAGCGCCGCCGTGGCGACCGCCACCATCCACGGCGCCCCGCTCGAGCCGGTCGTGCTCAGCTCGTCGGGATGCTTCGGGTCGACGGGCGTGCCCGGATCCACCGGGGGCTTCGGCGTCGGCTTGGGCGACGGCGGCACGACCTTCGCGTCGCCGTGCCCGTACCAGTCGTCCTTCCCCGTGAGCTTCGCCCCGAGCAGCGTCTCGGTCGCGGAGACCTCGACGGTGTTGCGGTACGCGCCCTTCGCGACGGGGCCGGATCCGGTGTAGGTGACCGAGGCGCCCGGCTTCAGCAGGCCGTCGAAGCCGGCCGGTGCGGTGATGGCGCCGAGGACGCTGTCCTCGACCGCCCCGAGCCGCACCGGGGTGTTGCCGCGGTTGGTGATGACGTACTCGAACGCGACCGTCGAACCGGCGACCACGTGCCGGGCCTGCGCCTTCGTCGATGCCCGCACTCCGTCGCCGTGCTTCACCACGTCGAGCGTGGAGACCACGCCGAACCCGAACCAGTCGTCGGTCGCGGTGAGCGTTCCGCCCGAGCGCGTCGCCGCGGCGACGGTCACCGAGTTGTGGTAG
The DNA here is from genome assembly GCF_047946755.1 of Leucobacter sp. HNU. Taxonomy (GTDB): domain Bacteria; phylum Actinomycetota; class Actinomycetes; order Actinomycetales; family Microbacteriaceae; genus Leucobacter. The sequence continues at coordinate 2,994,113 of NZ_CP178837.1, read as the reverse complement.
TCCCCGGCGGGAACCGGACCGGACCCGGTGAAGACCGCGTGCGCGCCGGGCGCGAGCGTCCCGTCGAAGCCGGCCGGAGGCGTCGCCGCACCGATCCGGTCATCGTCGACGCCCGTGATCGAGACGGTCGAGTTGCCCGTGTTCGTCACCGTGTAGGTGAAGTCGACCGCGGTCCCCGCGGCGACCGCGTGGGCGTCCGCTGCCGAGTCGTTCGTCACCCCGTCACCGCTCTTGACGACGGTGAGCCCGCTGGTGACGCCGAAGCCGAACCAGTCGTCCGAGGCCGTGAGCGCTTCGGATCCGGCCGTCGCGCGCACATCGACCGTGTTCTCGTAGGCGCCTGCGGCGACGGGCCCGGTCGCGGTGAAGGTGACGCTCTCACCTGCGCCCAGCACTCCGGAGAACCCGGCCGGTGCCTGCACCGTGCCCAGCACGCTGTCGACGACCGAATCGATCGTCATCGGGACGTTCCCGCCGTTGGTGATCCGGTACGCGAAGTCGACGTCGGATCCCGCGGCGACGTGGGCCGGTGCCGATGCGGAGGCGGTCGAAACGCCGCCGCCGGTCTTCACGACCGAGAGCGCGGTGGTGACGCCGAAGCCGAACCAGTCGTCGGAGGCCGTCACCTCCGAGCCGTTCTGCGTGCCCGTCGCCTTCACCGTGTTCGTGTATGCCCCCGCCGCGACCGGGCCGGTGGCCTGGTAGACCGCCGAGGCGCCGGGCGCCAGGGTGCCCGTGAAGCCCGCGGGGCTGACCACGGTGCTGACGGCGCCGAGCTTGCTGTCGACGAGCTGCAGGCCGGTGACCGGGACGTTGCCCGTGTTGGTGACCGTGTAGTTGAACGTCACGTCCGCTCCGGCCGGAACCTGCACCGCATCGGCCGCGGTGTCGGCCGTCTGGCCGTTGCCGGTCTTGACGACGCCGATGCCGGTCGTCACCCCGAAGCCGAACCAGGTGTCGGACGCGGTCACGTCCTGCCCTTCCGAGACGCCCTTCGCGGTGGCCGTGTTCTGATAGCTCCCCGCGGCCACGGGACCCGTGGCCGCGAAGGTCACGCTCTCGCCCCCGGCGAGGGTGCCGGAGAATCCGGCCGGCGCAGCGACGGTGCCGAGCACGCTGTCCGAGAGCGTCACACCGGTCACCGGCGAGGCGCCCTCATTGGTGACCGTGTAGGAGAACGCGACGTTCGATCCCGCGGCGACGTGCACCGCGTCCGCGGCCGTCGGCGTCGCCACGCCGTTGCCGGTCTTCACCACGCTGATCTCCGAGGGCGGCGATGCGAGCGGAGTCACGGCCGTGTTGCCGTTGCCCGCCTCGTTCCAGGCGGACACCCGGAACTGGTACGTCTTCGCCGGGTCGAGGCCCGTGACCGTCGCCGAAGCACCGGTACCCGCCGGGGTCGTCACGACGCTCCAGGTGGTCCCGCCGTCGGTGGACTGCTCCACCACGAAGTCGCGCAGGGGCGCCTGGGCGTCGGGGGTCACCCCGGTCGGCAGCGCGTTCCAGGTCAGCTGCGCCGACGTCTTGCTCGCGTCCGTGTACGAACCGGTGAGTCCGGTCACTGCGTCCGGGGTACGTGCGAAGATCTCGACCCGAGTGTTCGCAGTGCCCTCGGACACCGTGAGGTACATGAATCCGCGGTCGTCGAACGCGATGCCGCGGACCTGGTTCACCTGGCCGTTCGCATTGCCCTGCCCGAACGCCGAGAACTTGCCCTTCGGAGTTCCGTCGGACGCGAAGATGGAGATCAGCCCGTTGCGCTGGCCGACGTAGATGTCGCCCGTGCGGGGCTCCACCTGGATCGTGAACGTGGCATTCGTCTGCCCATCACCCGTCGCGAGCGTCCCCAGACCGATCGTCTGCGTCACCGCGCACCGATCCCGCGAGGACCCCGTCGGATTGCCGACTGCCTCCGTGGTGCAGGAGTTCGGATCGATCCGCTGGATGAAGGTCTTGTTCCCATTGCCCGGATCGATGAAACCGACGAGCAGCGTGCCGTCGGCCGGATCCACCGCGATCGCGTACGGCGAGCGATACCCGCCGTCCGTGGGATACGCCGTGCCCGCCGGCTGGTTCAAGTAGATGTTGCGCACGAAGGTGCCGTCGGGCTTGTACTGCTTCAGCAGCTCCGGCGTCTGGCTCGTGACGACCATGTCGCCGTTCAGCATGCGCGCGACGCCCACCGAGTAGTCGAACGCCTCGGGATCGTTGCGATTCGACCAGGTGTTGCCGCTCGGCCAGGTCGTCTTGCCCAGCGCGCCGGCCTCCGAACCATCGGGGTTCACCATGCGAAGGGTGTGGTTCGCGTGGTTGAGCCACGCGTATCCCGCGTCGGAATCCACCGTCCACGCGACGCCCGCATCGGTGACGGCGACCCCGCGCACGCCGCCGAACTGGCCGCTCGGCATCGCAGCACCGTCGAGACGCTGCGCATCGGCGAGCTTCGCATAGTTCGCGCCCAGGCCCGCGTTGTCGCCGGCGGCGACCGCGCCGTACGAGCCGTTCGCCTGGTACTGCCCCAGCGACCAATCGGGGGCGCTCGACAGCGCGTAGCGATGCAGCTTCGAATCGCCGACGTAGCAGGGGCCGGACGCGGTCATCAGCGTGCCGCCCGCGAGCGAGCAGAGGAAGCTGTTCGAGGTCCACTGGATCTTGGCGCTGTCGGTCACCCACAGCGACCCGTCCGCGGGGCTGAGATCGAGTCCGTAGCTGAAGACCGTCCCCGTCGAGCGCGTCTTCACATCGCCCGCGTAGCCCCAGAGGCCCGATCCCTTCGCCTTGCCTGCCGTCGAGGCGACGCTCGTCACCCCGGCGGGCTGCGTCGAAGCGGCCGGGTCCCCCACGACCGCCTGCGCCGCCGTGGTCGTGCCGATCGTCACGGCCAGCAGTGCCATGACGACCGCTCCCGCGGCGGCTCTGAAGCGGCGTCTCTGTCTCTTGAGCGTCATCAAGCTCCCCTTGTTCCGGGCGCATGCGATGGAAGAGATCACCCAGCAGCCATGCGCGTTCACTCCGAAGAGTGGCGGCCATGCCGGGAAAGTGACGCGAGTTCGCAGAAACTCAGCCGGAGATCATCGCACCGGGCTGCTCGCGATCGCACCGAACCGGCTGCCGGAGCAGTACCTGAAGCTCACCGCGGACCGGTTCGAATCCGTGAGCGGCACCGTTCCGGAGGCCGCGCCCGAAGCGTCGAGCGCGAATCGCTGGTACACGCCCGGGCCCAGGATCACGCAGACCTCACGGGACGGCAGCCCCGAGATCGAGACGTTCGCCTCGCCGGGCCCGCCCGCCTGCGCGGCGGACGGGGAGAGGCGGGCCGACATGCCGGGTACCGCGACGACGAAGCCCGCGGTGAGGACCTCGGGGCTCCATCCGCTCGCGGACGGTCGAGCGGAGACCTCGTACGTGCCGGCCGGGAGGTCGAGGGTCGACAGGTCGCTCGACCAGACCCCCTCCGGCGATGCGTCCACCGAGTATCCGATGCCGCCCACGGACAGCACGACCGGCGAACCGGGTGCGCTCCGGCCCGAGACGATCGGGGCGAGCCCGCCGCCGGCGCCGTCGGCGGCCACGAGCGTGAAGGTGCCGCTCCCGCCCTGCGGGGGCGCCGGAGTGGTGGGGACGGGGCCCGGCTTCGTGGGCAGCGGCGCGTCGTCCGCCGCACCGGAGCCCGCACCGGGCGCGGGAGTCCCTCCCCGGTCGCGCCGGTGCTCGGTCGGCGCACCGTCGGCGCGGGGGTCGAAGGGCTCGCCTCCCCCGTCCGGGTGTCGGTGCTCGACGGGGGCTGGGGGTCCCCGGTCGGCTCCGGCCGGGGCCACATGACGAAGCCGGCGACCGCGATGAAGACCGCGACGCCGGCGACCCAGGCCATGGCCCTGAGCGGGAACGCTCCGAACAGCGCACCGAAGCCTCCCGCGGAGTGATGGTCGTTCGCGGCCTCCGCGGCGAGCGCGCTCGTCGGTCTCCACGCGTGGTCGATGGCTGCGATCCCCAGCACGAGCACGAGGAGCGAACCGCCGGCCTTCCCGCCGAGCCTGCGGTTCTCCTACTGCAGCTCCGCCTCCGCCGCCGCGCAGCTCGTGCAGCTTCGGAGGTGCGCGGCGACGTCCCGACGGAGCGCGTTGCCCAGGCCCCGACGGACGTACCGGGGAAGCGCTTCGAGGGCGAACCGGTGCTCGTCGTCGGCGAGCGGCGGGAGCTGCTTCTCCAGCCAGGCGACGCGGAGACCTTCTCTGGCCCTCCTGAGCAGCACCGAGACGGCGTTCGGGCTGAGGTCGAAGCGCTGCGCGACCTCGCCGCGGGACACCCCCTCGACCTCCCACCACCACAGTGCGAGCTGCCAGCGCTCCGGAAGGGTCTGGAACGCTTCGAGCACTTCGTGGACGTTCTCGGTCAGCGCGATGATCTCGTCGCCTCCGGGTACCGGGGCGCCTTCGATCTCCACCCCGGTGACGGTGCGCTGGCGCAGGCGGTACTGGCGGGCAGCGATGTTCCTGACCACCGTGAACACGTACGCGCGGAAGTACTGCCGTGGTCCGATCCCCCGCCCGAGCTGCTCCCAGACCGTCTCGAATGCCTCAGAGACGACGTCCTCGGCGTCCGAGAACGCGAGACGGCGCGCCACCGTGAGCGCCGCACCGGAATGCCTCCGCCACAGCTCTGCGAAAGCGCGCTCATTACCTTCTCGTGACGCGGCGATCAGCGCTTCGTCTGCGAGCTCCCCGAGCTCGCCGTTCTGTGGTTCCAACATCAGCCAACCCGAGTGCATGTCCGGAACGGCATGTCCTCGGTATCCCCCTGTACTTCATGATGATAGGCCTCACCCCCGCAAGCGATGGACCTTCAAAACAGAGTGCAGCCCCGTCGGGAAAAGTGACGCGCCGTCGATGACCGGGTTCGAGACGATTCCCACTGGCTCGGCGAAGGCGCTGCGCCCGGTATGCACAGCCTTGCCTTGCTTGTGGGGTCTCCTGAGCGGGAGCATCATGGAGCCATGACCGACGAGACGTCCGATATCGAAGCCGCGATCAACCACCTGCACGAGGCGCACAACGACGAGCGCCTGGGCCAGCGCCTGAACTGGTTGCGCGCGGGCGTGCTCGGCGCGAACGACGGGATCGTCTCGGTCGCGGGCGTCGTCGTCGGCGTCGCCGCGGCCACCCCCGGCAACGTCCCCGCGATCGCCACCGCCGGCATCGCCGCCCTCGTGGCCGGCGCCTTCTCCATGGCCGGCGGCGAATACGTCTCGGTGAGCACCCAGCGCGACACCGAGAAGGCGATGGTGGCGAAGGAGATCCAGGAGCTCGAGGAGCAGCCCGCGGCGGAGCTCGCCGAGCTGACCGGCCTCTACCGAAAGCGCGGACTGTCGGCGGGCCTCGCCCGCCAGGTCGCCGAGGAGCTCACCGCGCACAACGCCCTCGCCGCGCACGCGGAGGTCGAGCTCGGGATCGACCCCGAGGAGCTCACGAACCCGTGGCACGCCGCGCTCTCCTCCTTCGTGGCGTTCACCGTCGGCGCGCTCATCCCGCTCGCGATGATCCTGCTCCCCATCGGCGCGCCGGTCATCGTCACCGTCGTGTCGGTGGTGATCGGGCTGTTCCTGACCGGCCTCATCAGCGCCCGGCTCGGCAAGGCGCCCATCTGGCCGGCGATCCTGCGCAACGTGATCATGGGCTCGGCGACCATGGCTGCCACCTATCTGATCGGGGTCCTGTTCGGCGTCGCGATCTCCTGATCGGGGCTCGCCGCGTTTCCGGGGTCAGGTGCCCACGCGGGTGGTCACCCCGTCGGGGAACGTGACGATCGTGTGCGAGAACGGCAGGGGCATCAGCGCGTCAGCTCCGCGGCGAGCGCCCCCGCGAAGGCGTCGACATCGGCCTCGGTGGTGTCGAACGAGCAGACCCAGCGCACCTCTCGGCGCGCGGCGTCCCAGTCGTAGAACGCGAAGTGCTCGCGCAGGCGATCCGCGACCCCCTCGGGCAGGATCGCGAAGACGCTGTTCGCCTCGGTCTCCCGCGTGAGGACGACGCCGTCGAGTCCTTCGACGGCGGCACGGAGCCGGGCCGCCATGCGGTTGGCGTGCGCGGCCGAACGGAGCCAGAGTCCGTCCTCGAGGACCGCCAGGAACTGCGCCGAGACGAAGCGCATCTTGGAGGCGAGCTGCAGGTCCGTCTTGCGCAGGTAGGCGAGGCTCCCGGCGCTCTCGGGGTCGAAGGCGACGACGCATTCGCCGAACACGAGCCCGTTCTTCGTGCCGCCGAACGACAGGGTGTCGATGCCGAGGTCGCCGGTGAAGGAGCTCGCGGGCACGTCGAGCGCGGCGGTGGCGTTCGCGAGTCGGGAGCCGTCCAGGTGCACCTTCATCCCCAGACCGTGCGCGTGGTCGACGATCGCCGCGATCTCGTCCACCGAGTAGCGGGTGCCGAGCTCGGTCGTCTGACTGAGCGAGACGGCGAGCGGCTGCGCCCGGTGCACGTCGCCCCAGCCCCAGGCCTCGCGGTCGATGAGCTCGGGAGTCAGCTTGCCGTCCTCGCTCGGCACGGTCAGCAGCTTGACGCCCGCGATCCGCTCAGGAGCGCCGTTCTCGTCGACGTTGATGTGCGCGGTGCTCGCGCAGATCACGGCGCCCCAGCGCGGCACCATGGCCTGCAGTGCGATCACGTTGGCGCCCGTGCCGTTGAACACCGGGAACGTCTGCGCGGTTTCGCCGAGCAGTTCGCGCATCACCCGCTCGAGGCGCGCCGTGTAGGCGTCCTCCCCGTAGGCGGCCTGGTGCCCGCCGTTCGCGATGGCGAGCGCCTCGAGCACCTCGGGGTGGGCGCCGGAGTAGTTGTCGGAGGCGAAGCCCCGCGACGCGGGGTCGTGCAGCTTCGGGAAGCGGGTAGCGGTCATGGTCGAGCCTTTCTGTCGGGCGGGATCGTTCCTCCGGTCGTCGCGGGGCGTTCTGTGCTGTTCACGGGTCCGCTGTTGGAGGCGGCGGAGGCGCCGGCATCGAGCGCCGCGCCGTCATCCATGCTCACGCGGAGCAAGCATCGGAAGAACGCGGGGCTCACGAATTTTGCGTAAGATCTGCTTATGCTCGATCCGCAGAAGCTCCGGGTGCTCCGCGAGGTCGCCCGGTCCGGATCCATCGCGGGAGCCGCCGATGCCCTGGGCTGCACCGCTTCCGCCGCATCCCAACAGATCTCGACGCTCGAGCGGACGCTCGGCGCGAGCCTCCTCGAGCGCTCGCCGCGCAGCGTGCGCCTCACCGAGGCCGGCCGCGTGCTGGCGGAGCGCGCCGACCGCGTGCTCGTCGAGATCGCATCGGCCGAGCGCGCCGTCGCGGACGTGGCGGAACTGCGCGACGGCCGCCTGCGCGTCGCGGCCTTCAGTTCGGCCGCCGGGACCCTCGTCGTGCCCGCGCTCCGCACCTTCCGCCAGCGTTTCCCCGGGATCGAGCTCTCGTTCGTCGAGGTCGAGCCCGAGGACGCGGTCCCCGCCGTCGCCGCCGGGGAGTTCGACCTCGCGATCACCCACCAGTACCGGCAGCTCCCCCGCCCCGAGATCTCCGGGCTGCGTCAGTTCCTCCTCCACAGCGAGGATCTGCTGCTCGCGCTGCCGCCTCGGCTGCACTCCCCCGACCGCTCCCCCGCTCGCCTCGAAGAATTCGCCGACGCCACCTGGATATCGACGCTCATGCCCGTCGGATTCCAGGCCCTCACCGAACTCGTCTGCCGCGCGGCGGGCTTCGAACCCCGGATCGGCTTCCGCGCCGACACCTACGACCTCGTCCTCGCCTTCGTCGCGGCCGACTTCGGGCCGGCGCTCGTGCCCGAGCTCGTCGCGCAGCCTCGCGCCGGCGTGACCTACCGGCCGTTCGTGGAGTCCACGCAGCGCGACATCCACATCACGGTGCGCGACGTCGAGCCCTCGCCCGCCGTCGCGGCGATGATCGACATCTTCCGGACGCGCCAGGGGCGCCTGCGCCGCTGACCGGCCGCGGGGCGGCTGACGCGCGTCCTCAGACGAGTTTCTGCGGTGTACGCAGTTGCTCGCGGAGCTCTTCGGTGCCCACGATCTCCTGGAATACACGCCGCGCGTACCGCGCGTCCGATCGACGGTAGCCGACCGCATGGTGCGAGCTCAGTTCGAGACGGACGGTCTCGCCCTGTCTGCGGAACTCCAGGAACATGGCTTTCGGGTCCGGTGTCGCAACCACCCAGGCAATCCCGGCAAGAACCAGCGGAACAACGAGGTCACCGATCCAGGGATGCATCCATCGAGTCACCGGGATCCGAAGGTCGGACACTTCCAGAGCCTCCCATCCCAGCCGCTCGAGCGTATTCTCGCCGCTGCAGTACAGCGCATCGTCCGGTGTGAGGAGCAGATGGAGCGCCTCCACGTCTCCGATGGCGAGGCCCGTCGAAAGCGCGGTGAACGGGCCGCGGCGTTCACGCATCGATTGTCTCCTCATATCGGTCCATCGTGTGCTGCGCGAGTCTGTCCGCCGACCCCATAAGATGCCCACTGGTGTGGGCTATGACGGTGAGGCGTGTTCGAGGGTCCGTGACGACGCACGCTCCGCTGTCACGAGTCTGGCCGTTGTGCCAGAGCCGTTCACCCAAGACCTGCCAGCCGACCACGGTCGGATCCTCAGGGGTTGGATGTGTGGCATGCACGGTAAATCGAAGGAGGTCTTCGAGCGTGGACCAGGTTCCACCCGCAGCGGAGTAGGGACCATCCGCGATCTTCCAGGGTTCTCGTCGCCCCCGTCCCCACCCGTTCAGCAGCGCTCGAGTGTCCCCCGGCCCCGGATGCAGCGTGGCGGTGCCAGCTCCGGCCGGCCCGAGAACATGCAAGCGCGCCTGCTCGAACCAGTGGGAGCCGGTGCAGCGTTCGATGATGATGCCGAGTAGCGCGTACCCGAGGTTCGAGTACTCTTCGGTTCCCGGAATCCTCGGGGGAAGGGGAAGACGAGCAAGCTCTCGCTCAAAACCGGGTCCGTCGAGGCCGCTAAACGGATCTGAGAAGATACCGCTCTTCATCCCAGGATGGACGCGCGGCAACCCTGAACGGTGCCGCGCAAGGTCGCCGATGGTCGCTGTTGGGTGCAGGCCGGAGCACTGTACATACTCGCTCGCAGGCGTTTCGTAGGAAAGCCTTGCGGACCGGACCAGCTCGGCAACGGTCGCCGCGACGAGCGGCTTCGTGACGCTCCCCCACTCGACCAGGGCATCGGGAGTGTAGGGCGGGTGGAACTCCTGGCCGACCACGGTGTTCCCGTGAACCGCGATCCATGCGCGCTGCCGCCTCATGCGAGGGCCGTCTCAGTGCTGGCGAATCGAAGCCGTCGAGCGATGGCTAGTCGGATTTCTCCGGCCGCCCGCACCACGTGCTGATTGACGAACAACAAGTCAATGGCGATCATGATGAGCGCGAAGCTCGTGAGCCCCATCAGAATCCCGATCGCAAGATGGAATGCTGCCATGAGTGCCACCGCGATCGGTCTGCCTGCGGGGAAAAGGACGAGCACGGGAAACGCGATGGATGTGAGGACTGTCGCATAGCTTGCGAGCACGATCAGCCAGTCGAAGTGGAAGATGATCTCCGTAATCCCTGGCCAGAAGAACTCGGGCGTTCGGAGAATGTAGTAGATCGCTGTCCCATCCTGCCAGAGCTGTCCTTGCACCTTATACAAGCCGGCCATGAGATAGACGATGCACACCTGGCCGGCAATGAGCAGGAGACCCGTATTGTGCGCCACCGTCCCGAGGTTCCACTTCGCCGGCCCGGGAGTCCAGATTGGCCGGTGTATACGGAACCGGTCGAAGCATCGTGTGAGGAGCAGGAACGGGACAACGATCATCATGAGGTTGTCTCCGCCATCGAGCAGCATCGGGTTTGTCATGAACAGCGACCAGAGCAGCACGAAGTGGAGGCCCAGGGCTCCACGGCCGCCGACTCCGAGTGCGATCAAGATCGTGACCAGGATGCCGACGTGGAAAAGGAACTCGAACCAGATGAGCGAATCCGAAAGCAAGTAGACCGACCAGCCGCTCGAACGTTCGAAGTACCCAGAGAGAAGGTCGTGCCCGTAGTATCCCTCTGGTCCATGCAGGAGGCGTCGGTTGCCGTAGTCCTCGAGGTAGAAGGCAAGGCCACATATCCCGATAACGCTTCGCAGTAGGCCCAACGCCGCGACCGCGTGAGGCGCCGCTGTCATCCAGGTGTGGGCGCGGGACCAGATCCGGAACGGCAAAAGTGCGCTGTTCATTCCGGTTTGATCCATTCCGAATCCATGTAGGAGATCTCCCCACGCTTCTTCATGTCAGTGCGGTCCGTCCAGCCCGGGAACTTATGGATCACGTATCGAAGCTGCACGGAATCGACTCGACCTTCGCATGCCGCCTGCAGACGGACCGCACTGAACCGCGTCATTGCCTTCTTGGTAATCAAGCTTCTCTCGTCTTGCTCGGTCCGCATGGCGTTGACGAGCTCTCGGAGTTCCTTTCGGTCATCCTTACTCAGAGATTCTTCTCGATTTTCGAGCTCATCGATGATCTTCGGCTGCCCAAACAGGTCAACGATGCCGTTACTGATGATCCGGGATTCCCGCGAGGGGAAGGGGCGCCGACTCTGAAGCTTTTCAATCACCGGGGTCGTGACGTCGATGTACGAGGTTTCCTCCCCGAGGCGCAACGCCCCTTTGCGATGATGCCTCGCTCGTCGCTCACCGGGTCTGGAGCGAAGAGCTGCCACCCTTGTGGAAAGTGGGGGTGCATGTAACTCGAGATCAGGGGTTCAAGTTGCAGCTTCACGGGGGTGTTCGGGCCCGCCAAGATTGCTGCCGAAACAAGATAGCCCGCAACGAGGAGACCGGCCAGGCCAACCAAGAAATGCGATAGCAAGCGTTTGGGTCGTGGGCTCTCTGTGGTGATTTGTCGCACGCGCGAGTGTCTTCCGGTAGTGATGTGGACGGGGGCCAGGGGCGATCCGGAGCAGATCGCCCCTGGTTCCTACCGATCGAAGTAGGCCGAGGCCACCTCGGTATTCAGTCCGACACCGGATTCAGTGCGCATCATGCCGAACAGGGCCTTCGTGAGAGAAGCGTTCTTCGCCATCATCGTGACCTGCCTGGTCAGCGAAGCTGCCGTGAAAGCCCGAGCGCCTGCGGCGGCGACCGCAACTGCAGCCGGCACAGCACGGGGCTGGACGTCAGTCGTCGGCGTATCGCCCTGTGCCGCGATCTCGTACACGCTCTGCTGTGATCCCGACTGGCCCTCCCCTGTCGCATGCGCCGCGACCGGAGCCATGAGCATCAGGGCGAGGACGGCCGCTGCCGTCGTCGTCACTCTCTTCCGCATGATGTTCCTCAGTTTCTCGTACGCTGGCGTTGCCAGCACTGCCGTTGAAGTCGCACCGGACGATTCAGGCGCCGCGTGCAGTACGAGCGTACTGAGATTATGCAATTACGTAAAGGTGGAAAAGTGAGCGTTGAAAACGAGTCTTCCTCGAGCAACGCAGACCTCGAGAGACGCATATCCGCAATCGAGGCACTCTTGCGCACTCGCCCCGAAGCAGCAAGGACCGAGAATCCGTATTGGATCCTCGAAGGTATTCAGGAACGCGCCGAGGGTGCCGGTGAGGTCCACTACGCCGGAGTGTTCCGCGCGGATGAGGACCGCGCAGTGGAGTGGCAGTACGGCCTGGCCGTCTCTTCGCTCACCGACCTCACCTGGGGCGACTTCGCCCCGTCGGTCACTGCCCTTGCACATCCGGTACGACTTGAGATCCTGAAAGAACTCCTCGTCACCCCGAAGACAGTGGCCGAACTCGCCGCGCAGGATGCATACGGCACCACCGGGCAGATCTACCATCACGTCAACAAGCTGGAGTCCGCGGGATGGCTTTCCCCGACCGGGCAGGGACGGCACTCCGTTCCTGCAGCTCGAGTGATCCCAGTCCTCGCCCTCATGACCATCCTCGCGACGCCCTAGTTTGCCTCGAACTGAACGGCCGCAACGACCAGCAGCCCGAAAGGGCGATCGATCGCGCTCGTCTCCCCGCCGACGGCGAGGAGACGAGCCGCCGCAGGACGGGTCCCGAAAACGCAGCAGGCCCCGGATCAACCGATCCGGGGCCTGCTGTTTTCTTACTCGTGCGCGAGGGGGGACTTGAACCCCCACGCCCTTTCGAGCACTGGCACCTGAAGCCAGCGCGTCTGCCAATTCCGCCACTCGCGCGAGTCTGCCGCCGGAGCCGAAGCGCCGGGCAACCAGACCAGCTTAGCAGGGTCAGCACGTTCTGCCAAAGTCGACGACGCCCGGCGCGATTTGGACCCCGTTCAGCAGCTCCGAGTAGCATGAGCAACACTCGAGGAGTGTGCGCGGCCCCGGCCGTCGCCCCCTCGCACACCGAATCCGACGGCGCATGCCGACCGAACAGCACGAGGGGAGGCACGGAATGGGAATCCTCGACAGCGTGGAGCGCGGGCTCGAGCGCGCCGTGAACGGCGCCTTCGCGCGCACCTTCCGTTCCGGCGTCCAGCCCGTCGAGATCGCTTCCGCTCTGAAGAAGCAGCTCGACGTCGGCTCCGTGATCGTGGATCGCGACCGCACGCTCGCCCCGAACCGCTTCGTGGTGCGCGTCTCCGAGTCCGACGGCACCCGGTTGCAGCGCATGGGCGGCCAGCTCGAGACCGAGCTCGTCGGGGTCGTGCGCAAGCACGCCGCCCGCCAGGAGTACCAGCTGCTCGGCGAGCCCGACGTGGAGATCCGGGTCGATCCGCAGCTGACCACGGGCGTGCTCGAGGTCGACGCCAGCCAGGTGAAGGGCGGCGTGGAGTGGATCCCCGCCCTGGAGGTCGACGGCCAGCGGCATCAGCTCCGCACCGGCACGACGGTGATCGGGCGCGGCAGCGACTGCGATATCCGGCTGAACGACACGGGCGCCTCGCGCCAGCACCTCCAGGTGCTGTGGGATGGCAAGGCCGGCCTCGCCCGCGACCTCGGCTCGACCAACGGCTCCAAGATCAACGGCCAGCGCTTCCGCGAGGCCGCGCTGAGCCCCGGCACGGTCATCACGATCGGGCAGACCCAGCTGCAGTTCCAGCTCGTCCCCGCCCGCTCGCAGAGCGCGGCTCCGTCGCAGCGGCCCGCCGCCGCGACGACCGCGATGCCGACCCCGCAGGAGCGCGACCTCGCCCGGGAGCCACGGCCGGGTTCCCGCGCGAGCAGCGCACCGCGCACGCCGCCGTCGGCCGGCGGCAGCGACTCCCCGGCATCGACCAGGACTTCTGGAGGGGATTGTGAGCGAGCTGACTCTGCTGATCCTCCGCATCGGCTTCCTGCTGCTGCTGTGGTTCTTCATTTTCTCGATCGTCTACGCGCTGCGGAGCGACCTGTTCGGCGCTCCGGTGCGCAAGCTCGGCGGCGAGGGCCGCGGGCGCGGCGCGCAGAGCCCGATCCCGGGCGTCGCGAACACGCCGGCACCCGCTCCGGCGGCCGCACCGCCCGTCGCCGCTCCGCAGGTCCCCGACTCGATCCGCATCCCGGCCGCCCCCGTGGTCACCCCCACGGGCGGGGCGCTCCCCTCCGCCGGCGGCAGCACGGCCCGATCCCTCGTCATCACCTCGGGCGTCGCCTCGGGCACCGCGATCCCCCTCGACGAGGACCTGGTGACCATCGGCCGTAGCCCCGACTCCACCCTCGTCATCGTCGACGAGTACACCTCGACCTATCACGCGCGCCTCAACCGCGTCGGCGAGCAGTGGACCCTGACCGACCTCGACTCGACCAACGGCACCAAGCTCGACGGCCAGCGCGTCTCGGGCCCGGTCCCCCTCCCCACGTTCACGCCCGTCACCATCGGCACGACCACCTTCGAGCTGAGGCCCTGACCGTGGCATTCGGTTTCGCGAGCGCCATCGGCTCCCACGTCGGCATGGTGCGATCCAACAACCAGGATTCGGGCTTCGCCGGCACGCAGCTCTTCCTGGTGGCCGACGGCATGGGCGGCCACGCGGGCGGCGACGTCGCCTCGGCCCTCGCCACGCAGGCCATGGCGCGACTCGACGAGGACCACCTCGAGACCCCCGAGGCCGCGACCTCGACCCTGCGCCAGTCGCTGCTCGATGCGAACCGCATGCTCCGCTCCACGGTCTCCGACCGCCCGGAGCTGTCGGGCATGGGCACCACGTTCTGCGGGTTCATGACCGTCGACGATCGCCTGGCGCTCGCCCACATCGGCGACTCCCGCCTCTACCTGCTGCGCGACGGCAGCCTGCAGCAGATCACCAAGGACCACACCTTCGTGCAGCGCCTCGTCGACAGCGGCCGCATCACGGAGGAGGAGGCGAAGACCCACCCCCGCCGCTCCGTGCTCATGCGCGTGCTCGGCGACGTCGATTCGAGCCCCGAGATCGACACCGCGGTGCTCGACACCGTTCCCGGCGACGTCTGGCTGCTCTGCTCCGACGGCCTCTGCGGCTACGTCGAGGACGTCGACATCGAGAAGATCATGCGTCGGCGCAGCTCGCTGCAGGGCGCCGTCGACGCGCTGATCGACAAGAGCCTCTCGCACGGCGCCCCCGACAACGTGACCGTCGTGCTCGTCGAGACCACCCCGGAGCCGATCCCCGAAGAGCAGCTGCCCGGGCCGCGCTTCGCGGGCAGCGCCGCGGCCGAGATCCCCGGCGGCGAGCGGATCAGCACCGCCCGCAACAAGATCCTCAACCGCCGCCGCACCGTGCGCCGTGCGACGCCCGTCGCCGAGAGCCACTTCGAGCCGCGCGTCGACGAGTACCTGGCCGAGCTCATCGCCGAAACGCGCCGCCGCAACCGGCAGCGCCGCCTGCTCTGGCTGCTCGGCGTGCTCGCGATCCTCGGCGGCATCGCCGCCGCGCTCGTGCTCGGCTACCAGTGGACCCAGACCCGGTACTACGTCGGCACCGACGGCAGCACCGTGATCATCTACCGCGGCGTGCAGCAGGACATCGGCTCCCTCTCGCTGCACTCCGTGGCCGAGAACACCGAGATCCCGCTCGACGCCCTCGACGGCAACGAGCAGCGCCAGGTGAAGCGCACGCTCAGCGCCGACTCCCTCGAGGAGGCGCGCGACATCGTGCTGCGGCTGGGGGTGCCGGGCAAGTGAGCAAGCAGAGCAAGACGAACGAGCCGCGCACCTTCGAGCAGACCCGCACCAGCGAGACGGTGCTGCAGCGCATCACCGCGATCCGCGCGCCGCGCCTGCTGCGCGGACTCGAGCTCGCGCTCGTGGTGTTCGCGCTCGCGATCGGCGTCGCGGCCGTCGTCATCACCGATCTCACGCTGACCGGCAATCCGAGCACCGCGCTGCTGCCGACCGGGATCATGTTCGTGGTCGCCGTGCTCGGCCTGCACTTCACGGTGCGCTGGGTCGCTCCCGACGCCGACCCCCTGATCATGCCGATCGCCGTGTTCCTCAACTCGCTCGGCGTCGCGATGATCTACCGGATCGACCTGGCCAAGAAGCTCACCGGCTGGGACTCGTTCTCGATGAAGCAGCTCGTGTGGTCGACCATCGCCATCGTCGCGGCCATCGTCGTGATCACGGTGATCCGCAATCACCTGGTGCTGTTCCGCTACACCTACCTCACGGGCCTCGCGGCCGTCGTGCTGCTGCTCCTGCCGATGCTCCCGGGCATCGGCATCGAGCTCGGCGGCGCACGGGTCTGGATCAAGCTCGGCGCCTTCACGTTCCAGCCCGGCGAGATCGCCAAGATCCTGCTGGCCGTCTGCCTCTCGGGCTATCTGATCCGCAACCGCGAGGCGCTCTCGATGGTCGGCCGCAAGTTCGCCGGCATCCGGTTCCCGCGCGGCCGCGACCTCGGCCCGCTGCTGCTGTTCTGGCTGGCGGCCATGTCGGTGCTCGTGTTCCAGCGCGACCTCGGCACCTCGCTGCTCTACTTCGGTCTGTTCCTGTCGCTGCTGTACCTCGCGACGGGCCGCATCGGCTGGATCATCCTCGGCGGCGGCCTCTTCCTCGTCGGCGGCCTCATCGCGAGCCAGACCCTCGCCTACGTGCACAAGCGCTTCGCGAACTGGCTCGACCCGTTCGCCGACCCGCAGGGCGCCAGCTACCAGCTCGTGCAGGGCCTCTTCGGCATGGCCAACGGCGGCATGACCGGCACGGGCCTCGGCCAGGGCTTCCCGCAGGACACCCCGGTCTCCGAGAGCGACTACATCATCCCCAGCCTCGGCGAGGAGCTCGGGCTCATCGGCCTCTTCGTCGTGCTCGCGGCGTACCTGCTGCTCGTCGGCCGCGCCCTGCGCATCGGCTTCGCCGCGCAGGACGACTTCGGCAAGCTGCTCGGCGCCGGCCTCGGCTTCGCGTTCGCGCTGCAGGTCTTCGTCGTCGTCGGCGGCGTGACCCGCGTGATCCCCCTCACCGGCCTCACCGCGCCGTTCCTCGCGGCCGGCGGATCCGCGCTCGTCTCGAGCTGGATCATCGTCGCCCTGCTGCTGCGCCTGTCGAACTCGGTGCGCAACCGACCCAAGCTGGTGATCCGCGCATGAACAAACCGCTCAAGCTCCTCACCCGCACCGTGTTCGGCATGTTCTTCGTGCTGTTCTTCGCCGTGACCATGATCCAGTTCGTCTCGGCCGACGATCTGCGCTCCAACGCGCTCAACCAGCGCACGGTCAAGAACAGCTACAAGATCGAGCGCGGATCGATCCTCGTCGACGGCAACCCCGTCGCCTACTCGACGCCCACCAAGGACACCTACCGCTTCGCCCGCAACTACAAGGACGGCGAGATCTACGCGCCCATCACGGGCTACTACTCGCACTCCCAGGGCATGACGGGCCTCGAGTCGGCCATGAACCAGGAGCTCTCGGGCATCGGCGACTCGCAGTTCTTCACGCGCCTCATGCGCACGATCACCGGCGTCGAGCCGCAGGGCAGCTCGGTCTCGACCACCATCGACGCCAAGGCGCAGCGCGCCGCCTGGGACGCCATGCAGGGATTCGAGGGCGCCGTCGTGGCGCTCGACCCCAAGACCGGCAAGATCCTCGCGATGGTCTCGACGCCGAGCTTCGATCCCGCGAAGCTCTCCTCGAACGACGACGCGCAGATCATCACGAACTACCACCAGCTCACCGCGGATCCGAGCAAGCCGCTCGACAACCGCGCGATCGCGGGCGACACCTACCACCCCGGCTCGACGTTCAAGCTCGTCACGGCCGCGGCCGCCATCGAGGCGGGCAAGGCCAAACCGTCGAGCACCTACCCGAACCCGGCGCAGCTGACGCTGCCCCAGTCGAGCTCCGTGATGCAGAACGCCTCGCGCACCGCCTGCGGCCCCGGCGACAAGGTATCGCTCGAGCGGGCGCTCATCCTCTCCTGCAACATCCCGATCGCCGAGATGGCCATGGGCATGGATCTGAACACCGTGTCCGACATGGCCCGCAAGTTCGGCTTCGAGCAGGACCTGCAGATCCCGCTCAAGGTCACCCCGAGCGCCTCGCCGAACCCCATCGACAAGGCCCAGGCGGCGAGCGCCTCGATCGGGCAGCTCGACGTGCGCGCCACGCCGCTGCAGATGGCCATGGTCTCGGCCGGCATCGCCAACGAGGGCACCGTCATGAAGCCCCAGCTGGTCGACGAGATCATCACGCCCGACCTGCGGGTCGAGCGGAAGTTCTCGGCCGAGGAGTTCAGTCAGCCCATCTCCAAGGCCACGGCACAGACGATGACTGACATGATGGAGCGTGTGGTCGCCGATGCCGACGGCACGGGGCACCTCGCCGCCATCGATGGCGTGCGCGTCGCCGGCAAGACCGGCACCGCCGAGAACGGTGTCCAGGAGAACGGCGCGGACCGCCCCTACACTCTCTGGTTCACCGGGTTCGCGCCGGTGCAGGACCCGAAGATCGCGGTGGCAGTGGTGATCGCGAACGGCGGCGGGGAACGGTTTGGAAATGTCGGGAGCTCGTACGAACTCCCGACCAAGGTCGGAAAACAAGTGATGGAAGCGGTGTTGAGCGAATGAGACCTACGGCAGGAGTCACGTTCGGTGGGCGCTACGAGCTGAGCTCGCGGATCGCCGTCGGCGGCATGGGCGAAGTCTGGAAAGCCACCGACAGCATCATCGGCCGCTCCGTCGCGATCAAGATCCTGAAGGACGAGTACATGGGGGACCCCGGGTTCCTCGAGCGGTTCCGCGCCGAGGCGCGGCACGCCGCGCTCGTCAATCACGAGGGCATCGCCAACGTGTTCGACTACGGCGAGGAGCAGGGCTCCGCCTACATCGTCATGGAGCTCGTGCCCGGCGAGCCGCTCTCGACCATCATCGAGCGCGAGGGCAAGCTGCCGCCGGACCGCGTGCTCGGCATCGTCGCGCAGACCGCGACCTCGCTGCAGGCCGCGCACGACGCCGGCCTCGTGCACCGCGACATCAAGCCGGGCAACCTGCTGATCACGCCCGAGGGTCGCGTCAAGATCACCGACTTCGGCATCGCCCGGATCGCCGACCAGGTGCCGCTGACCGCCACCGGCCAGGTGATGGGCACCGTGCAGTACCTCGCGCCCGAGCAGGCGAGCGGGCACACCGCGACGCCGTCGACCGACATCTACTCGCTCGGTGTCGTCGCCTACGAGTGCCTCGCCGGCAAGCGCCCGTTCACGGGCGAGTCGCAGGTCGCCATCGCCATGGCGCAGATCAACGACACCCCGCCGGACCTGCCCGAGGAGATCCCCGCGCCCGTGCGCAACCTCGTATACGCGTGCCTCGCGAAGGCCGCCGAGGATCGCCCGCAGACCGCGGCGAAGCTCGCGCAGGCCGCGACCGCGCTGCACCGCGGCGACGTGCGCCTCGCGGCGAGCTACGTGCCGCAGGTGCTCGGCACCGCGACGGCCGACGCCACGCAGGTGCTCCCGCAGACGCAGGTCGCCGATGCCGCGACGACCGCGCTGCCGCAGACCACCGCGCTGCCCGGCACCGCGCAGCTCGGCCTGCCGGTCGACGGCGAGCCGGAGGGCGAGGTCGAGGAGAAGCCGAAGAAGAAGCGCAGCCCCTGGACCTGGCCGCTGATCACGCTGCTCGCGCTCCTGCTCATCATCGGCGGCGGCACCGCCATCGCCCTGCTGAACCAGGGCGGCGACAAGCCGAAGGCGACGAACACCAAGACGACGACCTCGACCAAGCCGACGACGTCGAAGACGACCGAGCCCCCGAAGCCGACCACGGGCGTGGTGGATTCCGCGAAGCTCGTCGGGATGAACGCCGACGAGGCGAAGGCCTACCTCGAGGGCATCGGGTTCACGAACGTCAGGACCGAAGCGGGCAACCCCGGCCCCGACGACAAGGTGAACACCGTCACCGAGGTCAATCCGACCGGCAACGACGTGCCGTTCGACGAGGCCATCGTGCTGACCTTCAGCGCCAAGTTCGGCGATGCCGCGAAGCCCGGCACCCCGACCGGTCCCGCGACGGTCCAGACGGGCCAGACCTTCGCGGTGCAGGGCATCACGGCGAGCTGCCCCACGGGCCTCACCGTCGACAGCTTCGACGTGAAGGTGACCGGCGGCACGCTCGTGAACTCGCCCAGCCAGGGGAGCGCGCAGATCCAGGCCGGCACTGCGGCAGGCCCGCTCACCGTGAGCTACACCTACACCTGCTCGGGTCCCGCCCAGCGCACCTCGCCCGCCTCCGACACCCTCACCATCCAGGTGCAGGCGGCGGGCGGCGCGAACGCGAACGCCGGCGCGAACGGCGGATCCGACGCGACGACGGGCGCCAACGGTACCGCGTTGGCGAACTAGCCCGACCGGGGCTGCGTCCCGGGATCCCAGGATCCTCCCTTTAGACTGAGAAGATCGCGAGCAACGGAAGGTTGGTGAGCATGTCCGAGAGTACGGACGTCGGCGAGCAGCGAATCCTCGCCGGTCGTTACGCCATCGGCGAGTTCATCGGCCAGGGCGGGATGTCGACCGTCTACCGCGGCACCGACACCAAGCTGGGTCGCCAGGTCGCCATCAAGGTGATGAAGGCGAACCTGGCGGGCGACGAGCAGTTCCGCCTGCGGTTCCGGCAGGAGGCGCAGTCCGCGTCGCGCCTCGCGCACCCCAGCGTGGTGCGCGTGCTCGACGCCGGCGACGACCTGATCCAGACCGCCGACGGCCCGCAGCGGCTGCCGTTCATCGTCATGGAGTTCGTCGACGGGCAGAACCTGCGCCAGCTGCTCGGCCAGGGCCCGCTCTCGCACGCCGAGGCGTGCCGCGTCGTCGACGCCGTGCTCACCGCGCTCGAGTACTCGCACCGCGCCGGGATCGTGCACCGCGACATCAAGCCCGCGAACATCATGATCACCCGCAGTGGGCAGGTGAAGGTGATGGACTTCGGCATCGCCCGCGCCGTCTCCGAGACCTCGTCGACGGTGCAGCAGACCACCGCGATCCTCGGCACCGCCGCCTACTTCTCGCCCGAGCAGGCGAAGGGCGAGACGGTCGATGCGCGCACCGATCTCTACTCGGTCGGCGTGCTGCTCTACGAACTCCTCGCCGGCGACGTCCCCTTCCGCGGCGACACCGCGGTGGCTGTCGCCTACCAGCACGTCAGCGAGCGGCCCCAGCCGCCCACCGAACGCAACCCCTCGATCCCGCCGGAGCTCGAGCGCATCGTGCTGCACGCGCTGGCGAAGGATCGCGCCCGCCGCTTCCAGTCGGCGTCCGAGTTCCGCGAAGCGCTCGCGCTCGCACTCAGCGGCACCATGCCGAAGCTCGGCGGTTCCGACGACCAGACCAACGTGCTGTTCTCCGGCGGCGACGAGGTCTCCGAGTCCGAGCTCGCCCTGCGCCAGCTGTCGGAGGGCGGCGGCACCCGCACCCAGAGCCGCCCGCCGGTGATGTGGACCTGGGCCGCGATCCTGACCGTCGGCGCGGTGATCATCGCCGTGGTGTTCTGGCTCATGACCCTCGCACCGAAGGACATCCAGCCGAGCAACACCCGGCAGGCGCCCGAGCTCGTGAACGTCGAGAAGGACACGGCGCTCAAGACCCTGAAGGACATGGGCATCGTCGCGGTCCCCGTCGAGCAGAGCGACGACAAGGTCGCCGCCGGCCACGTGATCAGCACCGATCCCGCGGGCGGCAGCAAGATCGATCTCGACACCTCGGTCCGGGTCGTCATCTCCACCGGCCCGGTATCGCCCGACGTGCCCGACTTCCAGAACCTCTCGGTCGCGGAGTACACGAAGAAGCTCGAGGGCCTCGGCCTCTCCATCGGCGTGATCAAGAAGCAGGACGACGCGGTCGCACCCGCCGACCGCGTGCTCGCGGTCAGTCCGGCCGTGGGGACCGGGCTCAAGCCGGGCGATTCCGTGCAGATCACGATCGCGAGCGGCAGCGTCAACGTGCCCGACGTGAAGGGCCAGTCCCTCGACGCGGCCAAGTCGCTGCTCAGCGGGCTCGGCCTCGACGTCACGGTGACCCCCGCAACACCTGCCCGCAGACGGCCAACCTGCCGATCGTCGAGCAGTCCGCGGCCGGTCAGCAGCCGCAGGGCACCAAGCTCGAGATCTTCTACTGCGCCGGCTGATCCCCGCCGATCCCGGTCGATCCTCGCGTGTGCTCCGCAGTTCGGCGGAGTAGTCTGTGGCGATGACCGCCGCACTCGACGAGGGACCGTTCTTCCACGGGACGAAGGCCGAGCTGCCCGTCGGCGAGCTGCTGACCGCGGGATTCCGGTCGAACTATCGGCCCGAGATCGTGATGAACCACATCTACTTCACGGCGCTGCGCGACGGGGCCGGCCTCGCCGCCGAGCTCGCCGCGGGCGACGGGGAGCCTCGGGTCTACCTCGTGGAGCCGACGGGGCCGTTCGAGGACGACCCCAACGTGACCGACCAGAAGTTCCCGGGGAACCCGACGCGCTCGTACCGCAGCACGGAGCCCCTGCGGATCGTCGCCGTGGTCGACGACTGGACCCGGCTGAGCCCCGAGGCCCTGCAGGGCTGGCGGGACCGCCTCGCGGCGATCCGCGACGACGAGCGCGGCGAGATCATCAACTGAGGATCCCGCGCCCGGCGCCGCCGAGCAGCCGCAGCGCCCGCCTCGGCGCGCTCAGTCGCGCGCGAGCAGCGGCGAGAGCGTCGCGGCGACCTCCGCCGCGTTCGCCGCGCCCGTGACCGCGAGCCAGTTGCCGAGCTGCTGGTAGCCGCCCTCGGTGAGCACCGACTCCGGGTGGTACTGCACGCCGTAGATGGGCAGCTCGTGGTGGCGGAGCGCCATGATCACGCCGCCGGCCGTCTCGGCCGTCACCGTGAGCTCCTCGGGCACGGTACCGCTGACGACCGCGAGCGAGTGGTAGCGGGTGGCATCGAACTCCTCGGGCACGCCCGCGAAGAACGCATCGCCGTGATGCCGTACGCGCGAGACCTTGCCGTGCATCAGCTCCTCGGCGTGCGTCACGGTCGCGCCGAGCGCCTCCGCGATGGCCTGGTGGCCGAGGCAGACGCCGAGCAGCGGGATCCCGGTGCGCAGGGCGATGCCGACCATGCCGATGGAGACGCCCGCGTCGGCGGGGTCCCCGGGCCGGGCGAGACGAGGACGCCGTCGTAGTCGGCGACGAGCTGCTCCAGCTCGCCGAGGCCGACCTCGTCGTTGCGGATCACCCGGGTCGTCGCCCCGAGCTGCTGCAGGTACCCGTTCAGGGTGTAGACGAAGCTGTCGTAGTTGTCGATGACCAGGATGCGCGTCATGAGGTGACCGTCACTTCCTCCGTGGAGAGCTGCATGGCGACCCACGGGTAGACGTAGGTGATGAGGACGAAGACGAGCGCCGCCGCGACGAGCAGCAGCACGATGATGCGGAGCCACGCGGGGCCGGGGAAGAAGCGCCAGAGCAGGGAGAACATCAGCCCACCTTTCCGATCTGCGAGGCCGCGTGCTCGACGGGGTTGCCGGCGGGGGCGTTCGGATCCTTCGACTGCTTCGCGACCTCGGGATTGACCTTGGCGAGCGCGGCCGGCGGCCCTCGGACAGGGGCTGGAAGCCCTCGAACACCGCGTAGCCGATGGCGCGCTCCGCGCTGCCCGCGAGCTTCGGGTGGCAGGTGGTCAGGGTCATGATCTGGTCCTTGCCCGGGGTGCCCTCGAGCCGCGGGAAGGGGTTGAGCACGTCGGTCTCGTTCGGCAGCACGTACTCGACGTTGCGGAAGCGGTACGTGTACCAGCCCTGCGCGGTCTCCACGTACAGCGGATCGCCCACGCGCAGGTTCATGATCTCGCGGAACGAGTTGATGAGCGGGCCCGAGCGGTGGCCCGCCACGACGAAGTTGCCGGGCTGGCCCGGCATCTGCGTGTTCTCGTAGTGGCCGATGCCCTTCTCGTCGAGGTTGAGCACGGTCCACCAGTCGGTGGTCTCGGCCATCCGGTTGGCGTAGGTCTTGCCGAAGGCGGGCACGTAGAGCACGCCGAACACCTGCGCGGCTTCGGGCTTCGGCACGACCGGCACCTTGCCGTCCCACTTGGGCTGCTCGGCCGCCTGCTCGCGCCACTTGGCCGAGTCGTCGGCCGAGAGGCCGGCCTGCTTGTCGACGACGGCGAGGCCGGTGTGCCAGGGCTGCCAGACGAGGTAGCCGAACACCGCGATGCCTGCGACGAGCAGGAGCTCGCCGATGACCGTGAGCGGGCTCAGCCGCCCGCGACGGCGCGTGCGGCCCCGGCCCGCGGCCGCTCCGCCGGAGGCCTTCGCGCGCGGAACCGCCTGCCCGGGCGGCTCCTCGACCTCGAAGCCGAGCGAGCGCACGGCGTCGAGATCGGGGTCGCGTCGGGGCTGCGACGCGCGCTGCTCGCGACGTGCGCGCCGCGAATCGGAGGGATCGACCATTCGCTCATTCTACGGGCGCGACGTGCACGGGTCCTTTGCGGCTCCTGTGTCCTCGCGGAACGTCCCCGGCCCGGCGGTCACCGCCCGACGACGGCCTCGACGGAGGCGGCGACGAGCGCCGCGAGCCCCTCGGGGTCCGCGACGGGCGCGCGGCCGAAGGTGAAGCGGATCGCGGTCTGCGCCACCACGGGATCGATCCCGCAGGCGAGCAGCACGTGCGAGGGCTCGTCGCTGCCCGCGGCGCACGCGGATCCGCTCGACGAGACGATGCCGCGGCGCTCGAGCTCGAGGAGCACCGACTCGCCGCTCACGCCGGCCAGGGTGAAGCTCGCCGTGGCGGGCAGCCTGCGGGCCGGGTCGCCGAAGGCGGGATCTCCCGTGGGCGATGCGCCGGGCACGAGCCGGAGGACCGCGCGCGCGAAGCGGGCGGTCGCGTCCCCGACGCGGGCGACGACGGCCTCCCGCTCGGCCTCGGCGAGTTCCAGCGCGATGGCGAGCCCGACCGCTCCCGCGACGTTCTCGGTGCCCGAGCGCCGTCCGCGCTCCTGCCCGCCGCCGTGCACGAGCGGCTCGACCGGCACCCGACCTCGTACCGCGAGGGCGCCGATCCCCTTCGGCGCACCGAGCTTGTGGCCGGCGATCGAGACCGCGTCGGCGCCGATCCCGTCGAGCGCCAGCCATCCGGCCGACTGCACGGCATCGAGGTGCACGAGCGCGCCGCGCTGCCGCGCCACGGCGACGAGCGCCGCAGCGTCCTGCACGGTGCCGACCTCGTTGTTCGCGTGCGCGACGCTCACGAGCGCCGGACTGTCCGGACTGCCCGGCCCGTCCGTCGCGTCGAGCGCCGCGTCGAGCGCCGCCGGTGCGAGCCGGCCCGTCGGATCGACGGGGATCCGGGTGCCGCGCACCCCGTGGAACCGTTCGAGGTAGTCGAGGGAGGCGAGGACCGATTCGTGCTCGATCGGCGTCGTGAGCACGCGGTCCGCCCCGGTTCCGAGCGCGATGCCCTTGAGCGCGAGGTTGTTGGCCTCGGTTCCTCCGGCGGTGAAGACCACGTCGCCGGTGCGCACCCCGAGCACGCGCGCGACCCGGCGCCGGGCGTCCTCGAGCAGCGCGGCCGCCGCTTCGCCGGCCGTGTGGCGGCTCGAGGGGTTGCCGAATGCGCCGGTCAGCGCCGGACGCATGGCGTTGAGCACCTCCGGCCGGATCGGGGAGGTCGCGGCGTGGTCGGCGTAGAGCATCAGTCGATCCGCACGTCCAGGCCCAGGTCGAGCGCGCGGGCCGAGTGGGTGAGCGCACCGACCGAGATGACGTCGACGCCGGTCTCGGCGATGGCGCGCACGGTGCCGAGGTGCACGCCGCCCGAGGCCTCGACCAGGGCGCGGCCGGCGATGCGCTCGACACCCGCCCGGAGGTCGTCGAGCGAGAAGTTGTCGAGCATCACGGTGTGCGCGCCCCCGGCCAGGGCCGCTTCGATCTGGTCGAGCCGGTCGACCTCCACCACCACGTGGGTGGTGTGGGGCAGCCGGGCGATGCCGGCGCGCAGCGCTTCGGCGAGGTCGAGGCCCCGGGCGCGCAGCACCGCGAGGTGGTTGTCCTTCGCCATGACCGCGTCCGACAGGGTGCGCCGGTGGTTGCTGCCGCCTCCGCTTCGCACCGCGTGCCGCTCGAAGGCGCGCAGACCCGGCGTGGTCTTGCGGGTGTCGGCGATGCGCGCGCCGGTGCCCGCGACGGCAGCCGCGTACTCGGCGGTGACCGTCGCGATCCCGCTCATGCGCTGGGCGAAGTTCAGCGCGACCCGCTCGGCGGTGAGGATCCCGCGGGCCGGTCCGGAGACCGAGGCGAGCGCCTCCCCGGCCCCGAACCGGTAGCCGTCGGCCGCGCGCAGCTCGACGGCGATCCCCGGGTCGGTGAGGGCGAACGCCGCCGCGAACACGTCGCCCCCGCTGAACACCCCGGGTTCTCGCGCGACGAGGTCCGCCGTGGCGTGCGCGTCCTCGGGCAGGAACGCCGTGCTGGTTAGGTCGCCCCAGGGCGCGTCCTCCTCGAGCGCGGCCTGCACGGTGCGGGTCAGAATGGGCTGCGGGATCATCGTGCTCCGATCGGTTCGGGTGCGGGACGGAGCGCCTCGGCTCCGTCGTCGAGTCGGTGGTGGGCCCCGAGGGATCCGGTGCGGGCGCGAGCCGCGGCGACGGTGGCCCGGGCGAGCCGCAGCAGGTTGGCGTCCTCCCGGGCCTGCCCGTCGCCCGGCGCGGGTGCTGCGACCTTCGCGGCCTTCGCGGTCTCCGCGGCCGCCCAGCCGTCGAGCACCCGAGCGGCCTCGGCCAGGCCGGCCCCGGTGCGCAGCAGCCCGGCGTGCTCCCACATGAGCGCTTGCAGGGCGCCCCGCGAGAAGCGGGGGCCGCCCGCCGGGGCGCTGGCCGTGGGACCCGCGGCGTGCGCGGCCTCTGCCTCGGGGCGCGGCGCGTCCGGCCGGTGATCGTTCCATCGTGCCCCGCTCGACCGGAGCTCGTCGTCCAGCGCCTCCGCCGCCCGTGCGCCGAACACGGCTCCCTCGAGCAGCGAGTTCGAGGCCAGCCGGTTGGCGCCGTGCACGCCGGTGCGCGCGGTCTCGCCCACGGCGAAGAGCCCCGGCAGCGAGGTGCGACCGCAGGCGTCGGTCTCGACGCCGCCCATCAGGTAGTGCTCGGCCGGCGTCACGGGAACGGCCTCGCGGGACCAGTCGATCCCGCGCCGACGCAGCTCCCGATCCACCGTGGGGAATCGCCGCGCGAGCGCTTCGGCGCCGAGCGCCGTCGCATCGAGGCGGACGGGTCCGCCCGTCTCGGCGGCACGGGCGGCCACCGCGCGCGCCACCACGTCGCGCGGTGCGAGCTCGGCATCGGGATGCTCGTCGAGCAGGAACCTCCGCCCGCCGGCGTCCAGCAGCAGAGCGCCGGCGCCGCGCAGCGCCTCGGTCAGCAGGAACGGCTCGCCCGCTGCCAGCACCGTCGGGTGGAACTGCACGAATTCCAGGTCCGCGACCCGGACCCCCGCCCGGAGCGCCGCGGCGATCCCGTCGCCCGTGGCCCCGACCGGGTTCGTGGTGGGCGAGAACAGCTGCCCGGCGCCACCCGTGGCGAGCACCACCGCGTCGGCTTCGACCTCTTCGCCCGAGACCAGGCGGATCCCGCGTACGCGACGTGCGGGGCTGCGCCGCCGCCCCGTTCCACCAACAGCTCGGCGAGCATCGCGCCGGTGCGCAGCACGACCCGGGGGCGTGCGCGCAGCGCATCGAGCAGCGCCCGCGAGATCTCGGCCCCCGTCGCATCGCCGCCGGCGTGCGCGATGCGCGGCAGGGTGTGCGCCGCCTCGAGCCCGCGCGCGATGCCACCCGCCGCGTCGCGGTCGAAGCGCGTTCCCAGCGAGACGAGGCGCTCGATCGCGGCGCACGCGCCCGCCGTCAGCGCGGCGACCGCGGCGGGATCCCCGTGCCCGGCGCTGGCGCGCAGGGTGTCGATCGCGTGCAGCTCCGGGGAATCGCCCGGCCCGTACGCGCCCGCGATCCCGCCCTGCGCCGCGGCGGTGCACCCGTCGACGAGCGCGCCCTTCGTCACGAGCACCACCTCGTGGCCCAGCTCGTCGGCGCGCAGCGCCGCGGTCAACCCGGCGACGCCGGAACCGACGACGACCGCCCTCACGGCCGCGCAGCCAGCATGCGCTCGAGCGCGACGCGCGCCGGATCCGCGACCGCGGGCGGCACCTCGATCCGGTTCACCGTGCGCCCGGCGACGAGCTCCTCCAGCACCCAGGCGAGATACCCGGGGTGGATCCGGTACATCGTGGAGCAGGGGCAGACGACGGGATCCAGGCAGAAGATCTCGTGCTGCGGGTGCTGCGCCGCGAGGCGCCGCACCAGGTTGATCTCGGTGCCGATCGCGAAGGTCGCGGGTTCGGTCGCCGCCTCGATCGCCTCGCGGATGTAGGCGGTGGACCCGGCCTCATCGGCGGCGTCGACGACCTCCATCGGGCACTCGGGATGCACGATCACGCGGACCCCGGGGTGCTCGGCGCGGGCCCGGTCGATCTGCGCGGTCGTGAACCGGCGGTGCACCGAGCAGAAGCCATGCCACAGGATCACGCGCGCGTCGCGCAGCGTCTCGGCCGAGGAGCCGCCGAACGGGCGGTGCGGGTTCCACATGGGCATGCGGTCGAGTCCGACGCCCATCTCCTTCGCGGTGTTGCGGCCCAGGTGCTGATCCGGGAAGAACAGCACGCGGCGTCCGCGCGCGAACGCCCACTCGAGCACCGTCCGCGCGTTCGACGAGGTGCACACGATCCCGCCGTTGCGGCCCACGAAGCCCTTGATGGCGGCCGAGGAGTTCATGTACGTGACCGGGACCACCGGAAGGAGCCCGTCGGCGTCCGGCGCATCGAGCGGGCCGAGCACCTCGGCGAGTTGTTCCCAGCACTCCTCGACCTGATCGATGTCGGCCATGTCGGCCATCGAGCAGCCGGCCGCGAGGTTGGGCAGGATCACGGCCTGCTCGGGGCCCGAGAGCAGGTCGGCGGTCTCCGCCATGAAGTGCACCCCGCAGAACACGATCGCCTCGGCCTCGGGGTGCCGCTTCGCCGCGACGGCGAGCTGGTAGGAGTCGCCGACGTAGTCCGCGTGCCGCACGACCTCCTCGCGCTGATAGAAGTGCCCGAGCACGACGACCCGGTCGCCCAGGGTCTCGCGCGCGGCAAGGATCCGCGCCTCCAGCTCGGCCTCGTCGGCCTCCCGGTATGCCGCGGGCAGTTCGCCCTGCCGGGGCGAACCCGTCGGGATCACATCGCCCATGGACGATCCCGGGCCGTAGCCGGGGACCGCGTCGAAGGTCCACGGCCCCGCGGCCAGATCGGTGCTGCAGACGCCGTCGTCGCCCGCACCGACGAGTTCGAGGATCCGGTGGTCGACGGAGGGATCGAGGGAGACTGGGGTGCTCATCGGAGGCTCATTTCTTCGGAGGAGAGGGGGCCGCGGTCGGCCAGCTCGGCGTCGGGGCTGGATCGGTAGAGTCGCGCGGGCCGGTGGTTCCCGGTGCGGAAGTCGTCGGTGGCGATCAGCGTGCCGCTCGACTCGACCTGGCGGCGGAAGTTCGCCGGATCGAGCCTGCGACCGAGGATCGTCTCGACGGCCTCGCGCAGTTCGGCGAGCGTGAACTCCTCGGGCAGGAAGCCCTGGGCGACTCGGCTGTAGCCGACCTTGTTGCGCAGGCGCCACAGCGCGTACTCGATGATCTGCGCGTGGTCGAACGCCAGGGGCGGCAGGTCGTCGGCATCGAACCAGCGGACGTTCTCGGGTGCGAGGCCCGTGCGCCGGTACTCGGCGCTCTGCGCGTCGACCTGGTCGGAGCGCAGCAGCGCCCAGTAGACGATCGACACAACGCGGCTGGGTGAGCGATCGACGGCGCCGAAGGCGTAGAGCTGCTCCAGGTAGCTGGGCGCGAGGCCCGTCGTCTCGGCGAGCGTGCGTGCCGCGGCGCCCACCGGCGCCTCGGTCGCGGTCAGCCAGCCGCCCGGCAGCGCCCAGCGATCGGCGAACGGTTCGCGAGTGCGGCGCACGAGCGGCAGCGAGAGCACGACGCCGCGCTCGGTCCGGCGCAGGGTGAGGATCGCGGTGGACACGGCCACGTCGATCCCGGAACTTCTGGTCATGATGACTTTAACCTCCGCGATCCATCTTAGTGTCTTCGGCACCTTTAGTGCGAACGGGAATATCAGCGGGTCCCCGCCGGTTACCGGATAGACTCTTGGGCATGGCAGCAGCTGCAAAAGATGTGAGCAAGCGCAAGGCGTCCCAGGTGACGCGCACCCGTGCCGAAGCGCGCGAGGCCCGCGAGGACGCCCCGAACCCGGTCTGGTTCAAGCCGGTCATGTTCGGCTTCATGCTGCTCGGTCTGCTCTGGATCGTGCTCTACTACATCACCAGCTCCTCGCTGCAGCTCCCGATCCCCATGCTCGGTCAGGCCAACATCTTCGTCGGCTTCGGCCTCGTGCTCGTCGGCTTCCTCATGACCCCCTGGTGGAAGTAGCCCCCACCGATACGAAAAGGCCGCCCGCCGCATCCTGAGATGCAGTGGGCGGCCTTTTCGTATCGGTCTCCGTCGGGTCCGGGCCCGAACCACACTCGTCAGGAGCGTTAACACCCAGACTTATCCACAGTTTTCTCCCCAACTGGGGAGGAACTACACCGGTGTGATTTTTCGGGGTGCAGGATCTCGGAATCGCGCCCTGACCAGGTCAGAACAGAGCCTGGGACGGGACCGGCGACACGACGAAGTAGGCGAACGTGAGACCGATGAGCAGCGCGGCGATGCCGATCAATCCACCGATCCGCGCCCCCTGCGACGCGGGCCGCGGGTCTGCACGAGGACCCACATCGTGAGCGCGCCCACGGCGAGGCCGCCGAGATGGGCCTGCCAGGAGACGCTGTTCCCCGGGATGAACCCGATGCCGACGTTGATCGCGATGAGCACCGCGAGCGAGGTGATGCTGACGCCGGCCGCGCGGAACGCCACGAGCGTCGCACCCATGACGCCGAAGATCGCACCGGAGGCCCCGACCGTCGGCACGACGACCGCTGCCGGATCGGCGTAGGCCCACAGCATCGAGCCGATCGCACCGCCGATGCCCGAGAAGAGGTAGAGCCAGAGGAACGGCATCCGGCCGAGCAGCTGTTCGAGATTGCGCCCGAACAGCCACAGCGTCAGCATGTTGAAGAGGATATGGAAGATGCTGCCCGTGGAGTGCGTGAACATCGCCGTCACGAAACGCCACGGCTCGTACATCTGGGGCAGCGCGTGCGCCGGGGCGAACCAGAGCTCCTGCGTGAATCCCGGGATGAGCATCTGCAGCGCCCACACCACCACGCAGGCGATCATGATCCCGTAGGTGACCACGGGTGCGTCGGTCGCCGCGAGCCGCCGGCCCATCACCGTGACCCTGCGGGCGGCGCGGTGCTGCGTGCGCCCCGGGCCGAGCCCGGACGCGCGAGCGCCCCCGCGGAGCTCGCGCATGCACTCGGGGCACAGCACGCCGACGGGGGCGTTCGTCTGGCACTGCGCGCAGATGGTGCGACCGCAGCGTTGGCAGAGGGTGAAGCTGGGCGAGTCGGGATGCCGATAGCAGACGTCGTTCGGACCGTACTCCGCGCGCTCGCCGAACTCCGGCCGCGACCCGCCCGAGCTCACGCCTCAGGCCTCGACGATGTCGACGCCGGTGATGACGACGTCCTCGACGGGGCGATCCATCGCACCGGTCTGCACGCCCTCGATGGCGTCCACGACGGCCTTCGAAGCATCGTCGGCGACCGCGCCGAAGATGGTGTGCTTGCCGTCCAGCCACGCCGGAGCGATCGTGGTGATGAAGAACTGCGAGCCGTTGGTGCCCGCGAGGCGGCCCGTCATGTCGGGGCGCTTGCCCGCGTTGGCCATGGCCAGCTGGTAGGGCTCGGTGAAGCGGAGCTCCGGGTGGATCTCGTCGTCGAAGGTGTAGCCGGGCCCGCCCGTACCGGTGCCGGTCGGGTCGCCGCCCTGGATCATGAAGTCCTTGATGATGCGGTGGAAGATGACCCCGTCGTAGAAGCCCTTGTTCGCCAGGTCGACGAAGTTCTTGACGGTCTTCGGAGCGTGGTCGCCGAAGAGGTTGATGACGATGTCGCCGTGGTTGGTGTGAACGGTCGCGACCGCAGTGTGAAGAGTCATGGCAGTAATTCTACGGCCAGCGCTTTGGGAGGCACTGTGCGTCGCTTCGGTGTAGCGTGGGTGGCACGCGACCCTGCGGAAGCATCGGAGGTTCCCATGTCACTCACTCGCAAGAACCGTCGCGAGCTGCGTCGACTGCGCAACCACGCGCAAGACGTGCTCGACGAGCAGCGCATCGTGCTCGGCCACGCCGGGGAGGTGCTGCAGGCCGCCGGTTCCCAGGCCCGTCGCCTGAGCGACGAGCACCTGGCCCCGCGGGTGAACGAGGCCATGACCACCGTTCGGCCGCAGGTCGATCGGGGCATCCTCGCCGCCCGCCGCGCATCCGAGCAGGTGCGCCGCGCCACGGCGCCGCTCGTCGCCGGTGCGCTCGCCAGCACGGTGCGGACGCTCGAGCAGCTCGAGAACGCCGAGGGCGCGAAGCAGGTGCGCCGCTTCGGCGAGAAGCGCGGCCTCCTGGCCCCGCAGAAGAAGAAGCGCGGCGCCGGCGGGTTCATCGCCCTCGGCCTGGGCATCGCCGCGGCGGTGGGCGTCGGCTACACCCTGTGGCAGGCGTTCCGCAGCGACGACGAGCTCTGGGTGGCTCCCGAGTCCGGCGAGTAGGCCGGACCCGGCGCCCGGCTAATCGGTCGCCGAGTCGGGCTTCCGGGTGGGTTCCGCGGTGCGGAGCCCACCTGTTTTCTGTGCCCGGCGCGGTCCGCCCGACCTCGCAGCGCCGGATTGCTGCCCGGAGCCCCGGGGAGCCGCGGTCTTCGTCGCGAGGCCCTTCGGAGCGTTCTCGCCGCCCTGCTGCGGATCCGCCGCAGCCTTCTTCGGCTGCGATCCACGGTTGCCTGCGGCCGCGGCGCCGTTGCCCGCACCACCACCGGAGCGCCGGGACCGCCGGGATCCCGCCCGGCCGTTCGCACCGCGCAGCGAGATGCCCGCCATGCGCAGCCCGGTCTGCACGAGCGAGAGCGTCTTGAGCGACCGGATCTCGCGGATCGGCACCCAGCGCGCCTCATCGGAGGACCCGTCGACCTCGTGCCGCAGCGGGCCGTCGGCGACGGTCGCGCGATAGACGATCCGGATCGTGTGCAGCTGCGGATCCTGCCCGTCCTCGACCTCCTCGCGGATCATCACCCGCGAGTCGACCCCGAGGAGCTTGCCCGTCTTCGCCGTGAGCCCGGTCTCTTCGAGCACCTCGCGCACCACCGTCTGCTGCGGGTCCTCGCCGTTCTCGATGCCGCCGCCCGGCAGGGTCCACCCGTGCATACGACCCCGGCGCCAGTGCGTGAGCAGGATCGAGCCGCGCCGCTCGATCACCGCGTAGGCCGCCACCCGCATATCCATAGTGCTGAGCCTACTGTCTCGCGCGAGGGCCGATGCTCAGCCGATCTCGGCGATCCAGCCGCGCAGCCATGCCTCGAGTCGCCGGTAGGCCTCCTCCCGCACGCCCGGCCGCGAGAGGAACACGTCGTGGAGGGCGCCGTCGATCCGCTCGATCGTCACGGTGGGTCCGAGCCGGGTGGCCGCGCGCGCGATCTCGTCGACGTCGAGCACCGAGTCGACGCTCGTCAGCTCCTCGCTCCAGCGCAGCGGCGAGATCCACCGGCGCGACAGCAGCACGCCGACGGGGGCCGTGATGCGCAGTCCGCGCTCGACGACCTCGCTGTGACCGCGCAGGATCGCGCGCAGCCAGCCCGCGTGCACCGCCATTGCCTGCTCCGGCCGCCATTCGGTGTTCACCTCGAGCGGGTGATCCGCGTCGGCGACTGCTCGCTGCGCCCGCGTGTAGTAGCCGAAGTCCAACTGCGGCGCGGACTCGCGCGGATTGAACCGGGCGCTGAGATCGACGAGCGGCGCGATGCTCGCCCGGATCCTGCCCGGCAGCTGGAACTCGAGCCACGGGCTGTTGAGCAGCAGCCCCGAGGCCACGCCGGGGTGCCGGTCGGCCCACAGGCTGAGGATCAGACCACCGGTCGAGTGGCCCATGAGCAGCAGTCGCCGGGGCCTCCCGCCGAACGACGCGGCGCCCCCGTTCGCGGGCTCGGCCCCCATGATCTCGAGCGCCGCACCGATCTCGGCGTCGTACTGCGCAAGGTCCTCGATGAAGCCCGGCGTCTGCCCCGGCCGCAGGCTGCGCCCGTACTTGCGGAGGTCGAGCGCGAAGAAGCGCGCTCCGCGGCCCGTGAAGAACGCGGCGAGCTCGCGCTGGAAGAAGTAGTCCGACCAGCCGTGCACGTAGAGCACATCGACGCCTGCGAGGGGGTGCACGATCCGCGAGCGGCCGGCCAGCCGATCGGTGAAGGGCACCGTGCCGGGCAGCGATCGCACGAGGGTCGCGACGAGCGGCCCCTCGTCGTCCTCCCCGAGCGGGATCGTGCGCTGCGCGAAACCCGGACCGAGGACGTCGGGCTGCCAGGCGTGCGCGTCGTGCGTCATATCGCCAGTGTAGGAGTGGGTTTCATCCTTCGGCATCGGTACCTATGTCATCAGAAACGTCTGTGATCCTCTTCCTGCTCTTCTCATCCTCTTCTGATCCAACGAAGGACTGAGCCGCACGAATGGCCTCGAGCGCCTCGGTGACCGAAGCGGGAAGGCTCGCTATCGGAGCGATCGGCACACCAATGTGCCTCCGGTTCTTCTCGAGATCGAATCCCACTGACGGGAGAGAAATGGGAGTCGGCATTCCCATGCTCGCGAAGAGTCCGGCTGAGACCGTCTTGTACAGTTCCTGCACGGACTCCGGCATGACCGCGCGTATGACTGCAGGATCAATCCCACCGCCAGCGATTTTCGCCCAGTTGATTGCGATCTGCCGCTGCAGCTCGCTCCACACCGGCTCCCGAACCGTACTTCGTGCGACTCGCGCGCCGAGGTCCTCGAGCTCGTCGATGATCGATCCGGCGCACCACACCTGCTTCCGCTTCCGCTGCGTCAGCGGACGCAGGATCTCCGCTTCCACCAGCAGCTCGATCGCCCGGTATACGGATGAAGCGGCGCCTCCGATGGTGTCTTCCATGTCCTCAGTCGTGAAGAAGGGCTCACGCGGAAGCCGTTCAAGGATCTTGCGCGCGGCACTCCCCGCTCGCGGAGACCTTCCGTGAGTCTCCGCGTAGGCGTCGCTCCACTGCCCGGGCATCTCGGCGAGTCTGCGTGCCGAGGTCGTCGATTCCTGCGCCGAACTGCGCGCCGCCTGCGCGATCGCACGAATTATCGGCCCGACGTCCCCCTGACGGTACTCGGTCAGCACATCGAAGTACG
Organism: Leucobacter sp. HNU; assembly: GCF_047946755.1. Taxonomy (GTDB): domain Bacteria; phylum Actinomycetota; class Actinomycetes; order Actinomycetales; family Microbacteriaceae; genus Leucobacter. The sequence goes on along the minus strand of NZ_CP178837.1, from coordinate 2,959,291 downwards.
TCTCTCGCCTGGCCACGAGTGCTGAGGCGATCGGAATCACCACGCTGGCCGTCGTTCCGCGTCGACGCAGAACCGTGTTGATCAGAGCACGCCCGATCCGTCCGTTCCCATCGGTGAAGGGGTGGATCGATTCGAACTGGGCATGTACCACCGCAGCCTGGACGAGAACGGGAACATCATCGCGATTCGCGAACTCCAGCAGGTCTTCCAAGTACCCCGGAACAGTCTCCGGCGGGGGCGGAACGTACAGTGCTCCGAGGGGTGAGTAGTCGGATCCCCCGATCCAGTTCTGCATGTCGCGCAGGCGCCCCGCATAGTGTCGTTCGACCGGATCGCTCTCCATCAGGATCCGGTGCGCCGCCAAAACGTTGTCGAGCGTGATGGGGCGGTCGAAGCCAACCGAATGGATGAGCCGGTCAAGGGCGTTCGCCGAGGCCACCATCATCGTCGCCGAGGCGTTTGCCTTCGTTCCGTGGGAAGCTCTGGCGAAGTCCTCCATCGACGCCTCGACCTGCTCGATCTTCGAAGAAGCGACCGATTCAGCACGCAGCAGCAGCATTGAGAGCGCAGCGAGATGCGATCCGTGTGTGGAGTCGAGTCGAGCGATCGCGCCGAGTGCTTCGTCGGCTTCTGACACGATTGCCGGGGGCTGCTGCGGTTCGTAGTCACCGATTTTCGGTGGGAGACTAACGACGATCTCGCGAACGGCCTGATCTTCGCGAGAGCCCCCTTTCGCCGCTGACGCCAAGCCACGGTCTCCGATGCATGGCTCTCGATCGACACGACGAATCGGGGTTCCTCGTCCTCGGTTAAGCCGTCCACATCTCACGCTCCCCAAGTCAGATCCTCACCTCTTGTTTTTCACCTTAGACCACCTAAGTCGGAATAACTCGTCTCTGATTCCGACTTGCTCGATGTCTCGCCCCTGTTGTGGTCCCAACTCTCGCTACGATCGAGATGCCCGCTCCTCCGTTTCGTCCACGCCCCGATCCCGAAGGAGAGACTGTGCCGCAGCACCACAGCCGCCGCACGTCCATGAACCCGCGCTGGGTCGCCGGGGCGGGCCTGGGCCTCGGGGCCGTCGGTGCAGCGGTCCTGTGGTGCTGGGAGCGGCCCCTGGGCCTCGCGCACGGTCCGCTGTTCTTCGCGGTCGTCGCACTGACCGTGCTGGGTGCCGGCGCCGCCGTGATCGCGCTGTTGCGCCGGATCGCGGCGGATCAGCGATCCGGTGGCACATCGCCCGGGCGATCGACCGTCGATGGATCGTCCAGCGAGGGAGCTGCCGCAATGCCGCAGCGTCCCCCGGAGCCGCTGCCCGGCCTGCTTCCCGAGCTGCTGCTCGCGCTCGCGCTGCTCGTCTGCGGCGGGCTCGCGGCGCTGTTCTTCCTGCTGCCAACGAACGACGACGATCCCTGGATCCCGTGGGTCGCCTCCGCGCTCGTCTTCGCCGCGCTCGCGTTCCGGCCCGTCCGGCGCTACCTGCGGGTGCGCGGACCACGACGCGACCGTCCCGGCCGCACCGACGGGACGTGAACGCGCAACGGGGCCGGGACCGCCGGACGGCGATCCCGGCCCCGCCGGTCGGGGTTTCGCTCCCCTACTGCACCGCCTTCAGCGCGTTCACGAGGCCCGAGCCGAAGTAGCTGTTCTGCGCCGTCGTGCCCACGCAGGCCGGGCCGGCGCCGCGCTCGGGCGCCGAGCAGGGCGTCGGGGTCGCATCCGCCTTGAGCTTCGCCGTCAGCTGCGCCGGAGTCAGGTTCGGGTGCGCGGACTTCATCAGGGCGAGCACGCCCGCGACGTGCGGCGTCGCCATCGAGGTACCGCTCTTCAGGCCGTATCCACCGCCGGGCAGGGTCGACAGGATCCGCGATCCGGGGGCGGCCACGTCGATCTCGCCGAGCCCGCGGTTCGAGAAGTAGGAGAGCTGACCGGTCTGCGTGACCGAGGAGACCGTGACGACGCCGGGGATCTGCGCGGGGATGTCCTTGCAGCCCTGGTTGATGGTGCGCGGCGTCGGCGCCGGGGCATCGTTGGGGCTGCCCTCGTCCCGCGTGTTCACGGTCAGGTCGAGACCCGAATTGCCCGCGGCGGCCGCGTTGACCACACCGCGCGAGGAGGACCAGTTCACGGCGCGGGCCATCGCCTCGCGCACCGCGGCCTGATCCGGCTGGTCGTCGCACCAGAACTCGAAGGGATCCACGTAGTAGCTGTTGTTCGTCACGTCCATGCCGCGCTGCGAGGCCCACATGAAGCCGCAGATCGCGTACTCCGGATAGATGAAGCCGTCGTCGTTCACGACCTTCACGGATGCGAGGCGCACGTTCGGTGCGACGCCGACGATGCCCGTGCCGTTGCGCGCCGCCGCAATGGTGCCGGCCACGTGCGTGCCGTGGTCGGAAGTGGTCGGCTCCCAGCCGCCCGCGCTCTGGTCGGGCCGTCCGCCGACCGTGCAGTTCACCGAGTTCGCGACGTCGATGTTCGGCGCCAGGTCGGAGTGCTGCGGATCGATGCCGGAATCGAGCACGCCGACGAGCACCTCGCGGCTGCCGTCGGTGACCGCGTTCGCCTGGTCGGACTTGATCATGGCCATGTCCCACTGCTGGGCCTCCATGGCGTCGCCGGCCTTCGCGGGCACCGGCGTGGTGGGCTCGTCGACGTCGACGCGCTTGTTCTTGCCGCCCTGCTTCCAGCCGGAAGCGCCGGGACCCCAGGGCACCTGCGGACCCTGGACCCGATCCGAGACTTCGACGGTGCGGGTCGCCCCGACCGACTCGACTGCGTTCTTGCCGGCGGCCTTGACCCGGTCGCGGAACGCGGCGCGGTCGCTCTGGGCGACCACGACGCCGATCTCCGGCCAGGTCTGGACGACGACGCCGCCCGCCTCGGCGACGGCCTTCTCGACCTTGCGCACCTGGCCCGGGTTCGCCTTGCCGGCATTCACCACGTAGCTCATGACGGTGCCGTCCGGCGGATTCACCGGAACCGGGGTGGAGGGCTCCGCGACGGCCGCGGTGGCGGTGGTCGCCGAGCCCACCAGGAGGCCGATCGCCGCTGCGGTGCAGACGGCCGCCCGGATGGAACGCTGACGGAATGATGATCTCATCGTTGAGGATCCTCTCGAAGGAGTACCCCGGCTCGTGACCGGGGCGGGCTCAGTGCCCTCCCCTTTCTAGTAGCCGGGGACGGTTCGATTCAATATTGAAGATCGTCCGCTCCCGCACTAGGCTGCGCCGCTCCGATGCCGAGCCGCCCCGCGACGAGAGGACGCCGCGCCCCGCCACCGTACGCCCGGAAACGCAGAACGCCCCCGGCGCGAACCGGGGGCGTTTTCCGTGGATCCTGGGAGAATCGAACTCCCGACATCCTGCTTGCAAAGCAGGCACTCTACCAACTGAGTTAAGGACCCGGAACGACTCTCGCGAGCCGTTCGGTGGGGCTACCAGGACTTGAACCTGGGACCTCTTCATTATCAGTGAAGCGCTCTAACCGCCTGAGCTATAGCCCCTTGACCAAGAAACGACTTTACACGGACACTCCCCGAAAACACAAATCGGTCGACTCCGCTCCGCGTGCCGCGCTGGGAAACGGCGCGGGCCCCGACGACCAGCAGGGTCGTCGGGGCCCGCGATCTGCAGCCCGTGCGTCGATCAGTTGCTGGTGAAGCCCAGCTGGAAACCGCCGACGATGCGGGTGAGGAGGTTGTAGATCAGCGAGGCGACCGCGCCGAGCGCGGTACCCACGATGATGTTCAGGATCCCGACCACGACCGAGAACCCGAAGACCTGCGGGAAGCCCAGGTAGGTCATGAGGCTGTTCTTGTCGCCCACGACGTCCATGAACAGGGAGTCGACCTTGGCCAGCAGGCCCGTCTGCACCAGCACGAGGTAGACGAGCACCGTCGCCACGATCCCGACGATGGCCCAGCAGACCGACACCAGGAAGGAGAACTTCACGGCCGACCAGAAGTCGACGTACACGAGCTTGAGGCGTACCTGCTTGGACGGCGCCTTCTTGCGGGTCTTTCGTGCCAGCTTGTCGGCGACAGTGTTACTCATTCAGGTTTTCCTTGTCTTCTGCGTGCTCCGCAGCATCGGTCTCGGCCGGCTCACCGGCCGCGCTCTCGGCCTCGGCGTCGTCGAGACCGCGCTCCGTGTTTCGCGCGATGCCAATAATACGGTCCCGCTCTGGGAATCTCGCAAAGACGACTCCCATCGTGTTCCGGCCCTTGGCGGGAACCTCGGCGACGTTGGAGCGGACGACCTTGCCGCTGGCGAGCACCGCGAGCACCTCGTCGCCCTCGTCGACGATGAAGCCGCCGACCAGGTCGCCGCGCGCCTCGTCGAGCTTCGCCACCTTGATGCCGAAGCCGCCGCGGTTCTGCACGCGATACTCATCGACCGCGGTGCGTTTGGCGTAGCCCCCTCGGTGACGACGAACACGTATCCGCCCTCGGTGATCCGCGACGCCTGCAGCAGCTGATCCCCGTCGCGGAAGTTCATGCCGCGCACGCCGCTCGTCGAGCGGCCCATCGGGCGGAGCGCCTGGTCGGACGCGGTGAAGCGCACCGACATGCCGTGCTTCGAGATGAGCAGCACATCGTCGTCGGACTCCGCGATCAGGGCGGAGACGAGCTCGTCCTCGTCGCGGAGCTTGATCGCGATGATGCCGCCCGTGCGGTTCGTGTCGTACTCGGTCAGCGCCGTCTTCTTGACGAGGCCGTCGCGGGTCGCGAGGACCAGGAACCGATCCGCCTCGAACTCGCGGAGGTCGAGGATCTGCGTGACCGACTCGTCGGGCGCCAGCGCGAGCAGGTTCGCGAGGTGCTGGCCCTTCGCGTCCCGGCCGCCCTCGGGCACCTCGTACGTCTTCGCACGGTAGACGCGGCCCGTGTTGGTGAAGAACAGCAGCCAGTGGTGGGTCGTGGTGACGAAGAAGTGCTCGACGATGTCGTCGGCGCGCAGCGCCGCTCCCTTGACGCCCTTGCCGCCGCGGTGCTGCGTGCGGTAGTTGTCGATGCGCGTGCGCTTGATGTACCCGCCCCGGGTGACGGTCACGACCATCTCCTCCTCGGGGATCAGGTCCTCCATCGACATCTCGCCGTCGAAGCCGTGCAGGATCGTCGAGCGCCGTTCGTCGCCGTACTTGGCGACGAGCTCGCCGAGCTCGGTGACCACGATGCCGCGCTGCTCCTCGGGCGAGGCCAGGATCCCCTGGTACTCGGCGATCTGCGCCTCGAGCTTCGCCGCGAGCTCGAGGATCTTCTGCCGTTCGAGCGCCGCGAGGCGGCGCAGCTGCAGGCCGAGGATGGCATCGGCCTGGATCTGGTCGACGCCGAGCAGGCTCATGAGGCCCTCGCGGGCCTCCTCGACCGTCGGCGACCGGCGGATCAGGGCGATGACCTCGTCGAGCGCGTCGAGCGCCTTGAGGTAGCCGCGCTGGATGTGGGCCTCGGCCTCGGCCTTCTTCAGGCGGAACTCGGTGCGCCGGACGATGACCTCGATCTGGTGCTTCGCCCAGGCCGTGATGAAGCCGTCGAGCGCCAGCGTGCGCGGCACGCCGTCGACGATGGCGAGCATGTTCGCGCCGAAGTTCTCCTGCAGCTGCGTGTGCTTGTACAGGTTGTTCAGCACGACCTTCGCGATCGCGTCGCGCTTGAGCACGATCACGAGGCGCTGGCCGGTGCGGCCGCTCGTCTCGTCGCGGATGTCGGCGATGCCCTGGACCTTGTTCTCCTTGACCAGGTCGGCGATCTTCACCGCGAGGTTGTCGGGGTTGACCTGGTAGGGCAGCTCGGTGACGACGAGGCAGGTACGGCCCTGGATCTCCTCGATGTTGACCACCGCGCGCATGGTGATGGATCCGCGGCCCGTCCGGTAGGCCTCGCGGATCCCCTTCGTGCCGAGGATCTGCGCGCCCGTCGGGAAGTCGGGGCCCTTGACCCGCGCCATGAGCGCTTCGAGCAGCTCCTCGCGGCTCGCCTCCGGGTGCTCCAGGTGCCAGATCGCGGCTTCGGAGACCTCGCGGAGGTTGTGCGGGGGGATGTTCGTCGCCATGCCGACCGCGATGCCGACGGAGCCGTTGACCAGGAGGTTCGGGAACCGCGCCGTGAGCACCGTGGGCTCCTGCGTGCGACCGTCGTAGTTGTCCTGGAAGTCGACCGTGTCCTCGTCGATGTCGCGCACCATCTCCATGGCGAGCGGGGACATCTTGGTCTCGGTGTATCGGTGGGCTGCTGCGCCGTCGTTGCCGGGCGAACCGAAGTTGCCCTGGCCGAGGGCCAGGGGTAGCGCAGCGACCACGGCTGGACGAGGCGGACGAGCGAGTCGTACACCGCGATGTCGCCGTGCGGGTGGAACTGGCCCATCACGTCGCCGATCACGCGGGTGCACTTCGAGAAGGCCTTGTCGGGGCGGTATCCGCCGTCGTACATCGTGTAGATCACACGGCGGTGCACGGGCTTCAGGCCGTCGCGCACGTCGGGCAGCGCACGACCCACGATCACGCTCATGGCGTAGTCGAGGTAGGAACGCTGCATCTCGAGCTGCAGATCGACCTGGTCGATGCGCCCGTGGTTGGCCTCGATGGGCTTGCCGGTCTCGTCCAGCTCGACGGTGCTCTCGGCGCCGGTGGTGTCGTCCACGTCGGGGGTCTCGTTCTCAGATGTCAAGGAAACGCACGTCCTTCGCGTTCTGCTGGATGAAGCTGCGGCGCGCCTCGACGTCCTCGCCCATCAGGGTGGCGAAGATCTCGTCGGCGGTCGCGGCGTCCTCCATGGTGACCTGCAGCAGGGTGCGGGTCTCGGGGTTCATGGTCGTGTCCCACAGCTCTTCGTGGTTCATCTCGCCGAGGCCCTTGTACCGCTGCACGCCGCTCTCCTTCACGAGGCGGCGGCCGGCCTGGGATCCTGCGGCGAGACGCTCGTCCCGCTCGGCGTCGCTGAACACGTACTCGTGCTCGGCGTTCGCCCACTTGATGCGGTACAGCGGGGGCTGCGCGAGGTAGACGTAGCCGAGGTCGATGAGCGGCCGCATGTAGCGGAACAGCAGCGTCAGCAGCAGCGTGGTGATGTGCTGGCCGTCGACGTCGGCGTCGGCCATGAGCACGATCTTGTGGTAGCGCGCCTTCTCGGGGTCGAACTCCTCGCCGATTCCCGCGCCGAACGCGGTGATCATCGCCTGGACCTCGGTGTTGTTCAGCGCGCGGTCGAGGCGGGCCTTCTCCACGTTCAGGATCTTGCCGCGGAGCGGCAGGATCGCCTGCGTGTGGGGGTTCCGGCCGGTCTTCGCGGAGCCACCGGCCGAGTCGCCCTCGACGATGAAGATCTCGGAGATCGTCGGATCCTTGCTGGTGCAGTCCGACAGCTTGCCGGGCATGCCGCCGGATTCGAGCAGCCCCTTGCGGCGCGCGGTCTCGCGCGCCTTGCGGGCGGCGAGGCGGGCAGTGGCCGCCTGGATCGCCTTGCGGATGATGTCCTTGGCCGGGCCGGGGTTGCGTTCGAACCAGTCGCCGAGCTGATCGCCGACGACCTTCTGCACGAACGCCTTGGCCTCGGTGTTGCCGAGCTTCGTCTTGGTCTGGCCCTCGAACTGGGGCTCCCCCAGCTTGACCGAGATGACCGCCGTGAGGCCCTCGCGCACGTCGTCGCCGGAGAGGTTGTCGTCCTTCTCGCGAAGGATGTTCTTCTCGCGCGCGTAGCGGTTGACGAGGGTCGTCAGCGCAGCGCGGAAGCCCTCCTCGTGCGTGCCGCCCTCGTGCGTGTTGATGGTGTTCGCGTAGGTGTGGACGCTCTCGGTGTAGGCCGTCGTCCACTGCATCGCGATCTCGGCCGAGATCTTGCGCTCGGTGTCTTCGAGCTCGAAGGAGATGATCTCGTCGTGCACGAGTTCCGCCCGCTTCGCCGAGTTCAGGTAGTGGACGTAGTCCTCGATGCCCTTCTCGTACAGGAACTCGTCATGCGGCGGCGCCGGGGCGACGAGCTCGCCGTCCTCGTTCTCCACCGGCTCCTGCGGACGCAGGTCGGTCAGCATGATCTTGAGGCCCTTGTTGAGGAACGCCATCTGCTGGAATCGCGTGCGCAGCGTCTGATAGTCGAACTCGATGGTCTCGAAAATCTCGGCGCTGGGCCAGAAGGTGATCGTGGTGCCGGTCTCCTCGGACGGCTCCCCCTGCACCAGCGGCCCGGTCGGCACACTGCCGTCGAACGCCATGTTCCACGTGAAACCCTGACGCTTGACCTCGACCTCGAAGCGTGACGAGAGCGCGTTCACGACCGACGAACCGACGCCGTGCAGGCCGCCGGAGACGGCGTAGCCGCCGCCGCCGAACTTGCCACCGGCGTGCAGCACGGTCAGCACGACCTCGACGGTCGACTTGTTCGGGTCCGACGAGTGCGGATCCACCGGGATCCCGCGTCCGTTGTCGATAACCCGGACGCCGCCGTCCTCGAGAATCGTCACGTCGATGGTGTCGCAGAAACCGGCGAGCGCCTCGTCGACCGAGTTGTCGACGATCTCGTACACCAGGTGGTGCAGGCCACGGGGTCCGGTGGATCCGATGTACATGCCCGGGCGCTTGCGCACCGCCTCGAGGCCCTCGAGCACCTGGATCGCTCCGGCACCGTAGTCTTCCGCGGCCGTAGCCTGTTCATCAGTCATGCTGCGAGTCACACTCTCCAAAGATCGTCTCAGGCTGGATTTCCGGCCCGGACACGTTCACACCCCAGCCTATCAATTCGGGGCGCTCAGAACCGTGATTTCAGGCCTTTGGCGTGCGGATTCAGAGCGGGATCGTTCCCCCTCCGAAACGGGCGGTTTCACGGGCTGCCAAAATCGTCGCGCCGCTCCGCATCGCTGCGCGGCCCGGCGAGACTCCCCGATGGGCGCTCGGGTCTCCCGGACCGCGGGCTCGAGACTTCGCCGAGCGCGCTTCCCTGCACCGCGCGTTCCGGGTCCCGAGTTCCGGGTTCCCGTATCGCAGAGGACGGCGCAGACCGGCAGCGCGCCGCACGGACCGCGGGCGCGCATCGCACCTCCGCTCCGGTGCTTCCGCACTCGGAGCACGCCTCACGGAAGATGACCCGCCCTCCCAGGACCGGCCGCGCTCAGCCGCGTGTCAGTTCCCGCCGGGCTCTCCCTGTCCGCTTTCGCCGGGGTCGGCCGCCAGACTCGTCGGGTATCCCGAAGCAACGACGCCACCACCCGGACCCCGCTCCCCCGCACCGCCGCTCGGCTTCGCCGCCGAGGAGAACCGGGCACGGACCGGCGACGGCGTCGGCCCCCCGGCAGTTCGCACTTCCGGGCGACTTCGCGGGAGCACCCGATCCATCGTGCGTTCCTCACCTCATTCGGACGGAGAACCCGGACACCAGGCTCGGGACACCAGGACTCGATCGCCGTCCGGACCCGGGCGAGGAGGCAGGCAGTCGGACGGATCGGGCATTCGCATCGGACCGACCGTGCCGAACGAGTGGGTCGGCGCGCGACTGCGAGGTGGAGCAGCACGGGAGGGCGACGGCCGCCTCCGCTGCGCGCTCCACAATGCTGCGACCATCGTGACCGAAGCGGTGTACCCCCGAACACCTCGGCGTCCCTCCGCGAGTGGACTGAGAACCGCGCGCGATCTCGGTCAGGCCGGCTCGCCGTTACGACCGCGCGCGATCGTATGCCAGGGTCTGGCGCGCTCACTCGGATCGCGTTTCACGTGAAACGAGGCCCAACCGGGCCGTTTCCCGTCCGTGCGCGAGGAACGGAAAATCCCAGATCAAAGGGGGTATATTTCGAGATCGCATTAAGGATACTTGCGTGAGAGCGATTCTGCGCTCGGCCTATCCGTAGGTGTCCCTCGGCCCGCGTCCCTGAACCGTCCTGGGGCCGTGTCGCCAACTGGGCGCGCCTGGCGCGAGGAAGCGGAGATCCCGAATCTCCGAGTCGGGATACTCGCGCAGCAGTCGCGTGAGAATCTCCGATCGCAGCCGGCGCAGCTCAGTCGCCCACGCGGTGGAGTCGCACTGCAGGAGCAGCACGCCATCGCGAACACCGACGACTTCGGTGTGGTCGGACGTGGGCTGTCCCACGAACTCCGCCCACTCGGTGATCACCCGCGCCTGTTCCAGATCGGAACTCCACCCCATGTCGGTGGCGGCCTTCGCGATGACTTCCCCAGCATTCTCGGGTCCCGCCCAGACTCGAACGGTGCGCGCCCCTCCCCTCGGTCGAGTCGGCGCGCAGGCGTCGGCGTCGATACGGGACCCCTTCCACACCGACTTCGCCCGCAAGTATGCCTCGCTGGCGAACTCCGAGTGCTCGGGCTTCATCGCTCCGCGCTCCCGAGCGTGACCACACCTCGTTCGACGCCGATCCGATGCCACGCGATCCCCTCAGGGATGTCTTCTTCGACGGCGGCCGTGACGATCACCTGCTCGAAGCTCTGCACCGCCGACATCAACTTCGACCGTCGCCTGGTATCGAGTTCCGCGAAGACGTCGTCCAGCAGAATGACGGGGTCTCCACCTGCAGACTCGCCGCGGAGCAGGACCGCCATGCCCAGTCGAAGCGCGAGCGCGAAGGACCAGGACTCGCCATGGCTCGCGTAGCCCTTCACAGGAAGCCCGTTCAGCTCCAGCAGCATGTCGTCACGATGCGGACCGACCAGCGTCAGGCCGCGATCAAGCTCCTGGGGACGAACTGCGCGAAGGGCCTCTCGAAACTCGCTCGCGATCGTTTCACGTGAAACACCCAAGCTCGACTTACGGGCTTCGGTTTCACGTGAAACACTCCCTCCCCGGAGTGAAGGACGCCGAGGGGCTCGTTTCACGTGAAGCACTTCCGCGCTCACGGGCCGAAGCGACGGTCTCCAAGAGCGAGAGCTTCGGGCCGTGATCCTGCTCGACGAGGGTCTCGTATCCAGCGCGGAGCGGTTCCTCCAATCCGCGGAGCAACTCACGTCGCGCCAGCATGATCCGCGAACCGTGCTCGACCAACTGGGCATCCCACACATCCAGCGTCGCCTCGACCGAATTCCGCGCCCCACTTCGGGCGGACTTCAGGAGCGAGGTCCGCTGCCGAACCACGCGCTCGTAGTCTGAGAGCGTCCCCGAGAGCGCGGGCGTTCGAGCAATGACCGCGTCATCGAGAAATCGCCGCCGTCCTGAGGGGTCTCCACGAACGATTCCGAGGTCTTCCGGGGCGAACAGCACCGTCGAGAACCACCGAGTCAGCTCTCGCGGCCGAACCGCGTTCCGATTCACCTGGGCGCGATTCGGGCGATCCCGATTGATCTGCGCCTCGAGCAGCACGTCACGGCCGGCGGCCTCGACCCGCATCCGGAGAATCGCGGACTCCTGACCGGCACGAATCAGCGCTGCATCGCCGGTCACTCGATGTGATCTGAGCGTCGCGAAGTAGGCGATCGCTTCCGCAAGGTTGGTCTTGCCCTGCCCGTTGCGCCCGACCAGCAGATTCGGCCCGGCAGCGAACGGCACCTCCGCCGTCGCGTAGTTGCGATAATCGGCAAGAGACAGATGCGCGACCCGCATCGGCCCTCCTTAGCGGAGCAGCAGGTTGGGCTGCAGCAGGTAGCGGAAGCTCTGCTCGTCTGCGTCGTCCTTGCTGCGCTGGCTGGTGATCAGCACCGGGCCGGGCTTGCCCGGGTTGTCGGTGCGAGTGAAGCCGACGCGAGCGAACTCCGCGTGAGTGGACCGGAGGCCATCGAGCAGGAACTGCGGCTTGAGTGAGACGATCATCTCGTCGCCGACGAGATGCGCATCGACCACCTCGACCGCCTGAGCGGTTTCGGAACCGGCGGCCTCGAGCGTGACCTGCCCCTCCACGAAGGAGAAACGCAGAGCGGCCTCCCGCTCCAGGACGAGGCCGACGCGACCAACCGCCTCGACCAGATCGCTCGTGTTCACGACCGCGTAATTATCGATGCCATCAGGGAAAAGTCGACCGACGGGCGGGTAGTTGCCCTTGATCAGCAGGGACGTGACGGTCTTGTTGCCGCCGGTGAAGGCCACCAGCTCGCGCTCGCCGTCCTTGACGATCGACACCTGCACCTGGCCCGCGTTCGAGAAGGTCTTGCCGACCTCGGTGACGACCTTCGAGGGGACCAGCGCCGTCAGGTCCGAGGAGCCGTCCTGGGATTCCCAATCGATGCGCCGTGTGGCCACGCGATACCGGTCGGTCGCCGTGAGCGTCAGGGCGTTCTCGCTGATCTCGAACTGCACGCCGGTGATCACGGGCGTGACGTCGTCCTTCGACGCAGCGAGCGAGACCTGCGCGATGGCCTCGGCGAACACATCGGCCGGAACGATCCCCGAGACCGTGTCGATCTTCGGAACCTGCGGGTACTCCTCCACCGGCATCGCGGGGAGGCTGAACGACGCCGAGCCGCAGCGCACCTGCACTCGGCTCTCGACCAGCGAGACCTCGACGTCCGCATGGGGCAGTCGCTGTGCGATCTCACCGAGCAGCCGACCGGAGACGAGCGCGCGGCCGGCGTCCGCGACCTGCGCGGTGACCGAGGTTCGCGACGAGACCTCGTAATCGAACGAGGACAGCGTCACCGCGTCGCCGGCGACCTCGAGCAGGACGCCGCTGAGCAGCGGCTGGGTGGGGCGCTGCGGGAGCAGCTTCGCTGCGAACGAGACGGCCTCGCTGAACACGTCACGGTTGACGGTGAAACGCATGAAGCCACTCCTCGTGCTGATGGGTCGAATGCCAAGTTCCGGGCCTGACAATCCTTGCACACTCGGATCCTCGGAGCATCACGGATCCTGTCATTCCTGAGCCGAGAACCGCGGAACGGTGCGCCTGTCGGTCCGGCGAGCAGTTTTGCCGCTTCGAGCGGAGCCGAGGCGCGGAACGCGTGATCGAGATCCCCTGTAAGAGAGATGGAACTGTTAACGGTGTTAACGCCTGTGGATGCTGTGGATAACTCGCGCGATGCCAGGCCCTGTAAGCAAACTACACGCGTGTGACTTGTGAGTGGGGCGTGGATCGATGGGGTTCCGCGGAATCACGCCGAAGTGTTAACACTCCGCGCATTCCACAGGCGGGCCGGATCCATGCACAGACTCGCCCGAGTTCTCCCCAGTTACCCACAAGGGGGTCCGAAACTGTGGATAAGTTGCCCACTCTGGGGCGTTAACGCCCGGTGTGGACCGGGGCTGGGGACAACGCGACGCCGTGGAGCTCGCGCCCGACGCGCGGCGCCTGGATCAGCGACGAGCGATCGGACCCCGACGCTGGCTCACTGGCGTCCGGGGTGTCGGCGGCTCAGCGAGCCTGCTTCACCCGAGCGGTGATCTCCATGACCTGGTTGTAGACCGCGCGGCGTTCCTTGAGCAGCTGCGCGATCTTCTTGTGCGCGTACATCACGGTCGTGTGATCGCGTCCGCCGAAGAGCTGTCCGATCTTCGGCAGGGAAAGCGGGGTCAGTTCACGGCAGAGATACATCGCGATCTGCCGCGCGAGCGCGATCTGCTGCGCGCGGGACTGCCCGTAGAGATCGTCGACCGACAGATCGAAGTAATCGGCGGTGCGGTTGATGATGTCCGACGGCTGCACTTCGTTGTCGTCGTCGAGCGAGATCAAGTCCTTCAGCACCGTCTGCACGAGACTCATGTCGATGCGCTGCTGGTTGAGGCTCGCGAATGCGGTGACGCGGATCAGCGTGCCCTCGAGCTCTCGGATGTTCGAGGAGAACTTGGTCGCGATGAACTCGAGGATCTCGTCCTCGATGACGAGCTGCTCGCGCTGGGCCTTCTTGCGCAGGATCGCGATTCGGGTCTCGAGATCGGGAACCTGGATGTCGGTGAGGAGACCCCACTCGAACCGGGACAGCATGCGCTCCTCGAAGCCGCGGAGCTGCTTGGGCTGCACATCGCTGGTGATGACCACCTGCTTGTTGTGGTCGTGCAGGGTGTTGAAGGTGTGGAAGAACGCTTCCTGCGTCTCGGCCTTGCCCTCGAGGAACTGGATGTCGTCGACGAGCAGCAGGTCCACGCTGCGGTAGCGCTGGTGGAAGGCTGCGCCCTCGTTGTTGGCGATCGAGTTGATGAAGTCGTTGGTGAAGTCCTCGGAGCTCACGTACCGCACGCGCACGTCGGGGAACAGCTCGCGGGTGTAGTGCCCGATCGCGTGGAGCAGGTGGGTCTTGCCGAGTCCGGAGTCGCCGTAGATGAAGAGCGGGTTGTACGCACGCGCCGGGGCCTCGGCGACGGCGACCGACGCCGCGTGGGCGAAGCGGTTCGACTGCCCGATGACGAAGGTGTCGAAGCGGTACTTCTCGTTGAGCCGGCTGTCCTCGACCTCGCGTCGACCGTGCCGGGGCGAGGGCTCGTGGAGCGGGCGCACGGGTTCGGGCGCCCCGGTCGCGGGCGACTGCCCGGCGGTCGGCGCATCGGGATCGCCGGCGGGCTCCGCCGCAGTCTCCTGCTCGGCCGTGCCGACGCCGTGGTCGACCTGCAGGGTCGGGTCGACGAGCACGATGAAGTTCTCGATGCCGGCGGCGTCGGGCGTCTTGGCGATCGCCGACATGATGGCCGGGCGCAGCTCGTGATCGAGCAGGCGCTGGGTGAAGTCGTACTGGACCGCGAGGTACAGGGAACCCGCACCGACCCCGCGGGGTACAGCGAGGCCGAGCTGGCCGATCAGGGAGCGGGCCACCATCGGGTCGTCAGCCACCGCGCGGGTGATCTGCGCCCAAACCCCCTGTACGTCGTCCTCTGTCACTGGGATCCGTCCGAAAAGTTGTGAGTCTGTGCTGGGCGTTATCCCCAGATTATCCACAAGCAGAAGGGCGGGAAAACGGCGAGATTCTGTCAGATTGACCCGCCCGGGAGAACACCTGCGCCCACGTTAGTCACAGATCTGTCCACAGGCAAGTCGAACCGGCGGAGTCGTGGAAACCGTGCGGTGCGGGCTCCGCGCATCGCGCGTTCGCGCGTGTTCTCAGGTGATCGCTTTGACTGTGGGCGCGAGTGCGCGTAAAGTTAACACCTTGTATGGGCGCCAGTGTGCGCTGCGGAGCTCGCGAAGCGTTCTCCGCGGGTGCCGCGCGCCCCATCGAGTCCGAACTTCTTCGTCGCCGAGAGCGGCGGAGAGCACTGCCAAAAGTCACGGAGTCTTCTCATGAGCAAGCGTACCTTCCAGCCTAATAACCGCCGCCGCGCCAAGGTGCACGGCTTCCGCGCCCGCATGCGCACCCGTGCCGGCCGCGCCATCGTCGCAGCGCGCCGCGGCAAGGGCCGCTCGAAGCTCACGGCCTAGTCCACACGCATCCCGGTTCGATCGTGCCCGCGCGGCAGCATCGCGTCACCCGGGGTGACGACTACCGGCGCATCGTGCGAACCGGAAACCGCGTGGGCGGTGCTACATGCATCGCCCACGCGGTTTTGCATGTGCGCGGGGCCGACGCGCCGGACCAGCCGGCGCGCTTCGGCTTCATCATCTCCAAGGCCGTCGGCAACGCCGTCACCCGGAACCTGGTCCGGCGCCGCATGAAGTTCCTCGTCGAACGGGGACTGCATGCCGGCTTCACGGGAGCGGACATCGTGTTCCGCGCCCTGCCCGCCAGCGCGGATGCGGGCTTCGAGGGCCTGGAGCGCGATGTGACCCGGGCGCTGCGCAAGGTGGAGCGGATGCTGGCCGAGCGCGATGCAGGGCCGGATCCAGGCTCCGAGCCGGGAAGTCGACCGTGATCCCCGCACCGGTTCTCGAGCTCTGGCTCCTCCCCGCAACGCGGCGATCACCGCGATGCGGATCTACCGCCGGCTCATCTCGCCCCTCTACGGGCAGGTGTGCCGGTATCACCCCAGCTGTTCCCGGTACGCTCTGGAAGCGTTCCAACAGCGCGGCTTCGTCACCGGCGTCGCGCTCACCGCCTGGCGCCTCCTGCGGTGCAACCCCTTCACTCCCGGGGGGATCGACGACGTCCCGCCGAAGCGGCGTCCTCGATTCGTCACGAACTCCAGCGGATTCGTCCGCCCCACGTACCGAAAGGCCTGAATCCCAGTGGACTTCATCGAAACACTGCTCTGGCCGCTGCGCTGGCTCGTCGAGCTCGTGCTGGCGGTCTGGCACCAGATCTTCACCTTCTTCGGGCTGAACCCGGCCTCCGGCCTGACCTGGGTGCTCTCGATCATCGGCCTCGTGCTCGTGGTGCGCTCGGCGCTGATCCCGATCACGGTGCGGCAGATCAAGTCGCAGCGCCGCATGATGGATCTCGCGCCGGAGATGAAGAAGATCCAGGCGAAGTACAAGGGCAAGACGGATCAGTTCTCTCGCGAGGCCATGAGCCGCGAGACGATGGCGCTCTACAAGAAGCACGGGACCAACCCGTTCTCCTCCTGCCTGCCGATCCTGATCCAGATGCCGGTCTTCTTCTCGCTGTTCTACGTGCTGCGCCACGCCGCCGAGAACAAGACGGGCATCGGCTTCATGAACCAGGAGCTGACCCACAACTTCAATGCCGCCGAGCTCTTCGGCGCCCCGCTGAAGATGACCTTCACGCAGGGGTGGGCCGAGCAGAACTGGGTCATCATCATCCTGCTCGGCGTGATCATGGTCCTCATGATCGCCTCGCAGTTCTTCACGCAGCTGCAGATCATGTCGAAGAACGTCTCGGACGAGACGAAGAACTCGCCGATGTACCGCCAGCAGCGGATCCTGCTCTACATCATCCCCTTCGCGTTCATCTTCTCGGGCGTGACCTTCCCCTCGCGCTCAACATCTACTGGTTCACCTCGAACCTGTGGACCATGGGCCAGCAGTACATCGTCATCAAGAACATGCCGACCCCCGGCAGCGAGGCGTGGCGCCAGCGCCAGGCCCGTCTGAAGGCCAAGGGCAAGCTGACCGAGGAGGAGGCCGCCGAGATCGATCGCATCGAGGGCACCGCCGAGCCGCAGGGCCAGCGTCAGCAGCCGATGAGCGCCAAGCGCGCCAAGAAGAAGAAGTAGGCAGGAGCGGATCATGACCGAAAGCAACGGCGCCGTGGTGGCGAACGACGCCCCCACCCTCGAGGAACTCGAGGCGGAGGGCGATCTCGCCGCGCACTACATCGAAGGCTTCCTCGACATCGCCGACCTCGACGGCGACCTCGACATCTCGGTCGCGAGCGGTCGCGCGTACGTCTCGGTGACGGGAGGCGGCGAGGACCTCGACCGCCTCGCGATGCCCGACACCGTGCAGGCGCTCCAGGACCTCACCCGCCTGGCGGTCCAGGGCGGCACCGGCCGCTTCTCGCGGCTCATCCTCGACATCGGCGGCTCGCGCGATGCGCGCGCCGCCGAGCTGGGACGCCTGGTCGACGCCGCGGTCGCGCAGCTCGCGGCCGGGCGCAGCGAGGTCGAGCTGGAGCCGATGTCGTCCTACGAGCGGAAGCTCGTGCACGACATCGTCGCCGAGCGCGGCTACCACTCGGAGTCGCGCGGCGAGGGCCGCGACCGACGCCTCGTCATCTCGCAGGCATAAGGGGTTTCACGTGAAACGCGGCACACCGATCGACCGGTCCGACTCCACCGAGCCCCCGGCGGCCGAGCCGATCGCGCCCGTCGAGCCGGAACCGGCCTCGGCCGAGCGGATCGCGGGAGACCGGATCGGTGTGCTGCGCGCCTTCACCGCGGATCTCGCGGAGCGCGGTGAGCCCCTGGGGCTCATCGGCCCGCTCGAGCCGCCGCGCCTCTGGACCCGGCACGTGCTCAACAGCGCGATCCTGGCACCGCTCATCACCTCGGGCGCGCGCGTCGCCGACATCGGTACGGGCGGCGGGATGCCCGGGCTCGTGCTCGCGATCGTCCGGCCCGACGCCCGGTTCCTGCTGATCGAGCCGATGGAGCGCCGCTGCGCGTGGCTGTCCGAGCAGATCGAGCGGCTCGGGCTCGAGAACGTCGAGGTCCGACGCGGCCGCGCCGAGGAATACCATGACGCCTTCGAGGTCGACCAGGTCACGGCTCGTGCGGTCACTGCTCTGCGCACGCTCGTGCCGATCACCGCTCCCTGCTGCGCGACGGCGGGGAGATGCTGTTCCTCAAGGGCACCTCGGTCGAGGCCGAGATCCGCGCTGCCGAGAAGGCGCTGCGCAAGCACCGCGTGACCGGCGTCTCGGTGGAGGAGCTCGGCGAGGGCCTGCTCGCCGAAACGACCCGGGTCTTCCGGGCTACAGTAGAACGTGGCTCGCGGGCGGAGTGAGCGGGCCGGCTCCTCCGCCGACGATTCGATGACGCACGAGGATGCCATGACTGCAACGAACAACACCCCGGTGGGCGACCACCTGGTGGACAAGATCAGGCGTCGACGCAAACTCGAGAGGACCAAATCTCCGTTGCCCACTGAGCCGCGCATCATCACCGTCTCCAATCAGAAGGGCGGGGTGGGCAAGACCACCACGACCGTCAACCTCGCTTCGGCGCTCGCGCGCCGCGGGGCCAATGTGCTGGTCATCGATCTCGATCCGCAGGGCAACGCGTCCACCGCGCTCGGCGTTCCGCACCAGTCCGAGATCACCAGCGTCTACGAGGTGCTGCTCGGCGACAGCGAGATCGAAGAGGCGATCCAGCCCACGACCGACCACGAGAACCTGTTCTGCGTGCCGTCGACCATCAACCTCGCCGGCGCCGAGATCGAACTCGTCTCGCTCGTCGCCCGGGAGCAGCGACTCCGCAGCGCCGTCGTATCGTTCCTCGAGCGTTCCGAGCGCGAATTCCACTACGTCTTCATCGACTGCCCGCCCTCGCTCGGCCTCCTCACGGTCAACGCGTTCGTCGCGGCGCAGGAGGTCCTGATCCCGATCCAGTGCGAGTACTACGCGCTGGAGGGCCTGAGCCAGCTGCTCGGCAACATCCAGCTGATCCAGAAGCACCTCAACCCGACGCTGAGCGTCTCGACGATCCTGCTCACCATGTTCGATGCCCGCACGAACCTGGCGCACGAGGTCGCGGCCGAAGTCCGTGAGCACTTCCCCACCCAGACCCTGCGGGCCGCGGTGCCGCGCTCGGTGCGCATCTCGGAGGCGCCGAGCTACGGCCAGACCGTGCTCGCCTACGACCCGGCCTCCATCGGAGCGCTCGCCTACCTCGAAGCCGCGGCCGAGATGGCCGAGCGCGGGGCCCCCGCCGTCAACACCAGCAACGAAGGAGCCTGATGGCTACGAAGAAGCGCAGCGGTCTCGGACGCGGGATTGGTGCCCTGATCCCCCAGTCGACGACCGAGGGCGATCGCCCCGTCGACGTGTTCTTCCCCGCCCGCACCGTGACGGAAGCGCCCGCCAACGACACCGAGCTCGACGAGGCCTGGGGCGACTCCGGGTCCGAGGCTCCCGTCGCAGGCGCCGAGTCCGCGGACGCGACGACGGCCAAGCCGCGCACGCGCGCCCAGGCGAAGACCGCGAGCACGCCGACCGAGCCCGAGCCCGAGCCCGAACTGCAGGACGTGCCCGGCGCGACGCTCACGCGCCTCGCCGTGGAGGACATCGTCCCCAACCACGTGCAGCCGCGAACCGAGTTCGACGAGCAGGCGCTCGAGGAGCTCACGCACAGCGTGCGCGAGTTCGGCGTCTTCCAGCCGATCGTCGTCCGCGCGATCGAGCCGGTCCCCGCCGAGGGGCCGAAGTACGAGCTCATCATGGGCGAGCGACGTCTCCGCGCGTCGAAGCGCGCGGGCCTCGACAGCATCCCCGCGATCGTGCGCACCACCGCCGACGAGCACATGCTGCGCGACGCGCTGCTCGAGAACCTGCACCGCGCGCAGCTCAACCCGCTCGAGGAGGCGTCGGCCTACCAGCAGCTGCTCGCGGACTTCGGGATCACGCAGGAGCAGCTCGCCGAGCGCATCGGCCGCTCGCGACCCCAGATCTCCAACACGATCCGCCTGCTCAAGCTGCCCGAGCCCGTGCAGGCCCGGGTGGCGGCCGGCGTGCTGAGCGCGGGTCACGCCCGAGCGATCCTGTCGCTCGACGGAGACGCGGACGCCATGCTGCACCTCGCCGACAAGATCGTGAACGAGGGGCTCTCGGTGCGCGCCGCCGAAGCCGTCGCCTCCGAGGAGCCGAAGCGCAAGGCTCCGAAGCCCCGTGCGGGCGGGCGCCAGGGGCAGCTCGAGGAGATCGCCGAACGCCTGGGCGACCGTCTCGACACCCGGGTCTCGGTGAAGCTGGGGGCCAAGAAGGGCCAGATCATCATCGACTTCGCGACGATCCAGGACCTGAAGCGGATCCTCGCCGAGATCGACGATCCCGGATTCGGATAGGCCGCGGCCACGCACCCGCTGGGAGCCCGGTGAATGCCGCTCGCAGCCCGGCATGATTGACTGGCGGCATGTCTGAAGAGCAGCGCATCGTCTCCGCAGTCGGCTCCACCAAGGCCCCGGCCGAGGTGCTGTTCGAACTGATCGCCGACCCCTCCCAGCAGCCCCGCTGGGACGGCAACGACAACCTCGCGGAGGCCGCGCCGGGGCAGCGCGTGCGCGCCGTCGGCGACACCTTCCGCATGACCCTGACCAAGAACTCCGCCGTGCGCGTCAATCGCATCGTCGAGTTCGAGGAGGGCCGGCGCATCGCGTGGAAGCCGGCACCCGAGGGCGAAGCGGAGCCGGGCCACCTGTGGCGCTGGGAGCTCTCCCCGGTCGAGGGCGGCACGCTCGTTCGGCACACCTACGACTGGACCGAGCTGGAGGATCCGAAGCGGCAGGAGCGCGCACGGGCCACGACGGCGGAGAACCTGCAGGCTTCGATCGATCGGCTGACCGCCCTCGCCGAGGCCGGGGCGGACGAGTCCAGCGCGCGCTGAGCCGCCGCCCGTCCGCGGCACCGCGGCGAACGACCGAGGGCCCGGATCCGAGATGGATCCGGGCCCTCGCGCGTTCGGGGATCGAACGGCTCAGATGATGCCGTTCAGGTGCTCCTCGATCATCGGCTTCGGCATGGCGCCGATGATCTCGCGCACCTCCTCGCCCGCCTTGAACACCTTCATGGCGGGGATGGAGGTGATGCGGTACTGGGCCGCGAGGCCCGGGTTCTCGTCGACGTTCACCTTGACGATGCGGATCTTGCCCGCGTGCTCCTCGGCGATCTGGTCGAGGACCGGTGCGACGGCGCGGCAGGGGCCGCACCACTCGGCCCAGAAATCGACGAGCACGGGCGTCTCGCTCTTCAGGACCTCATCGGTGAACGTGGACTCGGTGACTGCGAGTGCCTGGGACATGCTGACTCCTTCTTCTGTGACGGTTCGCCGCGCTCAGGATTCGAGCGCGGCCAGGTAGTGCTCGGCGTCGAGGGCGGCGACCGTGCCCGATGCCGCGGCGGTGATCGCCTGCCGGTAGCTGGGATCGATCACGTCGCCCGCCGCGAAGACGCCGGGGATCCCGGTCTTCGAGCTGCGCCCCTCGACGGCGATGGTGCCGTCCTCGGTGAGGTCGAGCTGGCCGTGCACCAGGTGCACGCGGGGATCGTTGCCGATGGCGATGAACAGGCCCTCGATCGGCAGCTCACGCTCGGCGCCGTCGACGGTGCTCCGCAGGGTGAGGCCGGTGACCTCGGTCTCGCCGTGGATCGCCGCGACCTCGCTGTTCCAGATGAACTCGATCTTCTCGTTGTCGAAGGCGCGCTGCTGCATGATCTTCGACGCCTTGAGCTCCTCGCGGCGGTGCACCACGTAGACCTTCGAAGCGAAGCGGGTGAGGAACGTGGCCTCCTCCATCGCGGAGTCGCCGCCGCCGATCACGGCGATCGTCTTCTCGCGGAAGAAGAAGCCGTCGCAGGTGGCGCACCACGAGACCCCGTGGCCCGAGAGGCGCTCCTCGTCGGCGAGGCCGAGCTTGCGGTACGCCGAGCCGGTCGCGAAGATGACGGACTTCGTCTCGTAGACGGAGCCGTCGCCCGTGCTGATCCGCTTCACGTCGCCCGAGAGCTCGACCGCGGTGACATCGTCGTAGACGACCTTCGTGCCGAAGCGCTCGGCCTGCGCCTGCATCTTCTCCATCAGCTCGGGGCCCTGGATCCCCTCGGGGAACCCCGGGAAGTTCTCGACCTCGGTGGTGTTCATCAGTTCGCCACCGGGCTCGACCGAACTCGCGATGAGCACGGGTTCGAGGCCGGCGCGCGCGGCGTAGATCGCCGCGGTGAAGCCGGCGGGGCCGGAGCCGATGATGATGATCTGGTGCATGACACTCCTAGGGGTGTGGACGGCCCTGAACCGTCGGGTTCTCCGACTCCGGATCAGGGTTCAGGGGTGAAACTCTTCGGGTGCGCCGGATATTCCGGACCGCCGGCGCCGGCGGATGCTGCGCCAGATGCCGAAGCCGAGCAGGAGCGCGGCGAGGCCGCCGAGCACGCTCAGCGCGACGGTCTCGACGACGCTCCGGATCGTGAGCGGCAGGGTGCCGGTGAACGCCACCTCGTCGCTGCCGACCGGCGAGATGTCGATGATGAGGCCCGACTCCCCCGACGAGATGCGGCTGTCGACCGGTACGAGCGTGGTGCGCCCGCTGCCCGCGGGGATCTCGACCCGCGAGAAGGTCCGGGTCGGCACCGAGATGGCGGCGGAGGCCGGCGACGCGACGACGGTGACGACCGCGTCGAACGGCAGGTCGTTGCGCAGCAGCACGGGAACCCGGGTGGAGGCCCCCACCAGCTGGGTGTGATCGTTGCGGATCGCCGTGACGCCGTTCAGCAGTTTCGCGTCGCGCGCGCGGTAGTCGGCGGCGGTCTTCGCGAAGTCCGCCTCGGGCGAGGCGCCCGAGGTCGCGAGCAGGGCGAGCAGGCGGACCCGCTGGTACTCGCCGAGGCTCTCGGGCCGTGCGAGCAGCGGCGCGAGGTCGGTCACCGCGGACTCGCGGGCGATCGCGTCCTTCAGCAGGTCGAGGCGATCCTGCGCGGGCTTCTTCGGGCTCAGCGTCGCGGAGCCGGCGGCCTGCGCGGTCTCGCGCACCGGCGAGACCCAGGAGAGCGCGTCGAGCAGCTCGAACACCTCTTCGGGGTGATCGTCGTCGGCCACCGTGCGCCGGTCGAGCGCGAGCACGGTGGTGCCCGCAGCGCCGTCGGGCGTCGAGAGCAGGGCGAGGCGGGCGGCGGCTTCGGCGCTGTCCGCGTTGCGCTCCGCCTCGGTGGTCGCCGCGAGGCCGCCGCGCACCGCGGTGCCGAGCTGCGCGTCCGCCACGAGCGCCTGCAGGCCGTCGACGCGTGCGGAGGGTCCGCCCGTCAGCGACACGTTGGACGAGTCGAGCACGACGGACTCGGTGCCGCTGTGCTGCAGCAGCGCGAGCGTCGAGGCGTCCGCCTGACCATCGGCGGGCCAGGCTCGGGCGGAGCCGTTCGGCCACGCGACGAGTTCGTCGAGGGTGGGCGCCGCCGCGGGATCCGCGGTCGGGGTCGTTCCGCCGGTGCCCTGATCCTGGCCCGATGCGTCCTCGGAGCCGGGGGTCGGGGCCGAGGACGCGGCGGTGTAGTAGCCGAGCCCGTTGGGCTCGAGCAGCCGATCCGATCCGAGGGCGGCCTGCGCGGCCGGGTCGGCGTCCGCGAACTGCAGCAGGAACTGCGGGAGCGTCGACGCTTCGAGCCGGGCGAGCAGCTCGCGCGCGGACTGGGGGCCTGCGCCCCGAGACCGCGGATGGCGGCGATCAGCCGGGGGTCGATCGCCAGGGTCGCCTGGTGCCGCTCCGCGGCGTCGAGCAGGGGCGTCAGCCGCGCGGCCGCGTCGCCGAGCTGGCCGCGGGTCGGCATGCCCGTCACCGACGAGGGCAGCAGGAACGGCACGATCACCGTGAGTGCGGTGCGGTGCTTCGCCGCGACGCCGCGCCACACGACCGGGGCGCTCGCGTCGAGGCGATCCGCGGCCGATCCGGGTGATGCGGTCGCGGGGTCCAACGGAGACGCCGACGGGGACGGCGAGGGCGAAACGCCGTTCGTCGCCGCGTCGGGGGTGAACGAGGCGTGCACGGCGAAGACGCCGGGGACCTGACCCAGCAGGATCGCGAGATCGGAGCGGCGGACCGACACCGAGACGGTCTGCTCGTTGCCGGCGCTCGTCGGATCGATGCGCTGGGTCGCGAGCACCGAACCCGGAACCGTCTCCGCCTGGGCGGTCCCGCTGCCCTTCGGCGGTGCGAGTTCGTCGGCCAGGGCGTCGGCCGAGGCGATCCGCTTCGGATCGATCCGCAGTTCGAGGCCGCCGGCGGGCAGATCCTGCTGCGTGGCGTTGCGCACCAGCACGTGGAACACCACCGATGCGGCGTCGTCGCGGATCACCGGTTCCGCCGGCGCGACCACGAGTTCCGGTCGCTCGGCCCGTGCCTCGTCGCCCGTCGCGTCCGTGCTCCCGTCGGCGTGCGCCGACGCGCCGACCGGGCCGCCGAGGGGGAGCCCGGCCACGGGACCGCCGATCAGCGCGACCGTCACCCCGAGCACCGCGGCGCTCGCACGGGCGAGCCGCGAGAGCGCGCCGGTTCGGGGGCGCGTTCGACGGCGCGCGGCGGGCGGGCAGGGCATGCGCCCAGTGTAGAGTCTCGGGCTCGGGAGCGGCCTGAGGGACGGGCCGCACAGCCGCACTCGGTACCCTTGAACCATGCGTCCCCTTGCCGATTCCATGGCCGACCTGCGCGCGATCGCCGACTCGCGGCCCGTCCGCGAACTCGCCGAGGCGTTCGCCGCCGCGGGGCACGAGTTCGCGATCGTCGGCGGGCCCGTGCGCGACGCGCTGCTCGGCCGCTCGGTCACCGACCTCGACTTCACGACCTCGGCCAGGCCCGAGCAGACCCAGCGGATCCTCGACGACCTCGGCACGCAGACCTGGGACGTCGGTCGCGACTTCGGCACCATCGCCGCGAAGGTCCACGGCGAGACCGTCGAGATCACGACCTATCGAGCCGAGGTCTACCGCGACGACTCCCGCAAGCCCGAGGTCAGCTACGGGGACACGATCGAGGGCGACCTCGTGCGGCGCGATTTCACGATCAACGCGCTCGCGCTGATGCTCCCCGAAAAGCGTCTCGTCGACGTCTCCGGCGGTGTCGAGGACCTGCTGGCGGGCCGCATCTCCACGCCGGGATCCGCCGAGGCGTCGTTCACCGACGACCCGCTGCGCATGCTGCGCGCCGCGCGCTTCGCGTCCCAGCTCGGCTTCGAGGTCGCGCTCGAGACCCGCGACGCGATGGCCGAGTTCGCGGAGCGGCTCGACATCATCTCCGCGGAGCGGATCCGCGACGAACTGGTGAAGCTGCTCTCTGCGGCGGACCCGGCCCCCGGCATCCGGCTGCTCGTCGACACGGGCCTCGCCGAGCGGTTCCTGCCCGAGCTGACCGCGCTCGTCGCCACCCAGGACGATCACGGACGCCACAAGGACGTCTACGAGCACAGCCTGACGGTCCTGCGTCAGGCCATCGCGCTCGAGGGCGAGCGTCACCCGGGCGAGGCGCCCGACACGGTGCTGCGCCTCGCCGCCCTGCTGCACGACATCGGCAAGCCGGCCACCCGCCGGTTCGAACGGGGCGGAGTGACCTTCCACCACCACGACGTCGTCGGGGCGAAGCTCGTCAAGAAGCGTCTGCGCGCGCTCCGCTTCGACAACGGCACGGTGAAACGGGTCGCCCGCCTGGTCGAGCTGCACCTGCGGTTCTTCGGCTACAGCGACCAGCAGTGGACCGATTCGGCGGTGCGACGGTACGTGCGCGACGCCGGCGAAGAGCTCGAACGCCTGCACATCCTCACCCGCGCCGACGTGACCACGCGCAATCGCCGCAAGGCGGAGCGCCTGGAGCACGCCTACGACGACATCGAACGCCGCATCGACGAGCTGGCCGAGGCCGAGGAGCTCGCCGCGGTGCGCCCCGAACTCGACGGGGAACGGATCATGGCGGTGCTCGGCGTCCCGCCCGGGCCGCTCGTCGGTCGGGCGTACAAGTATCTGCTCGAGGTGCGCCTCGATGAGGGCCCGATCGGGCCCGAGGCGGCCGAGGAGCGCCTGAGGG
Organism: Leucobacter sp. HNU; assembly: GCF_047946755.1. Lineage (GTDB taxonomy): Bacteria > Actinomycetota > Actinomycetes > Actinomycetales > Microbacteriaceae > Leucobacter. The sequence goes on along the minus strand of NZ_CP178837.1, from coordinate 2,933,333 downwards.
ACTGGGCCGCGAAGGAGCTCGCATGATGACGGATCCCCACGACTGGTTCGACGGGGCGGCGCGCGTGATGTTCGTCCACGCCCACCCCGACGACGAGACGATCACGACCGGCGGCACGCTCGCGGCGCTGGCCGAAGCGGGGCGCGAACCCCTGCTCGTCACGCTCACCCGCGGCGAACGCGGCGAGGTGACCCCCGGCCCGTTCGCGGCACTCGCCGGAACGGACGGGCTCGCACCGCACCGGCAGCAGGAGCTGGCGGCGGCGCTGGCGTTCCTCGGCGTCCAGCGGCACGTGTTCCTCGGGGTGCCCCCGGCCCGCGCCGACGACCTCTCCCCCACCATCTACGAGGACTCGGGCATGGCCTGGGGCCCGGACGGCCGCGCGATCGCGGCAGGCGACGCGAGCCGGGACGCGCTGACCAGCGTGCCGGCGGTCGAGGCGCTGAACGACCTGCTCGCGGCGGCCTACCAGGCCGGCGCATCGGCGATCGTGAGCTACGACGACGACGGGGGCTACGGCCACCCGGATCACGTGCTCGCGCACCGGCTGTCGCGCGCGGTCGCGCAGGCCCTCGGCCTGCCGTTCTGGGCGATCACCGCCGCCGACGCGGCGGACGACGCAGAGGGGATCGAGGACCACGAGGTCTCGGACTGGATGGAGCGCAAGGTCGCCGCCCTGCGCGCCCACGGCACGCAGCTGACGGTCGATGGCGACGACATCGTGCACGTCGGCGGCCAGCGGGAGCCGATCGCACGGGTCGAGCGCTTCCGCCGCGTCCCGCACGTTCCGCTCGAGGGCTGATCCCGGGACGCGCGCTCGCACCCGGCGCGCCGGGTATCGTGAGGCGCAAGCGATTCGCAGGGAACGGAGCCGCCATGTCCGATCAGCAGATCCCGGATGCGCCGGGCACGACGAGCGGTGCGCCGACCGAGCCCCCGGTGCCGGCGGCGCCCCGGTACGCTCCGCCGCCGCAGTACGCTCCCCCGCAGGCGCGGTACGCTCCGCCGCAGGTGACGCCCCCGCAGACCCCGGCGGCCCGGCGACTGCCCGTCGGCGCGTGGATCGGGATCGGCGCGGGCGCGCTCGCGCTCCTGCTCGTGATCGCCATCGGCGGGTTCCTCGTCGCCGGGGTGCTCGGCGCCCAGCCGCGATCCTCGACCGCGGAGCCCTCCCGCTCGCCGACGCCGAGCGGGCCCGCCCCGTCCGAGGACGGCTCGGGATCCGGCAACTCGCTCGACACCCGCGTCGACTTCGCCGCGGGGCCCTTCTGGTCGATGACGATCGATACCGCCAACGGCTGGACGGCCGAGATCCTCGACCAGCAGGGGGTCAATCGGATCCGCAACGAGCGGACGAGCTGCGTGCTGATGACCTTCCAGGGGTCCGGGGACCCGGAGGCGCCGACGGCGAACGACCGTGCCGCGACGGACGGCACGATCGAGGCAGCGCTGAAGCTCGGCCTGCCGTGGACCGGGGCGACGGGAAGCCCGGAGGTGCAGCCGGACAGCACCGTGTCGGTCCCCCTGGAGCGGGACGGGAGCGTCGAGATGCTGCGGCTCACGAGCCGATACGGGACGGCGGACGGCGAACGGGAGCGCACGATCCTGCTGCGGGCCTTCACTCCCGCGAACAGCGTGCTGATGGCGCAGGTGGACTGCCCGAGCTGGGCGGCCCGGACCTTCGGGGATCCGGCGCTCGAGGGGCTCTCGATCACCGAGCGGTGAGGCCTGCGCGAAATCGTTCGAACTGATAGGCTGTAACGGTTGTCTGTGCGTATCGCGATCCGCGCTGCCCGCAGGCACAATGCACAAACACCCTCCTGTCACAGAAATCCTGTGGCCGTGAAGTCCGAAGGAGGTGGGTCAGTAATGCATCCGTACGAACTGATGGTGATCCTCGATCCCGGTATCGACGAGCGCACCGTGGCCCCCAGCATGGACAAGTTCCTCGGGGTCATCCGCAACGCGGGCGGCGAGATCGAGAACGTCGACATCTGGGGCAAGCGCCGTCTCGCCTACGAGATCAAGAAGCAGTCCGAGGGCATCTACGTCGTGGTGAACTTCACCGCTACGCCCGAGGCCACGAACGAGCTGGATCGTCAGCTGGGCCTCAGCGAGGCCGTGCTGCGCACCAAGGTCCTCCGCGCCGACGAGCTCATCGCTCAGCGCGCCGCTCAGTCGAAGCGCGATCAGGCCAAGGCCGCTCGCGCTGCGAAGCAGGGCGCATAAGTCATGGCCGGCGAGCCGCTGATCACCGTCGTCGGGAACCTGGTTGCCGACCCCGAACCGCGCGTCAGCCAGGCCGGTAAGTCCTGGGTGACGTTCCGGATCGCCTCGACGCCGCGCGTGCGCGACCGTCAGTCGGGCGACTGGTCGGACGGCGAGGCGCTGTTCCTCGGTTGCCGCGCCTTCGGCGAGTACGCGGACAACATCGCCGCGTCGCTCACCAAGGGCACGCGAGTGATCGTCCAGGGCCGCCTCACCCAGCGCAGCTACACCGACAACCAGGGGCAGCAGCGCACCTCCCTCGACCTCGAGGTCGAAGAGGTCGGCCCCACCCTCCGCTGGGCTTCGGCCCAGGTGACCCGCGGTCAGTCGCGCGGTCAGGGCGGCGGTTTCGGTGGCGGGCAGCCCGCAGGGCAGCCCGGTTGGGGTCAGTCGGCCGCTCCGGCACCGGCCCAGCGCGGCGGGGACAACCCGTGGGCGAACTCGGGCAACGGCGGTCAGGGCGGGTCGGCAGGCGACTTCGGCTCCGGCTTCGACGACGAGCAGCCCTTCTAACAGGGCTCGGACGCTCGCCCGAGGGCGAGCACCCTCTCACTACACTTTTGCCCCCTCGGGGGCGGATCACGAAAAGAGATCAATATGGCTGGCAAGTCAAGCGGCGCAGGCCGCAAGCCGGGCCGCGGCAAGAACGCGAAGGCCGCCGCGCCCGCGAAGAAGCAGACGGTCGGCGTCATCGACTACAAGGATGTCGCTACCCTCCGCAAGTTCATTTCTGAGCGCGGCAAGATCCGCGCCCGCCGCATCACCGGTGTGTCGGTTCAGGAGCAGCGTCTCATCGCGAAGGCCGTGAAGAACGCCCGCGAGATGGCGCTCCTCCCCTACTCCGGCTCCGGCCGCTAAGGAGGCGAATCATGGCAAAGGTGATTCTCACGAACGAGGTTCAGGGTCTCGGGTCCGCGGGTGACGTGGTCGAGGTCAAGAACGGCTACGCGCGCAACTACCTCGTGCCCCAGGGCTACGCGGTGAACTGGACCCGCGGTGGCGAGGCTCAGGTCGCGCAGATCCGCGCTGCCCGCGAGGCGCGCGCGCACGCTTCCGCCGAGGACGCTCAGGCGCTCAAGGCGAAGCTCCAGGAGGGCAAGATCCGCCTCTTCGCGAAGACCGGCGCTGAGGGCCGTCTCTTCGGCTCGATCAAGCCCGCGAACGTGGCCGACGCGGTCGCCGAGGCCGGCATCGGCCAGATCGACAAGCGCAAGATCACGCTCCCGACCATCAAGGCGACCGGCGAGTACCGTGCGACGATCCACCTCTTCGAGGGTGTCGACGCGGACGTCACGCTGCAGGTCATCGCGCAGCGCTAGTCGCTGCCGCACCACCGCTCGCTCGACGAGCAGCGGGACACGCGCTGGGGCGGCGGTTCTTCGGAACCGCCGCCCTTCCGCGTTCCGCGACGCGTTCGCCGGCCGTTCACCGGGAGGGCACCCGGGGCCCGCGCGGGCGGCCGGGCGGGCACCGGGGCTCCAGCTGCGCCGATGCGTCCGAGCCGGTCCGCATTCCGGCCGAACCGGTGCCCGCTCTCCACAATCGGCGCGCGGACCAGAACGTTCAACCCTCGAATGAGAGTTGACGGAATTCACAGGCCGAATCCTAGGGAATCCCTGATCACGAGCCTGTATGGGGAGAGATTCCCCCAGTCATCCACACGTTATCCACAAGGTTGGGGATAACACGCGGGGAGTTTCCGTGACTTCTCCACCGGGTTATCCACAGGGGCCGATTTGCCCGGCTTGTGGGCCCCGCAGCACCCCTCTACCGTGAATGTCGGTAGTCCGGTGTCTGATGGGTGAACACCCTCCCCCGGCCAGCACGAAGGAGCACACGAGTGTCGATCGCCCACCTCGGCATCCCCGATCCCCTCATGGACGACGAGGGCGGTCGCGGTACGGAGCGGACCCCGCCTTACGACCTGCTCGCCGAGCAGAGCGTGCTGGGCGGCATGCTCCTCTCGAAGGACGCCGTGGCCGACGTCACCGGCCTGCTCACCGGCAAGGACTTCTACGTCCCCAAGCACGAGGTCATCTACGAGGCGATCCTCGCGCTCTACTCGCACGGCGAGCCCACCGACGCGATCACGGTCACCGACCAGCTGACCAAGACGGGCGACCTGCAGCGCGCGGGCGGCGCCGAATACCTGCACACGGTCACGAGCATCGTGCCGACGGCGGCCAACGCGAGCTTCTACGCCGACATCGTCTCCGAGAAGGCGCTGCTGCGTCGGCTCGTCGAAGCGGGCACGCGCATCGCGCAGATGGGGTACGCGGCCGAGGGCGAAGCGGTCGACCTGGTCAACCAGGCGCAGTCCGAGATCTACTCGGTCACCGGCGCCGCTCAGGCCGACGACTACGTCCCGCTCTCGGACGCCGTGCTCGCCGCCGTCGAGGAGATCGAGAAGGCGCAGAACCAGGAGGGCGGCATGATGGGCGTGCCGACCGGGTTCTCCGAGCTCGACGAGAAGACCAACGGCTTCGCCGGTGGCCAGATGATCATCATCGCCGCCCGTCCCGCCATGGGGAAGTCGACGCTGGCGCTCGACGTCGCCCGCTCCGCGTCCGTGCACGCCAATGCCTGCACCGTCTTCTTCTCGCTCGAGATGGGCCGCGCCGAGATCGCCATGCGCTTGCTCTCGGCCGAGGCGACGATCCCCATGCAGACCCTCCGCAAGGGCGCGCTCGACAGCCGCGACTTCCAGAAGCTCGCCGCCACGCAGGCGCGGATCAACGACGCCCCGCTGTTCATCGACGACAGCCCCAACCTGACGCTGGTCGAGATCCGCGCGAAGTGCCGGCGTCTGAAGCAGCGGCACGGACTGCGCATGGTGGTCATCGACTACCTCCAGCTGCTCTCGAGCGGCAAGAAGTCCGAGAGCCGTCAGCAGGAGGTCAGCGAGTTCTCCCGTGCGCTGAAGCTGCTCTCGAAGGAGCTCGACGTGCCGGTGATCGCGCTGTCGCAGCTGAACCGTGCCTCCGAGCAGCGCGCCGACAAGATGCCCGCCATCAGCGACCTGCGCGAATCGGGCTCGCTCGAGCAGGACGCCGACATGGTGATCCTGCTGCATCGCGAGTCCAGCTACGAGAAGGACAATCCGCGTGCCGGCGAGGCCGACCTGATCCTCGCGAAGCAGCGAAACGGTCCCACCGGCACCGTGACGGTGGCGTTCCAGGGCCACTACTCGCGCTTCCAGGACATGCCGAGCGGCATGTAGCGGGCGTCGTGCCGGCGGCCCGGGCCTCCATCGGTGGTTCCTGCGGGGGCCAGCGCGGGCGCGCCCGGCTCACAGCGCCGAGCGGTAGACTGGATCGGACCTGAAAGGCGGGAAGAACGCGTGGCAGCTGCGGTGAACGAGGGAGACCTCCAAGCGGAGACGGCCGATCGAAGCCTCCGCGCCGTGCGGTTCGTCCGCGCGGGCGTGCTGCTCGTCATCGGCTTCGTGATCGCGTTCAGCGCGACCCTGCACGAGCAGGCGGCGTTCGACCGCTGGCTCGTCGTCGCCGCGCTCATCGTGCTCGGTCTGGCGTGGGCGTGCGAGGCCGCCGCATCGCGGACGAACCCCGCCCTCGCGCGCACCGCGGTGCTGCAGTTCGGCGTGACGTTCGCCGCGGGCCTGCTCCTCGCGGTGCTCCCGTTCGCGGATCAGACGCTCGCGACGGCGCTCGTCGTCGCCGCCTGGGCGATCCTCGTGGCGCTGCTCCAGCTCACCACCGTGCTCCGCGCGACGCAGGCTCCGGCCGCGGGCATCCCCGCCGTCCTGCTCTCGGCGCTCTTGGCGGTCCTGGTCTTCCTCTCTCGTGACGACGCGGTCGCGGTGATCGGCTTCTTCGGGGGTACGCCGTCGTCTGCGGCGTGTTCCTCGGCATCTCGGCATTCGACTCGCGCGGGGCCGCAGCAGACGGAGCACCCGCGGACGCCCTCACGCAAGGACCCACAGCATGATCCAGCCCGAATCCTCCTCGCAGCAGCCCGTCGATCCGTCGCGCCGTGACAAGCTGAAGCCGCTCGAGCTCATCGGCTTCGCCGTGGTGCTCGCGGTGTTCGCCGGCCTCGTCATCCTCATGGCGACCCGCGAGATCGCCCTCGCGGGTATCTTCGCGGGCGCGGCGTTCATCGTGACCGTCATGGTCGTCGCACTCGTCGGCCTGGGCGGCAAGCCGAGCGCCGAGGACGAGGCGGCGCGCAAGGACCTGCAGCACCCCGACGACGTCTGGCACTAGGGGCGGGCGCGGCGGCCCGCCCGCGCCTTCCCTCACTCCTCGTCGGGATCTTCCGGATCGATGGGAGCGTGGTGGTCGAATGCGACCATCCCGCGCTTCCAATAGCCGCTCAGCGCGTACTGCTCGCGCGGCAGCTGCAGCTCGTACTTGAGGAAGCGGCGCAGCGGGACGAGGCGTGACGCCTCGCCCGCGCCGAACACGAAGGTCTCGGCGTCGACCCCGGTGTCGCGCACGGCATCGTCGAGCCCGCCGAAGACCTCGCTGACGAGCACCTCGCGGCCGCCCTGCAGGCGCAGGTACTCGTCGACCCACTCGAGGTCGGCCGGCGGCACGTCGGCGATCACCTCGATCTCGACATCGGCGGGCAGCTCGGCCACCCAGCGGGCCGCGGCCGGCAGGGCCGAGCCGTCGGCCACGATCACGACGCGGCGCACGCCGTGGGGGATCCCGTGGGAGCCGCGGGGGCCGACCACGACGATCGTGTCGCCAACCCCGGCGGTCTCGGCCCAGGCGGCCGCGGGGCCGGGATCCTGGTGCCGCAGGAAATCGAGGTCGACTGAGACCTCGCCGCTCTCGGGATCGCGGCGCACGTTCAGCGGCGTGAAATCGCGCGCGAACATCGGGCCATCGGGCCGCACGATGCCGTCCGCGTCGGGGCCCACGGGCGTCGGAGCGAGGTACTCGCCGGTCGCGGGGTTCGGGAAGAACACGCGGGCGTGATCGCCCGGGCCGGTGGAGGCGAAGTCGGCGAAGTCGGGGCCGGTGAGCGTCACCCGCACGAAGGCGTCGACCGGACGGCTGACGGCCGATACGGTGCCCATGCGGGCGGTGAAGCGGTGCCGCCTCCCTCGCGGGCGAAACGGGCGGGTGAGGTGGCGTCCAGGGACTCCGACATGGGCAGCTGATCCTTCCGAGCGGTGTCCTTCCAGCTTGGCCCAGGCACACCCGGGAAGCAATCATCTGATGAAGTTGATCGAAGGCTCTCAGGATTCGGACGCCGTCGGCTGCGGACCGTTCCGGGCATCGCGCTTCGCCTCGCGTCGCAACCGCCTGCGGGTGCGCGAGCCGCGCGCCCACGCGCGCGCCTCCCGGCTGGACAGGGCGAGCAGCACCAGGATGTCGATCGCCACCGTCAGCAGCGAGGTGTTGATCGTGATCTCCTGGCCGGCCCGGAAGTAGTCGACGGCGGCGGTGATGATGCTGGCGGTGAGGCCCGCCATCGTCACGACCCGCGCGAAGTTGCTGCCGCGCCAGATCAGCACCGCGAGCACGCCGAGCACGAGCACGCCCAGGCCGCCGAAGCCGAGGATCAGCCAGAGCAGGATCCGCGACTCCTCGACGTCGAGGTCGAACTCGGCGCCCATCTCGCGCCAGACGAGCGCGTACGCACCGAGCCACGCGACGCCGACGAGCGCGCGGGCGAAGGTGAGGCCTGCGCCGAGCGCCGTGGTCCCCGGTCGTCTCGATTGCGGGGCGATCGCGGTCTCGCGCACGAGCAGCGGCACGGGCGACTCGATGGAGGCGCGTTTGCGAGGCTCATCGTGATGCATCGGTCGCACCTCCCTCAACGCCGGGGGCGACGGGATCATACGCGTCGAGCCCCCGCAGGTCCACGACCGGCAGGTGCCCGTCGGTGCGGACGCTGTCGCCGCCCCCGTTGCGGGAGTGGTAGCCGGTCGAGAAATCGCGCAGGATCTCGAGTTCGACCGCGGGGGAGACGCCGCGCAGCGAGTCCACGATGAAATCGCGCTCGATGTCGATGTCCGCGTCGATCCGGTGCGTCACCTGCAGGGTGAAGAGCGACAGTCCGACCGCCCGGTCGAAGGTGCCCGCCGCGAGCCACTCGACGCGGGCCCCGCCCGGCAGCAGCCAGCCGTCCGGCGTGCGCCAGAAGCGTACGTGATGCCGCTTGGCCGGGTTCCCCGCGACCTCCTGCTGATATGCGAAGTCCTGGATCCTGCCGAACAGGAACAGCGGGCTGACCGGGGCCTCGTGGTAGCTGCGGCGGCTCAGCGTGGAGGTGACGATGCGCAGCGAGCTGCGCGCGGTGACCGGATCGGCTCGGGTCCAGCCCGCCGCGAGCATCGCGGCGTGCAACTGCGCCTCCTCGCCCTGCAGGGCGAGGTTCACGGGGTCGCCCAGCAGGCCGTCGCTCGTCCGCGTCCGGCCGATGAAGTAGTCGGGCACGTAGATCGTCGTGAGCACGCGGTGGATCCGGGGAGCACCAGATAGGCGAGCATGCCCCAGAACACGACGAAGACGAGGATCCCCCACCAGCCCAGGTGGAAGCTCTCGGAGAGCAGCAGCCAGGCGAGCCAGATCGCCGCGATCCCGGCGAAGACGAAGAAGAACTCGTCGGCGACGGCGAGCAGGGAGAAGCGGCGGCGCGGCGCCGCCCCGTTCTCCGAGCCCGCCGTCATCGGATCATCCGCGGAGCAGGTCGAGCAGCTGCGCCGCCGCACCCGTGTAGGTCGCGGGGGTCAGCGCGAGCAGGCGCTGCTTCGCGGCGTCGCCGATCTCGAGGCCCTCGACGAACTCGATGAGCTCGGCCTGGCCGATGCGGCGGCCGCGGGTGAGCTCCTTGAGGGCCGCGTAGGGGTCCGTGATGGTGGATCGGCCGGCGGTCACCTCGGCGCGGATCACGGTCTGGATCGCCTCGCCGAGCACCTCCCAGTTGGCGTCGAGGTCGGCGGCCAGCGCTTCGGGCGCCGCGTCGATCTGACCGAGGCCCGTGAGGATGTTGTCGAGTGCGAGCACCGAGTGGCCGAGGCCGACGCCGATGTTGCGCTGCGCCGAGGAATCGGTGAGGTCCCGCTGCCAGCGGCTCGTCACGAGGGTCTCCGCGAGCGAGTCGAGGATCGCGTTCGACAGCTCGAGGTTGGCCTCGGCGTTCTCGAAGCGGATCGGGTTGACCTTGTGCGGCATGGTCGAGGATCCCGTGGCGCCCTCGACGGGGATCTGGCGGAAGTAGCCGATGGAGATGTAGCTCCAGATGTCGGTCGCCAGGTTGTGCAGGATCCGGTTGACGTGCGCGATGCGGCTGTAGAGCTCCGCCTGCCAGTCGTGCGACTCGATCTGCGTGGTGATCGGGTTCCAGTCGAGGTCGAGGCCCTCGACGAAGTCGCGCGAGATCGCGAGCCAGTCGGCATCGGGATCGGCGGCGAGGTGCGCCGCCCAGGTGCCCGTCGCGCCCGAGAACTTGCCCAGGTACTCGATCTGATCGAGCTGCGCGACCTGGCGCGAGAGGCGGTGCACGAACACCGCGATCTCCTTGCCGAGCGTGGTCGGGGTAGCCGGCTGGCCGTGCGTGCGGCTCATCATGGGGAGCTCGCGGTACTGCTCGGCCTGGCGGGCCAGCTCGACGACGACCGCCTCGAGCTTCGGGCGCCACACCTCGGCGACGGCCTGCTTCACCGTGATCGCGTAGGAGAGGTTGTTGATGTCCTCGCTGGTGCAGCAGACGTGGGTGAGCTCGGCCAGGCGGCCCAGGTCCATCTCGTCGAGCTTGCCCCGCACGAGGTACTCCACGGCCTTGACGTCGTGCTGGGTGGTGCGCTCGGTCTCGGCGAGCTGGTCGATCTCGGCCTGGCCGAAGTCCGCGGCCCAGGCGCGCAGCTCGGCGACCTCGGCGGGGCTCAGCGGGGCGGCGCCGAGCAGCGAATGCTCGGTGAGGTAGACGAGCCACTCGACCTCGACGTGCACGCGGGCCTTGTTGAGGCCCGCCTCCGAGAGGAAGTCGCCGAGTCCTGCGACCGCCGAGCGGTAGCGGCCGTCGAGCGGGCTGATGGGCTGCGTGGGAAGCGAGGTCATGTTCGGCGTTCTCCCGAGTCGGTGGCGTGCGCTGCTCCCACCATTCTCCCATGTCCGATTCCGGCCCCGTCCCGAACCGCGCGGGTGCGGCCGCAGCCGGCTCCGAAGGTCAGGCGGGCTGCGGTCCGAGCGCCTCGCGGGGGATCCCGAGCTCGGTCGCGAGCACGGCCGCGACGAGGTTCACGCGCGGTTCCGATTCGCCGGGATCGCCGCCCGCCCGGCGCCGCACGAGCGCCTGCGCGTTCAGGCCGTCGATCATGCCCATCACCTCGCGGGCGAGCACCTCGGGGAGGCGCAGCGGAACTCGCCGGCCGCGACGCCGTCGCGCAGGAGGTCGCCCATGAGTCGTTCCCAGGCGTTCAGCTGCTCGAGCACGGCTCCGGCGAGCGGCGCCGACCGCCGACCGAGGCTCCAGCCATCGGTCCACACGGCCGTGACGTCGTCGCGCTCGCCGCCGAGCAGAGAGGCGAGGGTCGCCGCGAGGGCCGCGGTCGGCGTCGGTCGCGCGGTCGCGAGTTCGCGCACCTCGGCGAGTTCGCGGGCGCTGATGGCGGTGAAGGTCTCGGCGACCAGATCCTCCATCGAGGTCGTGTAGTGGCCGATGAGTGCGGCGGCGACCCCGATCCGCGCGGCGAGGGTGCGCCGGGAGATCGCGTCGAGCCCCTCTTCGAGGGCGAGCGCGCGTGCGGCTGCGACGATCTGTTCGCGGCGATCCTCCGGGCGCATGCGCCGGGCGCGGGGCAGGGAGGGGTCGACGGTCATGGCGGTCAGCCTAGCTGTGCGGGGTCGGTGTTGGACTCGAGCCGTGCTGTGATTATTGTGAGGGGTGACAATAACGTCGAGCGGGCGAGGAGGCCGGTGTGGAGCGGATCGATGTGGTCGAGGCCGGGATCGAGCAGCTGCGGAGCGCGCTGGACGGCGGCGAGACGACGAGCGTCGGCCTCGTTCACGAGTATCTGCGGCGCATCGGGGCCTACGACCGGCACGGACCGCGGCTCAACGCGATCCCCGTGCTGGATCCCGCCGCGTTCGCCGCCGCTCGCGCATCCGACGAGCGCCGCGCCGCGGGGGAGCTGCTCGGTCCGCTCGACGGAATCCCCTACACCGCGAAGGACAGCTACCTCGCTCGCGGCCTGCCCGTCGCCGCGGGATCACCGGCCTTCGCGCGCGTCATCGCGCAGCACGACGCCTTCGCGGTCGAACGGCTCCGCGCGGGTGGCGCCGTGCTGCTCGGCCTCACCAACATGCCGCCGATGGCGAACGGCGGCATGCAGCGCGGCGTGTACGGCCGCGCCGAGAGCCCCTACAACCCCGACTACCTCGCCGCGGCCTACGTGTCGGGATCCTCGAACGGATCGGGGGTCTCGACCGCGACCAGCATGGCCGCCTTCGGCCTCGGGGAGGAGACCTGGTCGTCGGGCCGCTCGCCCGCATCGAACAACGCGCTCGTCGCCTACACGCCCTCGCGCGGGGTCATCTCGACCCGCGGCAACTGGCCGCTCACCCCGACCATGGACGTCGTGGTGCCGCAGACGCGCACGGTGGCCGACCTGCTCGAGGTACTCGACCTGCTCGTGGTCGACGACCCCGAGACGCGCGGCGACTTCTGGCGCCGTCAGCCCTGGATCTCGCTGCCCCGGCCCTCGGAGCTGCGGCCCGAGCGCTTCGCGCGGCTGCGGGACGACGGCGCGCTGCGCGGCGTGCGGCTCGGGGTGCCGCGCATGTACATCGGTCGCGACGCGGGCGCCGACGTGCCGATCGGGACGCACCCCGACGTGCTCGTGCTCTGGGAGCGCGCGCGACGCGCGCTCGAAGCGCTCGGCGCCGAGGTGGTGGAGTGCGACTTCCCCGCGGTGTCGAACTACGAACGGGATCGCCCGGGTGCCCGCAGCCCGGTCGAGCGCGGCCTGTGGCCAGAGGAGTACCTGCGCGAGGAGGTGCACGACCTGCAGGCCTGGGGTTTCGACGACTTCCTCCGGGCGAACGGCGATCCCGAGCTGCACCGCCTGGCCGACGCCGACGGTCCGCGGATCTACCCCGCGCCGACCGGAACGGTGGCCGACGTGCTCGAGGTCTACGATCCCGTCTACGACATCGACATGGCCGAGTACGTCGACATCGCGAGGCGCGGCCTGCCCGAGCGCCTGGAGGACTTCGCGCACCTCGAAGCGGGGGTGCGCGGGCTCGAAGCGGCGCGGCGCATCGACCTCGAGGAGTGGATGACCGCGCAGGGCCTCGACGCCCTCGTGTTCCCGGCGGCCGCCGACGTGAGCCGCGAGGACGCCGAACGGGATCCCGATGAGCACCGGAAGGCCTGGACGAACGGCGTCGGCGTCTCGAACGGGGGCCTCGTGCCGCGGCACTACGGGATCCCGACCGCCACCGTCCCCATGGGGCGCATGGCGAGCACCGGCATGCCGGTGGGGCTCACGTTCGCGGGCCGCGCGTACGACGACTGGCGGCTGATCGCGTTCGCGGGGGCCTTCGAGACGGGCATGTCGCTGCGCGCGACGCCAGAGCGAACCCCGCCGCTCGTGGAGGAGAGGGGGTCGGGGCCGATCCCGACCGGCGCCCGGCCCGGAGGCGGTGCGCTGGCCGCCGCGCCGACCCTCGACGTCGCGCTGCGCCTGGTGGGCGACGGATCGGACGTCGACGAGCACGGCCGCGCGCCCGCGGTGGAGGTCCGCGTGCGGAGCGACGCCGAGCGGGTCGAGGTCGCCGTCGACGGTGCCCTCGTCCCCCTCGAGCGCACGGCCGACGGCTGGATCGGCCGGCACGCGATCGCCGCCGATCAGCACGCGCACCGGCACAGCGAATGGCGGGAGCCCTACGGTTCGCTGGTCTCGGTGATCGGAAGCCGCGCGGGCGCCGGGCAGGCGGGCTGGTTCGGGGCGGTCGGCGGGATCCTCTGAGCCGGGCCGTCGGATGCCGCGGAGCGTAGGCTCGGGACGGACGAGGGGAGCTGCGATGTCGCTGATGGTCGACCGGTGGGCCGAGGGATGGGCCGCGTGCCGCGAGAAGCCGCTGGAGCGCGACGGAGCCGCCTGGCTGGTGCGGGTCGGCGACGAGCACCGCGAGGTCGAGCGCGTCGTCGAGTCCCCGTCGCCCGAGGAGGCGCGCCGCCTCGTCGCGCTCTCCGAGGGCCCGCGCCGCTGGCTGACCGTGCTCGGCGAGCCGGACGCGGAGGTGGCCGTCGAGCTCGGCCGGTTGCGGAGCGTGTCCCGCGTCGAGACCATGATGACCGCGCGGCTCACCGCGATGCCGCGCGACCGCGACGCGATCCTCGAGGAGCGGGGCGACGTCGCGACCGTCGCGCTCATGGTGGACGGGGTTGAGGCCGCTCGCGGCACGGCCGGCCTGTCGGGCGACGTCGCGGTGCTCGACCGCATCTCGACCGATAAGCGATACCGCCGTCGCGGGCTCGGACGGCGCGTCGTCGACGCGCTCAGCGACTGGGCGGTGTCGCGCGGGGCCGACGCCGGTGCGCTCGTCGCATCGCCCGAGGGCCGTGCGCTCTACTTGCGCCTCGGGTGGGCCGACCTGCTGCCGGTCGCGAGCTACGCCGGTGCCGAAGCGAGCGCAGCGCCGGGCGATGCCGCAGGTCGCGTGACCTGAGCTGTCGACGCCGCTATGCGCTGGCGCGCCCGCCGTCGAGCCGTTCGAGCAGCACCGCGCAGGAGCGTTCCACCTGGGCCAGCACCCGGTCGTAGACCTCCTGCTCGTACTCGTACGGGTCGAACACGTCGGGGTCTTCGGGGTGCTCGGGGTCGAACTCGGTGAGCAGCACGACGCGATCCGGATCCGCTCCGAGCCGGCGCATCGCCTCCGCGTGGCCGCGGTCGAGCGCCACCAGCACGTCGTTCCCCGCGATATCGGCGTCCGTGAGCTGCGCCGCCCGGTGCGCCTCGCCGTCGTACCCGGCACGGCGCATCGCGTCGCGCCCGCGCGCAGCCGCCTGCTGGCCGACGTGCCAGTCGCCCGTGCCGCGCGAGGTCACGGCGAAGCGTCCGCCCGCGCCCGCCCGTTCGGCGAGGGCGCGGAAGACCACGTCGGCCATGGGCGAGCGGCAGATGTTGCCCGTGCACACGAAGCAGATGCGCAGGGGAGCGCCGACGGGCGCCCCGGTCGTCGACCCGGCCACCGGCTCAGCGATCCCGGTCCGCGCGCTTGCCCGTGCCGAGGATCCCGTTCATGATGCCCGACAGGATCGAGAGCACCAGCGCCCCGAGCACACCCCACCAGAACGTGTCGACGTGCAGGCCCCAGCCGATCGCGTGCGCGAACCAGGCCACCACGAGCAGCAGGAACCCGTTGATGAGCAGGCCGAACAGGCCGAGGGTCAGGATCCGGAGCGGGATCGACACGATGCGGATGACGGTGCCGAGCGTCGCGTTCACGACGCCGAAGATGAGCGCGACGAGCAGGAAGCTCATGATCCGGGCGCTCGAGTCGTCGGCGTAGGGCTCGACCCACACGCCGTGGTCTCCGCTGCCGCCGACGATCAGCGTGGTGAGCCACAGCGCGAACGCGCAGACGATGATGCGGGCGATGATCCTCATGGGACGATTCTCGCACCCGGGCCTCGGATCCGCCCGGGAACCCCGCGAGCCTCCTATCCTGGGGCCGAGGACCACGAGAGGATCGCCACCGCATGCAGGACCCGATGAGCGAACGCGGAACGACCGCGGGCGACGTCGCGAAGCGCGTCGAGATGCTGCAGGGGTTCCGCCGCCTCGACGAGGCCGCCGAGGAGTGCGGGAACGGGCTCGCGAGCTTCCCCGAGGACCCGAGGCTCTGGGAGCTGCTCGCCGAGATCGAGCAGGCGCGCAAGCGGCTCGGTGCGGCCGAGCACGCGGCGCGCACCGCGATCCGGCTCGACCCCGAGGACGGCTTCCTGCCTGCGACCCTCATCCAGATCCTGCTCGACCAGGAGCGATTCGTGGAGGCACGGGACCTCGCGCGCGGACTGGTGGAGCGGTTCTCCTGGAACGCCGGGGCGCACCTGCTGCTCGCGCGCGCCGAGGCCGGCGTGGCTCAGCAGCAGCCCGGCGCCGTCCACCTGGCCCGTCAGCACGCGCAGACCGCGGTGTCGCTCGCGCCGAGCGACCCGGGGGTGCTCAGCGCCGCCGCGGCGGTCATGGGCGACATCAAGGATCGCGCGGAGGCCGCTCGCCTGGTGCGGGCGGGCCTCGCGATCGACCCGGGCGACTCCGTGCTCCTGCTCCAGCAGGCCGCGTTCGGGGCCCGGACCGACATCGGCGCGACCCGGCTGATCCGCTCGGCGCTCGCGGCCGACCCGACCGACTCGGCCGCCGCGTGGGCGTTCCGCGAGACCATCTGGGTGCGCCGCCGCTGGATCCCGGCGTTCGCGATCTGGAGCGCCGCCGCGATCGCGGTCCCGCCCGCCGTCCTCTTCCTCGTGGTCCTGACGATCCAGAACCTCGTGATCCTGCTCGGCAGCATGCGCGCGATTCCCCGGGGCGAGCTCCGCCGGACCTGGGAGCGGGCGCCGAGGCTGCGATTCGCCGTGCCCCTCGCCCTCGTCTGCCTCCCGTGGCCGCTGTGGGGCGTCGCCACGCACGGGTTCGCCATCGGGGTGCCGCTGTTCGGGCTGATGGTCGCCGAGCTCGCGATCCTGTTCGGCTCCCGGGCCGACGAGCGCCGGCTCGAGGGACTGCACTCCGGCTCCACGCTGCGCATGATCGCGAGGACCAAGCAGCAGGAGGCGAACACCGGATGGGGGCGGCTCGGCGTGGGAGTGTTCGCCGCACTGTTCGGGGTCGTCCTCACCCTCTCAGCGGGCGGAGGCATCCTCGGGCGCGCGGGGGAGTGGCGCATCGACTCGGTGATCGGCGCCTGCGCCGCGTTCGGGATCATGGCCGTGTTCGCCGGCCCGCCCCTCGTCGCGCTCGCGCAGGCGAAGGAACGCCGCCTGGTCGCCGATCGGCTCCCCGCGGACGGAGCGGCCCGCACCGCCCGCCGCATCGCCGCGGCCGCCATCGGCGTCGCCGCGATCGGTGCGATCGTCGGCGGAGTCGGCCTGGGGCTCTCGCTAAGCTGAGGGGATGAGCGAAGCCGCGTCCGCAGCCCCCGTCCTCCGGTCCGCCTGCGGGCCGACGTGCTCGCCGTGCCGCCCTACCGCCAGGGCGCGGCCCCCACCCGGCCGGGGTTCAAGCTGTCGAGCAACGAGAACCCCTTCCCGCCGCTGCAGGCCGTCGTCGACGTGCTCTCCGACCCCGCGGCGGTCAACCGCTACGCCGCCGCCGCGATGCCCGAGCTGCGCGCTGCGCTCGCCGCCGAGTTCGGCGTCTCGCTCGACGGGGTGCACCTCGCGGCGGGGTCCGTCGCGATCCTCTTCCAGCTCGTCGCCGCGGCCGCGGCGCCGGGGGACGAGGTGCTGCACGCCTGGCCCAGCTTCGAAGCGTACCCGTCGCTCGGCCTGAATTCGGGGGCCGTCTCGGTGCCCGTGCCGCTCACCGAGCACGCCGAGCACGACCTCGACGCGATGGCGGACGCGATCACCGAGCGCACTCGCGTCGTGCTGCTCTGCACGCCCAACAACCCGACCGGTCCGACCATCCGACGCGCCGACTTCGAGCGCTTCATGCAGCGCGTGCCGGCCGACACCCTCGTGGTGCTCGACGAGGCCTATCGCGAGTTCGTCACCGACCCGGAGGCGGTGCGCGGCGAGGAGGTGCTCGCGAAGCACCCCAACCTCGTCGTGCTGCGCACCTTCTCGAAGGCGTACGGGCTCGCCGGCCTGCGCATCGGCTATGCCGTCGGGGCTCCGGCGATCCTCGCCGCCGCGCAGGTCACCGCGATCCCGCTCTCGGTCACGGGTGTGGCCGAGGCGGCGGCGCTGGCGTCGCTGCAGCCGGGCGCCCGGGCCGAGCTCGCCGCCCGGATCGAGGTGCTCGTCGCCCGCCGGGCCGAGCTCGTCTCCGGGCTGCGCGGGCTGGGCCTCGCGGTCCCCGAGGCACAGGGCAACTTCGTCTGGATCCCCGAGGGGCCGGGCGGGGTCGCGAGCGCGGCGGAGCTCGCCGCCGCCTTCGCCGCGGAGGGCACCCTGGTGCGACCGTTCCCGGGCGCGGGCGTGCGCATCACGGTCGCGGAGGCCGAGAGCCTGCCCGTCGTGATCGGGATCGTGCGCGAGTTCCTCGCGGCCGCGGGAGCCTAGCGGGGGAGGCGCCGCCCGCGCGCTCACTCCGGTTGCGGCGAAGGGCTGCTTCTCCGGGGCGCGAGTCGCCATTCGCCGCACGCGAAACGGGAGCGGCGGGACATATCCGCGATTCGCCATGCGGCCTGGTTACACTCGGAACGATGGCCGAACAGATCAGCGCGAGCCCGCTGCACAGCGGAGCCGACCCCGAACCGATCCGATTCCTCGACGAGGACGGACGGTTCGCGCCGTCCGGAACCGCCGCGGAATACGCCGCCGAGCTCGAAGGCGTCACCGACGACGAGCTGCGGCAGTGGTACGTCGACATGGTCGCCACCCGCGCCTTCGATACCGAGTGCACGCACCTGCAGCGGCAGGGGCAGTTGGCGCTCTGGGTGCCGAGCGTCGGCCAGGAGGGCTGCCAGGTGGGCATCGCCCGCGCGGCCGAACCCCAGGACCACATCTTCCCGGCGTACCGCGAGCACGCGATCGCGCGGATCCGCGGCGTCGGGTTCCTGCAGGTCGCGGCGCAGTTCCGCGGGCTCACGCACGGTGGCTGGGACGTGACCGACCCGGCGAACGGCAACTTCCACCTCTACACGCTCGTGCTCGGCGCGCAGACCCAGCACGCGACGGGCAACGCGCTCGGCCAGCTGCTCGATGCGAAGCGCCGCGCCGGCGTCACCGCGATGGACCCGGGCGAGACCGCCACCGAGACCGGCGAGGCGACCCTCGTGTTCTACGGCGACGGCACCACCAGCCAGGGCGACGCCAACGAGGCGATGATCTTCGCCGCGAGCTACCAGACGCCCGAGGTGTTCGTGGTGCAGAACAACCGCTGGGCGATCTCGGTGCCCGTCGAACGCCAGTCGCGCACCCCGCTGTACCGCCGTGCGCTCGGCTTCGGCCTGCGCGCCGTGCAGATCGACGGCAACGATCCGCTCGCGGCCTACGCGGTCGGACGACGCTACCTGCGCGAAGCGCGCACCGGTGGGGGACCCGGCTACATCGAGGCGCTCACCTACCGCATCGGCGCGCACACCACGAGCGACGACCCGACCCGGTACCGCGAGAACGAGGAGCTCGCCGCCTGGCAGGAGCGCGACCCGATCCAGCGCTTCGAACGCTACCTGCGCGACCGCGGCGCCATCGACGACGCCTTCGTCGAGCAGACCGCCGCCGAGGCCGACGCCGAGGCGAAGCGGGTGCGCGACGCGATCCTGACCCTGCCGGCGCCCGACGCCGACGACATGTTCGCCCACGTCTACTCCGAGCCGCATCCGCGGATCGAGGAGCAGCGCGACTGGCTCGCGCGCTACGAGGCATCGTTCGAGGAGGGTGCCGCATGAGCGCCGTGCAGACCCTGACGGAGCGGCAGACCCTGCCGATGGCCCGCGCCCTCAACGAGGGACTGCGCGCCGCGATGGCCGCCGACGAGCGCGTGCTGCTGATGGGCGAGGACATCGGCCCGCTCGGCGGCGTGTTCCGCGTCACCGACAAGCTGCAGGCCGAGTTCGGGTCGGCGCGCGTGCTCGACACCCCGCTCGCCGAAGCCGGGATCGTGGGCAGCGCCATCGGCCTCGCCATGCGCGGATACCGGCCCGTGGTCGAGATCCAGTTCGAGGGCTTCATCTTCCCGGCCTTCAACCAGATCGTCACCCAGCTCGCCAAGATCACGAGCCGGCACGACGGCGCGGTGCCGATGCCGGTCGTGATCCGGGTGCCCTACGGGGGGCACATCGGCGCGGTCGAGCACCACCAGGAGAGCCCCGAGGCGTACTTCGCCCACACGCCCGGCCTGCGGGTCGTCGCGCCCTCCACCCCGAACGACGCCTACTGGATGATCCAGCAGGCCATCGCGTCGAACGATCCGGTGCTGTTCTTCGAACCGAAGGCGAAGTACTGGCAGAAGGGCGAGGTCGATCCGACCGGCGCCCCCGGCGAGCTGCACCGTACCCGCGTCGCGCGCACCGGCACCGACTGCACCGTGGTCGGCTTCGGTGCGATGGTGACCACCCTGCTGCAGGCGGCCGACGTGGCGGCCGCCGAAGGGACGAGCCTCGAGGTCGTCGACCTCCGCAGCGTCTCTCCCATCGACTACGAGCCGCTGCTCGCCTCGGTGCGCAAGACCGGCCGGCTCGTGGTGGCGCAGGAGGCTCCGGGCAACGCGAGCGTCGGCAGCGAGATCGCCGCGACCGTCGCCGAGCAGTGCTTCTACTCGCTGCAGGCGCCCGTGCTCCGCGTCTCGGGATACGACGTGCCGTTCCCGCCCGCGCGCCTCGAAGGAATCTATCTGCCGGATGCCGATCGCGTGCTCGAAGCCGTCGATCGCACGATGCACTACTAGGAGAATCCCCGATGAGCGAGCAGATCTTCCCCCTTCCCGACGTCGGCGAGGGCCTCACCGAGGCCGAGATCGTGACCTGGCACGTGGCCCCCGGCGACCGTGTCGAGCTGAACCAGGTGATCTGCGAGATCGAGACGGCGAAGTCGCTCGTCGAGCTCCCGTCGCCGTTCGCCGGCGAGGTCACCGAACTCCTCGCCGAGGTCGGGCAGACCGTGCCCGTCGGCGATCCGATCCTGCGCGTACGCTCGGGCGCCGCAGCGGATCCCGCGGATCCCGCGGCGCCGGCTGCTCCGGCCGCACCGGCGGCCGCGTCGGCTCCGGCTCCGGCTCCGGCGGCACCGCCCGCTCCGGCGGCTCCCGCCGATTCGGAGGAGACCCGCGACGCGGTGGCGGATGCCGCCGCGAGCGTGCAGCACGAGGAGGATGCCGGGGGAGCCGTGCTCGTCGGCTACGGCACCGCCGGCACCGTGAAGTCGCGCCGCCGCCGAGGCGGCGAGCCGCTGCTCGCGGGCGCCGCGCCGGTGAACAGCGCCCCGATCCCGGTCGCGGCGGCGGCACCCGTGATCGCGAAGCCGCCCATCCGCAAGCTCGCGAAGGACCTCGGCGTCGACCTCGCCGAGGTGCACGGCACGGGCATCGCGGGAGAGATCCTGCGCGACGACGTCGTGCGCCAGGCCTCCCAGGCGAGCCTGTTCCGCAACCTCTCGACGCCGGAGCCCGCCGAGGCCCGCGAGGAGCGGATCCCGCTGAAGGGGATGCGCAAGCAGATCGCGAAGGCGATGGTCGAGAGCGCGTTCGAGGCGCCCCACGTGAGCGTCTTCACCGAGGTCGACGCAACTCGCACCATGGAGTTCGTGAAGCGACTCAAGACCTCGCCCGATTTCGCCGGCGTCAAGGTCTCGCCGCTGCTCATCTTCGCGAAGGCGATGCTGTGGGCGATCCGCCGCAATCCCCAGGTGAACTCGACCTTCACCGAGACCGAGATCATCCGCCACCACTTCGTGAACCTCGGCATCGCCGCGGCGACGCCGCGCGGGCTCGTGGTGCCGAACATCAAGGATGCGCAGGAGCTCAGCCTGCTCGATCTGGCCAAGGCCATCGAACAGCTGACGATCACCGCGCGAGACGGGCGCACGCAGCCCGCCGAGATGCAGCACGGCACCATCACGATCACCAACATCGGCGTGTTCGGCATGGACTTCGGCACCCCGATCCTCAACCCCGGCGAGTGCGGGATCATGGCGATGGGCACGATCCGCGAGAAGCCGTGGGTGGTCGACGGCGAGGTGCGGCCGCGCATGGTCACCACGGTCGGCGGGTCCTTCGACCATCGCATCGTCGACGGGGACGTGATCTCGCGCTTCGTCGCCGACGTCGCGTCGGTGCTCGAAGAGCCGGCGCTGCTGCTGGACTGACCGGCGGGATCGCCAGAGCGGAGACGGGCCGGTGACCTGGGAGCAGCCGCCGCTGCCGCCCGAGCACCGCGAGCGGCTGAGCCGCGGGCGGAGCACCCGCTGGAACGCGTCGTGGGTGCCGCCCGGCGATGCGACGGAGGGTCGACTGCGTCGCGGGGCCGCCGCGTCCTGGATGGTGGGCCTGCCCTACGCGGTGCTCGCGGTCTGCTGGATCGGCCTCCTGCTGAACGCCGACTCCCGCAGCGGGATCGGCTGGCTCTTCGGGATGTGGCTCGCCTGCGTGCTGCTCTTCCCGTCCGCGCTGCTCGGGGCGATCTGGGCCGGGACGGTGCGTCGCTTCGGTGCGATGTGGTGGGGGATCGCCGCCGCCGTGCTCTGCCTGCCCGGCTTCGGGCTGGGCCTCTGGACCCTGTTCTCGATGATCTCCTGACGGGCGCGAAGGCGAACGGGCCCGGCCCGGCGCTCCGGGCGCCGGGCCCGCCCGGTCAGGCCCCGGCGAGCTCCGCTCGGCGGGCGTGCAGCTGGTCGAAGGTCGCGAAGGTCTCGGCGATCGGGTTGCCCGTGAAGTGGCCGACCCAGCCGTCCTCGTCGTGGAAAAAGCGGATCGAGGTGAACTCGGGCGAGGTGCCCATGTCGAACCAGTGCGTCGTGTTCGCCGGCACCGAGACGAGGTCGCCCGGCTCGCAGTAGAGCGCGTGCACCTTCCCGTCCACGTGCAGGTAGAACACGCCCGCGCCCTTCGCGAAGAAGCGGTCCTCGTCGTCGTCGTGCCGGTGCTCCGACAGGAACTTCTCGCGCGACGGGCCCTTGACCTCGTCGTAGTTCGCCTGCGCCGGGCTGAGCCCGACGATGTCGACGAGCGTGTATCCCTCGGACCGCTTCACCTGCTCGACCTCGTCGGCGTAGAGCGCGAGGATCTCGTCGAGGCTCGCGTCGTCGGCGAAGTCCTTGACCTCCCAGCGGAAGAAGCGCGCGCCGAGCGCGTTCAGCGCCGAGCGGATCTCGGTCTCGTCGGTGGTCTCGACCACGGGGGTCGCGGGATCGGTCTCGTTCCAGATCGTGAGCAGCGTCATCGGTCCCTCCTCGGGGTTCGGGTGTCTGGGGTTCCGCGGCGCCCCGGGCGGGGCGCCGTCACAGGCTTCGGGAGGCGACCGCGTGGCGCAGCAGCCACTCGACGATCTCGAGGTGGTGCCGTGCGGCGGTCGCCGTGCGGCCCCAGGCGTACATGCCGTGGCCGGCGACGACGAGGGCCGGCACCTCGGGGGTCTCGTCCGTCGCCGGTGCGTACACCTCGTCGAAGCGCGCGGCCTCGACGGTCATGTCCTGGTGGTTCGCGATCACGGGGATCCGCACGGTGGCGTCGTGGGCCGGGTGCCCGATCCCCTTCAGCATCTCGAGGTCGCGGATCTCGATCCCCTCGGGCCACAGCTGGCCGGCGAGCACCGCGTCGAGCGCGTGCACGTGGAACACCGCCTCCGCGCCGGTGCGTGCGGCGATGTGCGCGTGCAGGCCGGACTCGGCCGACGGCTTGCGCGCGTCGGCGGGGTCGGCGCTGCGGCCCGCGGCGTCGACGAGCACGACGTCCCGCTCCGTGAGCTCGGATTTGTCGAGGCCCGACGCGGTCACCGCGAGCAGCAGGGGATCGCGGTGCACGACGGCCGAGAGGTTGCCGGCCGTGCCGCGCATCCAGCCGAAGTCCGAGAACCGTGCGGCCTCCGCGGCCAGCACGCGTCCGGCATCGCGCAGGCGCTGCGCCGGGACGGGCGGCGCGCCGGGTCCGGCCGCATCGGCGGCCCGGTCGGGCGTCTCCGCCGGGCCGGCCTGGCCCTCGGACCGGACCTCGATGCGGTCGAAGTGCGGCACGGCGGGAGCCGCGAAGTCGGCGCCGGCCCAGGGCTCGCCCGCGCGGTCGAGCGCGACGACCCGCCAGCCGGCGTCGAGCGCGGCGTCCACTTCCTCCGGGTGGTCGGTGAGGAACAGCGTGCGCGCCGGGTCGGTGCCGAGGGCGGCGGCGATCCGCGCGTACGAGGCCGGATCCTTCTTGGGGCCGGCGTTCACCGTGTCGAACCAGGCCTCGACGAGGCCCGAGAGGTCGCCCTGCGGGGCATTGCGGAACCAGGGCTGCTGCGAGGCCACGGAGCCCGAGGAGTAGACGGCGATGCGGATCCCCCGTTCGTGCCAGTCGCGCAGGCGCGGGGGGACGTCGTCGAAGAAATGCGAGGTGATCTCGCCGGCGGCGAAGCCCTCGGCCCAGATCACGCCCTGGATCGTCTTGAGCGGCGTCGACTTGATATCGGAATCCATCAGGCTGCGGAGCGCGTCCGCGACCTCGGCGTCGGACGCGTCGGCGCGGAGGCCGGTCTCGGCGATCGCCTGAGCGCGCGCCTCGCGCACCGTGCGGTCGTCGCGGCCGAGCACGGCGTCGAGCCGGGGCCTCGCGTAGTCGTAGAGATCGCCGAGGATGAATCCCGCGGCGCTCGTCGTGCCCTCGAGGTCGACGACGACGGCGTCGGCGGTCACCGGTGTGGGGGCGGTCATGCGCTCTCCTGGGGATCGGCGGCCGTCGCGGCCGGGTCCGGAACTCCGCCAATGCTAAGCGCGGGCGGGCGGGTGGGCCCCGAGGATTACGCCGCATTGCGGCACCCCGGGCGACGTGCGCCCGCTGCCGCCGGGGAACGACGGAGGGCCCGCCCCGGCGAACCGGAGCGGGCCCTCTGCGTACCGCTACGAGCGGTGCGGGTGCGTCGTGCTTAGGCGTCGGCCTTCGTGAGGTCGTGCGCGTTGAGCAGGCGGAACGCGAGGCCCGCGAGCACCGCGCCGACGGCCGGCGCGAGGATGTAGAGCCAGATGTTGGCCCAGTCGAAGTTGCCGTTGACCGCGAGACCGAGGGCCACTGCCGGGTTGAAGCCGCCGCCCGAGATGGGGCCGACGGTGGAGGCACCGAGGAACACGGTGGTGCCGATGGCGAGGCCGTAGAACGAATTGCCCTCGTTGTCCTTCGAGGTGGCCACGTTGAGCACGACGAAGACGAGCACGAAGGTGAAGACGAGCTCGGCGATGAATGCCGGGCCGGTCTCGATCTTGACCGCGGCGTCCGGGCGCTTCCACAGGGCGGAGGCGAGCAGGGCGCCGAGCACGCCGCCGACGAACTGGGCGACGATGTAGACGACGAAGTCGCCGACGCTCAGGGCGCCGCGGATCAGCGCGCCGAGCGAGACGGCCGGGTTGAGGTGAGCACCCGAGATGTGGCCGGTCGCGTAGACCAGCACCATCAGGGTGAATCCGATGATGAGCGGCGTGAAATCGCCGCCGTTGTTGATCGCGCCGATGATCGTGAATACGAACAGCAGGGTCGCGAGTGCTTCAGAAACTGCGTTGCGAAGGACGCCAGTCATTGTGCTCTCTTTCATGGAATCGAGAGGTTTCCCCCAGGTTTGTGTTCATTATGGCAAAACCTGAGCATTCCGAGGCGAAATCGACGCAGAACCGTCACCGACGACCGAGGGCCGCCTCCGAATGCCCGGAAACGGCCCCTGGTCAGGCGCTTCGACCACGCTTCGACTGCGGGTCGGTCGCGGGTCAGCGTGCGTCGAAGCGGTCGAGGTTCGAGACCTTGACCCAGGCGTCGACGAAGTCGCGCACGAACTGCGCCTGGGCGTCGTCGCTCGCGTAGACCTCGGCGATCGCGCGCAGCTCGGAGTTCGAGCCGAAGACCAGGTCGGCGCGGGTACCCGTCCAGCGCCGCTCCCCGCTCGACTCGTCGACCCCCTCGAACGCGCGCTGCTGCGGGTCGAGAGCGCGCCACTGCGTGTCGAGGTCGAGCAGGTTGACGAAGAAGTCGTTCGTCAGCGTGCCCGGGCGGTCGGTGAGCACGCCGTGCTGCGAGTCGTCCCAGTTGGTGCCGATGACGCGGAGGCCGCCGAGCAGCACGGTCATCTCGGGTGCCGAGAGAGTCAGCAGGTTGGCGCGGTCGAGCAGCAGGTGCTCGGCCGGGATGCCGAGGGCCCGTGCGCTCTCGTAGTTGCGGAAGCCGTCCGCCGCGGGCTCGAGGAACCCGAAGGACTCGACGTCCGTCTGCTCCTGCGAAGCGTCGGTGCGGCCCGGGGTGAACGGGATCTCGACCTCGTGCCCGGCCGCGCGGGCGGCCTGCTGCACGCCGACGTTGCCCGCGAGCACCACCAGGTCGGCGATCGAGACCGACGGGCCGCCCTGGGCATCGAACTCGGCCTTGATCGCGTCGAGTGCGTCGAGCACACGGGCGAGCTGCGCGGGCCGGTTGACCTCCCAGCTGCGCTGCGGCTCGAGGCGGATCCGTCCGCCGTTCGCACCGCCGCGCTTGTCGCTGCCGCGGAACGACGAGCTCGCCGCCCACGCGGCCCGCACCAGCTCGGCCGCGGGGAGATCGAGCTCGCCGATGCGGCGAGCGAGGTCGGCCACGTCGGCGTCGCCGAGGGCCGGGCCCGTCGGCGCGGGGATCGGATCCTGCCAGAGCAGGTCCTCCGCCGGGACCTCCGCGCCCAGGTAGCGGGACTTCGGTCCGAGGTCGCGGTGGGTCAGCTTGAACCAGGCGCGGCGGTAGGCCTCGGTGAAGGCCTCCTGGTCGTTCTTGAAGCGCAGCGAGATCTCGCGGTAGATCGGATCCTCGCGCAGCGAGATGTCGGTCGTGAGCATGCGGGGCTCGCGGCGTCCATCGCCCTGCGCCATGGGCACCATGTCGGATCCGGCGCCGTCCTTCGGCCGCCAGTGGGTGTGGCCGCCCTCGCCCGTCACGAGCTCCCACTCGTAGGCGAAGAGGATGTGGAAGAACTCGTTGTCCCAGCGTGTGGGGTGGTAGGTCCAGGTGACCTCGATGCCCGAGCCGATGGTGTCGTTGCCGCTGCCGGAGCCGTGGCTGCTCTTCCATCCGAGGCCCAGCTGCTCCATCGGGGCACCCTCGGGCGACTCGCCGACACTGCCCTCCTCGGGGGCGGCGCCGTGGGTCTTGCCGAAGGTGTGACCGCCCGCGATCAGCGCGACGGTCTCCTCGTCGTCCATGGCCATGCGCCCGAAGGTCTCGCGGATCTGGTGCGCAGCGGCGATCGGGTCGCCGCTGCCGCGCGGGCCCTCGGGGTTCACGTAGATGAGGCCCATCATGGTCGCGCCGAGGGGCTTCGAGAGCTCCTGCGCGCCGTCCGCGCCGAGGCGGCCCTCGTCGCCCAACCAGGTCGATTCCGAGCCCCAGTAGACGTCGTCGTCGGGCTCCCACACGTCGGGGCGGCCGCCGGCGAAGCCGAAGACGGGCATGCCCATCTGCTCGTGCGCGACGTTGCCGGCCAGGATCATCAGGTCGCCCCACGACAGCGAGCGGCCGTACTTCTTCTTGACCGGCCAGAGCAGACGGCGCGCCTTGTCGAGGCCGACGTTGTCGGGCCAGCTGTTGAGCGGAGCGAAGCGCTGCTGTCCGGTTCCGCCGCCGCCGCGGCCGTCGAACACGCGGTAGGTGCCGGCGGAGTGCCAGGCCATGCGGATCATCAGCGGGCCGTAATTGCCGAAATCGGCGGGCCACCAGGGCTGCGACTCGGTGAGCAGGCGGGCGATGTCTGCCTTCACCTCGGCCAGATCGAGGGTCTCGAACGCCGCGCGGTAGTCGAAGTCGGCGCCCTGCGGATTCGCGACCACCGGGTTCTTCGCCAGGATCTTGAGGTTCAGGCGATCGGGCCACCAGGAGGCGTTGGTGGGCGCCGTGCGCGAGGCGGAGGGGGCGCCGTGGGGGACGGGGCACTGGCCGGCGGTGTCGGTCATTTCGGATCCTTTCGAGGGTGTCTACCGGGGTCGTGCGCAGTCTGGCACGGGGGCTGACACCCGCCCGGCTTCCTTACGGAGGCGTAAGGAAGCCGGGTGCGGGACCCGGGCGCGCCGAACGTCCGGGAGTCCGGACGGCCTACTGCGGGGCCGCGCCGAGGCGCGCCGAGAGCTCGCGGGCGGTGCTCGCCACGTGCGCGCCGAGCGCCGGCAGCCGGTCGCCGATCCGATCCTTGGGCGCGCTGACGTTGATCGCGGCGACCACCCGGCCGGTGAAGTCGGTCACGGGCGCCGACGCCGCGACCACGCCGATCTCGAGCTCCTCGGCCGAGAGCGCGTACCCGCGTTCCCGCACGCCCCGCAGCTCCAGGATCAGGCTTTCGAGGTCGGCCGCGGGCGCGGTGCCCGGCAGCGGCGCGTCCGGAACCGGGAAGCCGCTGCGCGAACGACCGGGATCGACGGGTCCCATGAGCGGGAGATCGTTGCCGTGCTCCGCGTACCAGCGGCCCAGCGATCCCTCGTCCCAGTCGCTCAGCAGCGCCCGCCCAGACGGGGTCCGCCAGGCCGCGGTCGTGGTGCCGGCCCAGCCGGTGGTGCGCACCTCGTGGGGGCTCAGCTCGCTGAGCAGGGTCAGCACGTTGCCGCCGCTGAGCACGCAGAGGTGGCTGGTCTCCCGCGTCGTCTGCACGAGGTGCCGCAGCGCACCCCGCGCGGCGGCGATCAGGGCCGCGTGCGCCGAGTGCGCGGCCAGCGCGTAGAGGCGCGATCCCGGCAGGTAGCGGAGCGTCTCGTCGTCGCGATCGACGAGACCGGCGTCGGCGAGCGTGGAGAGCGCCCGCGAGACGACCGCCTTGTCGCGTCCGGTGCGCTGGGCGATCTGGGTGACGCCCAGTCCGCCGCTCGCGAAGGACGCGTCCTCGCCCAGCAGCTCGAGGATCTCGATGTCCCGGCTCAGACCCGAGGTATTGCGGCGCGGGCCGGCTGCAGTGCTGCTCATGCGGGCAGCGTACTCTTCGGTTGCCATATCATCAACATTCTTTGACGAAATGATCACCACCAGTACCGTGGCTTTCACGGACCCTGGCGCCCGCCTCAATGACGAGACAGGAGTGGATTCCATTGACCGGATTCAGTTGGGAAGGCCTCATGACCTTCCTCCGCCGACGCGGCGAGGACATCGTGCAGCTCACGATCGACCACCTGGCCGTCGTGCTGATCTCGCTCGTGCTCGCGATGATCATCGGCATCGCACTCGGCATCGTCGTGCGCGATCGCCGGTTCGCACGCTCCGCCGTGCTCACCGCATCGGCAGTCGCGATCACGATCCCCTCGCTCGCGCTGCTGGCACTGCTGAGCCCCGTGCTCGGCCTCGGCTGGCTCCCCACCGTCGTCGCGCTCGTCTTCTACTCGCTGCTGCCGATCGTGCGCAACACCGTCGTCGGGCTCCGGGAAGTGCCCGTCTCGGTGCTCGAAGCGGCGCGGGGCGTCGGAATGGGACCCTCGCGGGTGCTCCTCACCGTGCAGCTGCCGATCGCCTGGCCGGTGATCCTCACCGGAGTCCGCGTGGCCGCGCAGCTCACGGTCGGCATCGCCGCGATCGCCGCCTACGTCGCCGGACCCGGTCTCGGCGAGTACATCTTCAAGGGCCTCTCCTCGCTGGGGTCCAAGAACGCGCTCAACTACGCGCTCACCGGAACCGTCGTCGTGATCCTGCTCGCGCTCGCGCTCGACGGTCTCTTCGTCCTCATCTCCCGCTTCACGACCTCAAGGGGCTCCGTGCCTGAACCCACCACGAACACCGGAATCCTCTCCGCGCTCGCATCGCATCAGGGCGGCGTCGACCTCGAACTCGACCGAGTCAGCAAGCAGTACCCCGGCCAGCAGGTCGCCGCGGTCGAGGAGTTCTCGATGCGGATCGACCCCGGCGAGCTGATCATGTTCGTCGGCCCCAGCGGCTGCGGCAAGACCACCACGATGAAGATGATCAACCGGATCATCGAGCCCACCTCCGGATCGATCCGGATCGGCGGCAACGACGTGCTGTCGCTCGACGGCAACGAACTACGACGGCACATCGGCTACGTGATCCAGCAGATCGGGCTGTTCCCGCACCTCACCATCGCCGAGAACATCGCGACCGTGCCGAAGCTCCTCGGCTGGTCGAAGGCCCGCATCGCGGAGCGGGTGGAGGAGCTCCTGACGACCGTGCAGCTCGACCCCGGCGTCTTCGCGAACCGCTACCCCCGCCAGCTCTCCGGCGGCCAGCAGCAGCGCGTCGGCGTCGCCAGGGCGCTCGCCGCCGACCCGCCGGTGATGCTCATGGACGAGCCGTTCGGCGCGACGGACCCGATCACGCGCGAGAAGCTGCAGGCCGAGTTCCTGCGCCTGCAGGAGTACATCGGCAAGACGATCATCTTCGTCACGCACGACTTCGAGGAGGCGATCCGCATGGGCGACCGCATCGCGGTGCTCGGCGAACGCAGCCGGATCGAGCAGTTCGACACCCCTGCGAACATCTTGGCGAACCCCGCCAGCGAGTACGTGAGCTCGTTCATCGGCGAGGGCGCCGCCCTCAAGCGGCTCGCGCTCGTGCCGGTGTCGGAGGCTGCGCTCGGCGCTGCGGCGGGAGACGCCCCGCCGCAGACGATCGGCGTGCGGGACTCCCTGCGCGAGGCGCTCGACCGGCTGGTCGTCACGGGGGCTCCGCGCATCAACGTCCTCGACGGGGACCGGATCGTCGGCTCGATCGATCACGCGGCCATCTCGGACGTGCTCGGCGCGAGCGCACCCGGGGCCCCGCGCGGGAGGGCGTGACGTGTCCGCTCCGCAGATCACTCCGTCGCCGACCGCGCTGATCGGCACGATCCCCGCGGCACCGAGCGGTCGCGGGCGCAGGTTCCTGCGCCGCTGCGTCCCGCTCCTCGTCGTGGTCGGCGTGCTGCTCGCGCTGTTCCTCTGGGTCGGCAGCCTGCAGCTCGACTCGATCGAGTCCCGCACGCTGAACCCCGGCTACATCGTCGCCCGGATCGGCGAGCACCTCGTCCTCTCGGTGCTGGCCGCCGTCCTCGTCGCCGTGCTCGCGATCCCGGCGGGCATCGCCGTCAGCCGATCGCGCTCGCGGGTGTTCCGCGGGATCGTGATCGGGCTCGCGAACATCGGCCAGGCGACCCCGGCCATCGGCGTCGTGATCCTGCTCGCGATCGTCTGGCAGACCGGGTTCGCGACGGCGCTGCTCGCGCTCGTGATCTATTCGTTCCTGCCGGTGCTGCGCAACACGATCACGGGCCTCGCCCAGGTCGATCCGAGCGTACGAGAGTCCGCCCGCGGCATGGGTATGACCTCGGGGCAGGTGCTGCGCCGCATCGAGCTGCCGCTGGCCTCTCCCGTGATCCTCGCCGGCCTGCGCACCGCGCTCGTCTTCGCGGTCGGCGTCGCGACCGTCGCGACCTTCATCAACGCGGGCGGCCTCGGCGACATGATCGTCAACGGCCTGAAGCTGCAGCGCTATCCCGTCCTCCTCGTGGGTGCCGTGCTGGTCGCCTGCATCGCCATCCTCATCGATTGGGTCGCCGGCGTCATCGAAGACGTCGTCCGCCCGAAGGGCCTCTGAGGCCCGATCCCGTCACCCGAAAGGAACCACCCATGCACACTCGCAGAATCGGATTCGCCGCGGCAGCGCTGCTCGCCGCGGGCGCCCTCGCCCTCACCGGATGCTCCTCATCCTCCGGAGGATCCGGGGAGGAGACCAGGAGCTGGCCGGGCTGACCGGCGAGATCGGCTCCAAGGACTTCTCGGAGCAGTACATCCTCGCCCACATCACCACGGAGCTGCTCAACGCGCACGGTGCGGACGTGAAGGCGAACACCAAGCTCGTCGGGTCCGCCAACGTTCGGCAGGCGCTCGAGAACGACCAGTTCCTCGGCTACTGGGAGTACACGGGCACCTCGTGGATCACCTACAACGGCAACACCTCGCCGGTGAAGGGCGTCGAGGAGCAGTTCACCGCGGTGAAGGAGGCTGACGCGAAGAAGGGCATCGCGTGGCTGAAGCCGGCGCCGTTCAACAACACCTACGCGTTCGCGATCCGCTCGAGCGAGGCCGAGAAGCTCGGCGTGAAGACGCTCAGCGACGTCGCGAAGCTGCCGCAGGCCGACCAGACCTTCTGCATCGAGAGCGAGTTCTCGACGCGCGACGACGGCTGGCCCGGGCTCACGAAGGCCTACGGCTTCGACGCACCGGCTTCGAACGTGAAGATGCTCGACACCGGCGTGATCTACACCGCGACGCAGAAGGGCACCGACTGCAACTTCGGCGAGGTGTTCCAGACCGACGGCCGGATCCCGGCACTGAAGCTGACCGTGATGGAGGACGACACGCAGTTCTTCCCGAGCTATCAGGGCGGCTTCACCCTCAAGGAGTCGACGCTGAAGAAGTACCCGAAGATCGCGGACGTGATCGGCCAGGTCAGCCCCAAGCTCACCACCGAGGTGATGCAGAAGCTCAACGCGAAGGTCGACGTCGACGGCGAGGACCCGCAGGACGTCGCCATCGAGTGGCTCGAGGATGAGGGGCTGATCAAGTGAGCACCGAGTCCGAGTCCGCAGCCGTGCAGATCGGCGAGAGCTTCGTCGGATCCGGCGTGAACGCCGCGCACATCAACACCGTGCTCGGCCACCGAGACGGGCCGGCGGGCGCGGCGTGGGCCACGGCCCTCGCCTCGCCGAGCCCGGGCCACGTGCCCTTCGTCGCGGTGCTCCGCCCCTCGCTCCCCGTGAAGCCGCTCACGCTCTTCGTGACGAAGGCCGCTCCCGAGACCGACGCCCACGGCACGCACATCTGGGGACCGGCGCAGGCGGGGGTCGCCGCCGGGGTGGCTGACGCCGTGGCAGCCGGCACGATCCCGGCCCGGCACGCCGACACGCACGCGCTGATCGCCGCCGTCTGGGTGAACCCGGGTGCCGACGACGCCGAGCAGATCTACCGCAACAACCGCGAGGCGACCCGCACCGCACTGGCGAACGGAGCCGCGGGCCTGCCCGCGCTCGACGAGGTGCTGGCCGCCCGCGACACCCCATCCAACCCCTTCTACACGCCGAAGGACGCGCTCTCAGCATGAACGACACTCCACTGCCCACCGTCGGGTTCATCGGGCTCGGCAGCATGGGCTCGGGCATGACCCGCAACCTGCAGGCCGCCGGGTTCCCGCTCGTCGTCAGTGATCTGCGCCGCGAGGCCGCGGCCGAGCTGGTCGCCGGCGGTGCGATCTGGGCCGATACCGCCGCGGAGGTCGCCCGGTCGAGCGACCTCGTGATCACGATGCTGCCGACCCCGCGGCACGTGGCGGACGCCGCCGAAGGGCCCGACGGGATCCTCGCCGGGATCGCCGACGGGGGCACCTGGATCGACATGTCGACCTCCGTGCCCGACGTCGTCGAACGGATCCGCACGGCCACGGCCGACCGCGGGCTGCGGATCCTCGACGCCCCCGTCAGCGGGATGTCGGTCGGGGCGGCGAACGGGATGCTGCAGATCTTCGTCGGGGGCGAGGCCGCCGACGTCGAGCGGGTGCGCCCGGTGCTCGAGGCGATGGGGGACCCCGAGCGGATCCTGCACGTGGGCGGCGCCGGTGCGGGCTACGCGGTCAAGCTCATGATCAACCAGCTCTGGTTCTCGCACCTCGTCGCCACCGCCGAGGTGCTCGCGACGGGCGTCGCCGCCGGCGTGGACCTCGGAGTGCTGCGGGAATCGCTCATCGCGAGCCCGGCGAACAGCGCGTTCGTGGAGCGCGACGTGCTCTCGATCCTCGCGCACGGCGACTACGACGAGGGCTTCGCGATCGCCCTGGCCTGCAAGGATCTCGGCCTGTCGATCGACCTGTCGCGCTCGGTCGGCGTCCCCGTCGAGCTGTCCTCGCTCGTCGAGCAGGTGTTCCGCCGGGCGCGGGCCAGCTACGGCGACCGTGCCGGCGAGATGACACCGTTCCGGCTCTACGAACAGCTGCTGGGGCGCGAGCTGCGGCTCGAGGGCGCGGCCGAGGGAATCGGGGCCGCGGCGTGAACATCACCGACTTCTCGCTCGACCTGTTCTCGCTCGCGGGGCGTCGCGCGATCGTCACCGGCGGCAATCGCGGGCTCGGCCAGGGCTTCGCCCTAGCGCTCGCGAAGGCCGGCGCGGATGTCTTCGTGCCCGGGCTGCACGACGACGACGGCGAGACCGCCGAGCTCGTGCGAGCCGAGGGCGTGCGGTACGCGGAGCTCGCGGTCGACATCACCGTTCCCGGGACGCCCCGCACCGCGGTCGCCCGGTGCGTCGAGGAGCTCGGCGGCGTCGACATCCTGGTGAACTCCGCCGGGATCAGCCGCATCGCCGACGTCGTCGAGTTCGGCCGGGAGCAGTGGGACCCCATGGTGGCCGTCAATCTGACCGGCGCGTTCGAGATGAGCCACGAGGCCGCGAAGGCCATGATCCCGCAGGGCTCGGGCAAGATCATCAACATCGCGTCGCTGTTCGCGTTCCTCGGCGGCCTCGGCTCGCCGGCCTACGCGGCGACGAAGCACGGGATCGCGGGGCTCACCCGGGCCTACGCCGACGAGCTCGGCGGGTACGGGATCCAGGTGAACGCCATCGCTCCCGGCTACTTCAAGACCTCCATCACCGAGGAGACCCGCTCGGACCCCGAGCGCAACCGGCGGATCATCGACCACACCCCGGCCGCGCGCTGGGGGGACATCGCCGACCTCATGGGCGCCACCGTCTTCCTCGCCAGCCGCGCCTCCGACTTCGTGAACGGCCACGTGCTGACCGTCGACGGCGGCTACCTCGTGCGCTGACCCGCGCCCACCCGATTCGAACCGACCACACCCGAGAGAACAGGATCCCGAACGCCATGGTTGCATCCCGATCGCCGCTCGAACGCTCCGAGATCGTCGCCCGTCTGGAGCGGCTCCTCACGCCCGAGCAGATCGTCACCGACGAGCAGGAACTGCGCGAGGCGAGCGTCGACCGCTTCAAGAAGTACACGGCGGTGCACGGCATCTTCGACGGCCCGATCCCGGCCGCGATCGTGCTGGCGCGCTCGACCGAGGACGTCGCACGCGTGCTCGCCTTCGCCGACGAGCACCTCATCAACGTGGTGCCGCGCACCGGACGCACCGCGACGGAGGGCGGACTCGAGACGATCGTCGACGACACGATCGTGCTCGACGGCTCGCAGATGGACGCGATCCTCGACATCGATCCGGTGAACATGACGGCGACCGCGCAGTGCGGCGTGCCGCTGCAGCGCCTCGAGGACGAACTGCGCGCGC
The DNA here is from genome assembly GCF_047946755.1 of Leucobacter sp. HNU. Taxonomy (GTDB): domain Bacteria; phylum Actinomycetota; class Actinomycetes; order Actinomycetales; family Microbacteriaceae; genus Leucobacter. Next base: position 2,899,020 of record NZ_CP178837.1, on the reverse strand, counting down.
GGGGGCTGACGACGGGGCACTCGCCCCAGTCGAAGCCCATCGCGCAGATGGGCGGGCTCGTGGCGACGCGCTCGATCGGTCAGTTCTCGACCCTCTACGGCGGCATCGAGGACCTCACGATGGGGCTCGAGGCGGTGTTCCCCGGCGGCGCGGTGCGGCGCATCAAGAACGTGCCGCGGCGCGCGGCCGGGCCCGACATCCGCCACATCGTGATCGGCAACGAGGGGGCGCTCTGCTTCATCACCGAGGTCACCGTGAAGATCTTCCGGTACCAGCCGGAGCACCTGCGGTTCCTCGGATTCCTCGTCGAGTCCCTGCCTGCGGGCGTCGAGGGCCTCCGCGAGATCATCGTCGAGGGCTATCGGCCCTCGGTCGCTCGCGCCTACTCGGAGGAGGACGCGGCCCAGCACTTCGCCCACTTCGCGGGCGGCCGGGCCGTGGTGGTGGTCGTGGCCGAGGGACCGCAGGCGATCGCCGATGCCACGGCCGAGGGCGTGGAACGGATCTTCGCCGGGATCCCGCACGAGCCGGTGGACCCGGCGCTCGTCGAGGCCTGGTTCGACGGGCTCAACTGGGGGAAGGACAAGATCGACGCCGAGAAGCGCGCCATGCTCGAGACCGCGCACCTCGGGTACACGACCGAGGTCTCCATCGGCTGGTCGGGGGTCCGCGAGCTGTTCGAGTCCGTGATGCACCGTGTCCGCACCGAGTTCCCGCGCGAGGCCGACCTCACCATGCTCGGCGCGCACTCCTCGCACAGCTACCAGACGGGGACCAACCTCTACTTCGTCTACGACTATCGGATCGACTGCGAGCCGCGCGAGGAGATCGCCGAGTACCACGTGCCGCTCAACGCGATCATCGTCGAGGAGGCGCTGCGACTGGGCGGCTCCATGGTGCACCACCACGGCATCGGCAAGTACCGCACCCCGTGGACCCTGGAGGAGCACGGCACGGCCTACCCGCTGCTCGCGGGCCTCAAACGCCAGTTCGATCCCAACGGGATCATGAACCTCGGCACCGTCTTCCCGATCGCATAGGGCCGGGCGTGGGTTCGGGACCCTGCGTGATCGCCATCGACGGCGGCTCGCAGAGCACCAAGGTGTCGGTGTTCGACGCGCGCGGGGTCCTGCGCGCGAGCGCGCAGCGGGCGCTCCGCCCGTACGCGTCGCCGGGGCCGGGGCGCTGGGAGCACCCGGACGACGATCTCTGGGATTCGCTCGCGGCGACCGTGCGGGCGGTGCTGACGGCGTTCGCGGATGCCGGGGGCGACGCGGCCGAGATCGTCGGCGTCGGGTTCTGCACGATCCGCTTCTGCCGCGCCGTGCTGCGGGAGGACGGGTCGCTCGCGCAGCCGGTCATGAGCTGGATGGACGAACGCCTGTCCCGCCCGCACTCGGCTGCGGAATCGCCCGCCGATGCGCGATACCTCACGACCTCGTCGGGCTATCTCGGCTTCCGGCTGACGGGAGAGCGCCGGGACACCGCCGGCAACGCGCAGGGGGTCTGGCCCGTGGACTCGGAGCGTTGGACGTGGAGCGCGGACCCGGAGGCGTTCGTGCGTACCGGGATGCCGCGCGAAATGCTGTTCGACCTCGTCGCGCCGGGCACGATCCTCGGCGGTGTGACGGCGGCGGCCGCCGCCGCGACCGGCCTGCCCGAGGGGCTGCCCGTCGTCGCGACCTCGAACGACAAGGCGGTCGAGGCCCTGGGCGCGGGGCTCCGAGAGCCCGACCGGGCGCTCATCTCGCTCGGCACCTACGTCTCCGGCATGACGCTCAGCGAGCGGGCGGAACCGCCGCTCTCCGAGGCCTGGGTCAATTTCGGGGCGGAGCCCGGCCGCTACCTGGTGGAGTGCGCCGGGGTCCGCCGCGGCATGTGGACGGTGAGCTGGTTCCGCGAGCTTCTCGGGGCGGGGCGCGAGCCGGGTGCTGCGCCGAGCGAGGCGGAGCTCGGTCGCGAAGCGGAGTCGGTGCCTCCCGGCAGCGGCGGACTGATCGTCTCCCTCGACTGGCTCGCGCCCAGTGATGCGCCCGAGCGCCGCGGGGGCATCGTCGGTTTCGACGGGACCCAGGGCCGCGGACACGTGTTCCGCGCGATCCTCGAAGCCCTCGCGGTAACGGTCGGGGGTAGCTGTCGCACGCTCGTCGAGGCCCAGGGCCGCGAGCTGCGCGAGGTCGTCGTGACCGGGGGCGGGGCAGCTTCCGAGCTGATGCTCCGGATCCTGGCCGCCGTCTTCGAACGGCCGGTGCGACGGCCCGGGATCGCCGATGCCGCGGGCGTCGGAGCCGCGGTCTCGGCGGCGGTCGCGATCGGGCTGCACCCGGATTGGGATGCGGCGGTGGCGGCCATGGTGCGGCCCGGGCTGCTGGTCGAACCGGAGCCCGAGCTCGTCGAGGCGTATCGCGCCGTGCGCGCCGACTACGAACGCGTGATCCCGCGCGTGCGCGAGCTCTTCGCCTGAGCGGGTTCGCGCCGCATCGTCGTGCGTCGAGGTGCCCCGCGCCGCGGTTCTGAGTGATCAGAACCGCAACACGAGGCACCTCGACGCCGACGGGGACGGGCGGGTGGCCGGACGGCCTAGCCCTTCGCCACGCTGCGGAACCGGCGCAGCCGCAGGCTGTTGCCGACCACGAAGACGCTCGAGAACGCCATCGCGGCACCGGCGATCATCGGGGTGAGCAGGCCCAGCGCGGCCAGCGGGATCGCGGCCACGTTGTAGGCGAAGGCCCAGAACAGGTTGCCGTATATGGTGCCCAGCGTGCGGCGCGACAGCCGGATCGCGTCCACGGCACCCATGAGGTCGCCGCGCACGAGCGTGATGTCGGCGGCGGCGATCGCCGCGTCGGTGCCCGTGCCCATCGCGAGGCCCAGATCGGCCTGCGCGAGCGCGGCGGCGTCGTTGACGCCGTCGCCGACCATCGCGACCCGCTTGCCTTCGGCCTGCAGCCCGCGCACGACCTCCACCTTGTCGGCCGGCATGACGCCGGCGATGACGCGGTCGATGCCGACCTCGCGAGCCACCTCGCGGGCGACCGTCTCGTGGTCGCCCGTGAGCAGCACGGGTTCGAGCCCGAGCTCGCGCAGCTGGCGGATCGCCTCGGCGCTCGTCGGCTTCACGCGGTCCGAGACCGAGACCACGCCGCGGGCCACGCCGTCCCAGGCGACGAGCACCGCGGTGCGACCCTTCGCCTCCTCGGCAGCCTTCGCTGCCGCGAGTTCCTCGGGGATCGCGACCGCCCAGTCGGCGAGCAGCGCCTCGCGGCCCACCAGCACGGCTCGGCCGTCGACCACGCCGCTCGCGCCCGTGCCCGGGGCGTTCCGGAAGGACTCGACGGCGGGCAGCGAGGGATCCGCCTCGCGGGCGCCCGCGGCGATGGCCTGGGCGATCGGGTGCTCCGAACCCGCCTCGAGCGCTCCGGCGATGCGCAGCAGCTCGGCGCGATCCTCGCCGGCCGCCGGGATCGCCTCGGCGAGCGCCATGCGACCGGTCGTCACCGTACCCGTCTTGTCGAGCACGATCGTGTCGACCTTGCGCGTCGACTCGAGGATCTCGGGCCCCGAGATCAGGATCCCGAGCTGCGCGCCGCGGCCGGTGCCGACCAGCAGCGCGGTCGGCGTCGCGAGACCCAGGGCGCAGGGGCAGGCGATGATCAGCACGGCGACGGCGGCGGTGAAGGCGGCGGCGGGGGAGGCGCCGATGAGCAGCCAGGTGACGAGGGTGCCGATGGCGATCAGGATCACGATCGGCACGAAGACGCCCGAGATGCGGTCGGCGAGCCGCTGCGCGGCCGCCTTGCCCGACTGCGCGTCCTCCACGAGACGCGCCATCTGCGCGAGCTGCGTGTCGGATCCGACGCGCGTCGCGCGGACCACGAGGCGCCCGCTCGCGTTGACCGTGGCCCCGGTGACGGCGTCACCGGGGGCGACCTCGACCGGCACGGACTCGCCCGTCAGCATGGAGGCGTCCACGGCGCTCGCGCCGGATTCGACGACGCCGTCGGTCGCGATCTTCTCGCCCGGTCGCACGACGAACCGGTCGCCCGAGCGCAGATCCTCGATGGGGATCCGAACCTCGGTCTCGCCGCCGTCGCCTGCGCGCAGCACCGTGACCTCCTTGGCCCCGAGCTCCATGAGTGCGCGGAGCGCGGCGCCGGCCTGCTTCTTCGAGCGCTTCTCGAAGTAGCGACCCGCGAGGATGAACATCGTCACGCCCGCTGCGACCTCGAGATAGATGTTGCCCGCGCCGTCGGCGGAGCCGGGCGAGACCGTCAGTTCGAAGCCGTGCGTCATGCCGGGGTGGCCCGCCGTGCCGAAGAACAGCGCGTAGAGCGACCAGAGGAACGCGGCGCCCGTGCCGACCGACACGAGCGTGTCCATCGTGGCGGCGCCGTGCTTGAGGTTGATCCAGGTCGCGCGGTGGAACGGCCAGGCCGCCCAGGTGATCACGGGCGCCGCGAGCACCAGCGAGAGCCACTGCCAGTTGGTGAACTGCAGCGCCGGGATCATCGCCAGGAGGATCACGGGGACCGAGAGGATCACGGATCCGATGAGGCGGTGCTTCAGGTCGCGGAGTTCGGCGTCGTCGGCCTCCTTCGCCCCCTCGGCGAACGAGAGTCCGTGATCGTGCCCCGCCATGTCGCCGCCCGAGTGCCCCGCCATGCCGTGGCCGGAGTGCCCCGCCATGTCGTGGCCGGCGTGCGGATCGCGATGCCCGTCGGGAGCGTGCCCGTCGGCGCCGGAACTGTGCGTCGGTGCGACGGGTGCCGCCTGGGCGGGTGCCGGCCGGGCCGCGGTCTGCCGCACCGAGGCGCGGTAGCCGAGATCCTCGACGGTGCTCACGAACCGCGCGGGATCGGCGAGCAGCTCGGCGGTCGCGGTCGGGTCGGCGTCGGCTGCGGGGCGGATGGTCGCGCGCTCGGTGGCGTAGTTGACGCTCGCTTCGACACCCTCGATCTTGCCGAGCTTCTTCTCGATGCGGTTGGCGCACGATGCGCAGGTCATTCCGCCGATGTCCAGGACCAGCGGGTCCGGTGTGGGGGTCATGCTGCTGCTCGCTTTCTGCTCTGATGCTGTGCCGGGGTCGCGGGGCGTCGACTGCGGTGCCCCGCGATGGTTCGGGCTCGTCAGGCCGCGGTGGCCGAGTATCCGGCCTCGTCGACGGCGGCCAGCACGGCTGCGGCGTCGACGGGGCCCTGCGCGGTGACGGAGAGGCGGCCGGTCTGAGCGCTGACCTCGACGTCCGTGACGCCTGGGATGCCGCTCACCTCGCGCGTGATCGCGCCCTCGCAGTGCCCGCAGGTCATGCCGGTCACGGTGAACTCGGCGCGGTTCGCGGCGGTGTCGGTGGTGGTGCTCATCGGTGTGCTCCTCGGAGTGGGACGGCGCTGGGCCGGAATTCTGGCGACGGGACGGTCTCGGATCCGTGTTTCACGTGGAACCGACCGTGTCGACGCAATACCCAGTGGGGGTATCTGAACGCAACCATACCCCCAAGGGGTATGGCGCGCAACCCGGTCGACGAAGAATTTTCCGCGCCGAGATCGAAGCGGCGTCAGGGATCCGGGCCTGGCGAAGTACCATTGCAAAACGAGTACCTTGACAGGCACAGTACTTGGACGTACATTCTTCATGACCGGAAGGAGAGGCCATGGCAACGAGCACAGTCACCTCGGACCTGCTGCGGGGGCACGCGGACACGATGATCCTGCGTCAGCTCCTCGACGCCGATCGGTACGGCTACGAGATCGTCAAGTTGATCGCCGAGCAGTCCGACGGGCAGTACGAGCTGAAGGAGGCGACCATGTACTCCAGCGTGCGCCGCCTCGAGCACGACGGGGACATCACCTGGTACTGGGGCAACGAGTCGCAGGGCGGCCGTCGCAAGTACTTCCGCATCACCGACCGGGGACGCGGCACCTACGAACAGAACAAGAGCAACTGGGAGCACGCGAAGCGCGTGCTCGACCGGCTGCTGTGAACGAACGAGATCGGAACGGATCACCCATGAGCACCAACGACAAGATCACCGAGCACGTGAACGCCCTCTTCGCCGCCCACGAGGGCGCGAAGAGCATCGACGAGCTGAAGTCGGACCTCCACGCCGACCTCCAGGATCGCTACCGCGAGCTCGTCGCATCGGGTACGAGCGAAGCCGAAGCGCTCGAAGCGACCTTCGACAGCATCGGCGACATCGAGGAGACCGTGAGAGAGATGAGCGACATGACCGTCACCCTGGAGCGCCAGATGGCGACCCGATTCAACGCGAGCGAACTGACCGGCAGCGACTTCGCCGGCGTGACCGTGCGCAAGGGCACCTTCTCGGCCAGCGCCATGAAGGGCTCCGACTTCACCGGGGCCGATCTGGCCGGCAGCACCTTCAAGAGCAGCGACATGGCCGGTGCGAACTTCGATCGGGCGAACCTGACCGATGCGGTGCTCACCACGAGCGACCTCACCGGTGCGAGCTTCGTCGGCGCGATCCTCGTGCGCACCGACTTCAGCACCTCAGCCCTCAAGGACGCCCGGTTCGGCGCCTCCGAGCTCACCGACGTGCGCTTCAAGCGGGCCGACCTGACGAACGTCGAGTTCGACGGCTGCAGCTTCGTCGGGGTCGACTTCGCCTACTCCAACGTGAGCGGCCTCGACTTCGGCGGCGCGCGCCTCACGAGCGTGCGCTTCGATAACGCCGGCCTCGCCGGGGCGTCGTTCGCCGGCGCCACGCTGCGCGACGTCTCATTCCGCGGCTGGAGCCGCAAGTACCGCACCGGCTTCCGCAAGGTCGACTTCACCGGGGCGCGAATGGACAAGCTCACCTACGCCGGGCTCAAGAGCTTCGGCGCCGATCTCACCGGCGTCACGGTGGACTAGACCGGGTGCAGTCGAAAGGAACAGGACCATGACCGCGACCGAACCCGCGATCCGCGTCAGCGGACTGCGCAAATCGTTCACGGAGCAGGAAGTGCTGCGCGGCGTCGACTTCGAGGTCGCCCGCGGCAGCATCTTCGCTCTCCTCGGATCGAACGGCGCCGGTAAGACGACGACCGTGCGGATCCTCAGCACCCTCATGAAGCCGGACGCGGGCACCGCGAACGTCGGCGGATTCGACGTGGTCCGCGACGCGGCCCGCGTGCGCGAGGCGATCAGCCTCACCGGGCAGTTCGCCGCGGTCGACGAGATCCTCTCGGGACGCGAGAACCTCGTCATGATCGCGCGGCTCCGAGGCGTCGACGACCCGACGGGAACCGCCGACCGGCTGCTCGGCCGCTTCGGCCTCGCCGACGCGGCCGGCAAGCGGGCCGGTGCCTACTCGGGCGGCATGCGCCGCCGGCTCGACATCGCGATGAGCCTCATCGGCGATCCGCCGATCATCTTCCTCGACGAGCCCACCACGGGGCTCGATCCGCAGGCCCGCATCGAGGTCTGGCGGACGGTCAAGGCGCTCGCCGATGGCGGCACCACGGTGCTGCTGACCACGCAGTACCTCGACGAGGCCGAGCAGCTCGCCGACCGCATCGCGATCCTGCACGAGGGCACCATCATCCAGAACGGCACGCTCGCCGAGCTGAAGCGGCTGCTGCCGCAGGCGAAGGTCGAGTACGTCGAGAAGCAGCCGACGCTCGAGGAGGTCTTCCTCGCGCTGGTCGGTCCGTCGGCCGCACCCGCGACCGGCACCGAGAAGACCGAGAGGGAGGGATCGAAATGACCGTTCATGCCCTCAGCGACACCCGCGTGCTCACCGGGCGCTCGCTGCGCCACATCCTGCGCAGTCCCGACACGATCATCACCACCGCGGTGACGCCGATCGCGCTCATGCTGCTCTTCGTATTCGTGCTCGGCGGTGCGATCCGCACCGGATCCTCCGAGTCGTACATCAATTACATGCTGCCCGGGATCCTGCTCATCACGATCGCGTCGGGCATCGCCTACACGTCGTACCGACTGTTCCTCGACCTGCAGGGCGGCATCTTCGAACGCTTCCAGTCCATGCCGATCGCCCGGTCGAGCGTGCTCTGGGCGCACGTGCTGACCTCGCTCGTCGCGAACCTCGTCTCGGTGGCGCTCGTCGTCGGCGTCGCCTTCGCGATGGGGTTCCGCACCGGAGCCTCCGTCGGCGCCTGGCTGGCCGTCGTCGGCATCCTGGTGCTGTTCACGCTGTCGCTCACCTGGCTCGCCGTGATCGCGGGCCTGTCGGCGAAGACCGTCGACGGGGCGAGCGCGTTCAGCTATCCGCTGATCTTCCTCCCGTTCATCAGCTCGGCGTTCGTGCCGACCTCGTCGATGCCGGGCCCCGTCGCCTGGTTCGCCGAGAACCAGCCCGTCACCTCGATCGTCGACACGATCCGGGCGCTGTTCGCAGGCCAGCCGGTCGGCGGAAGCATCTGGATCGCGCTCGCCTGGCTGGTCGGGATCCTCATCGTCGCCTACATCGTGGCGAACGTCATCTACCGCAAGAAGATCTCGTAGTGCCCGCGCCCGCCGCCCTCCGCGGGTGAACGCGTCGAACCCTCATCCGGATCGGATGGGGGCTCGACGCGTTCACTGGCGGTTTTCGGCCCGATACCCTCGGATGGTGACCTCACGCCAGCCCGCGCTCCGCATCGCGTTCGTGATGCTGCACACCTCGCCCCTCGACGTTCCCGGCACGAAGGACGCGGGCGGCATGAACGTCGCGGTCCGCGCCCAGGCCGAGGCGCTCGCCGACGCCGGGCACGAGGTCCGGATCCTCACCCGCCGTGCCGATCCGGAGGTGCCCGCCCGGGTCGAGGCGCGCGCCAACCTGACGGTCGTGCACCTCGACGCCGGCCCCGCGCGGCTGCTCGCCAAGGGCGACCACGAGGCCGTGATGGACGACTTCGGCCGCGCGCTCGCCGCCGAACTGGCCGAGCATCCGGCCGATCTGCTGCACGCCGAGCACTGGTTCTCGGGCATCGCCGCCCTCCCCGTCGCGCGAGCGCTCGGGATCCCGATCGTGCAGAGCTACCACTCGATCGCCGCGCCGGCCGCGAGCCCGCTCGGCGACGGCGAGCGAGCCGAATCGCCGGGCCGCGAAGCGGGGAGCAGCGGCTCGCCCGCGAGGCGGATCTGCTGCTCGCCGTGAGCGAGGCCGAGCGCCGCACCATCGAGCGCCGCCTGGGCGGCGATCCCGATCGCATCGCGGTCGTGCCCCTCGGCGTCGACACCGAGCGCTTCCACCCCTGCGAGACCGCCGAGTGCGCCGAGCAGCGCGACTGGATCGAGCGGGGCGGACGTCCCGAGGTGATCGTGGTCGGGCGGCTGCATCCGCTCAAGGGCTTCGATCTCGCCGTCGCCGCGATCTCGCTCATCGCCGCCGAGCGCCGTCCGGTGCTGCGCATCGTCGGCGCTCCGCCGCCCGACGGCGACGACTACGCGCGCGCCCTGCACGCCGCCGTCGTCGACGCCGGCATGGTCTCGACGACCGCGTTCGACGGCGCGCTGCGCCGCACCGAACTCGCCGAGCGGATCCGGCAGGCCGACCTCATGCTCGTGCCCTCGCACACCGAGACGTTCGGCCTCGTGGCGCTCGAGGCCGCCGCGTCGGGGGTCCCCGTGATCGCACGCGAGGTGGGCGGGCTGCGCGAGGCCGTGCGCGACGGCGTGACGGGGGTGCTGCTGCCCGACGGCGCGAGCGCCGAGGCCTGGGCTGCCGAGATCGAGGGGCTGCTGCGGGATCGCGCACGGCTGGAGCGGATGGGCGAGGAGGCCCGCCGATTCGCCCTTGCCCACGGCTGGGATCGCTCGGCCGAGCACCTGCTCGCCGCATACCGAGCCCTGCTCGACCGGACAAACTGTCCCTGACGTCAGCTCGCGCGGATCCCGCTCCTGGTAAGCGATCGGCGCCAGAGTGTTCGGCCACTCCGAAGCCATCGGACACGGTGTCAGGAAGTCGGCGGGAAACTCCGTGAGACCGCCGTGCACCCCCTGCGCGGGCGGGCCGACTGATCTACGCTCGAACTCGTCGGAGCTCGCGGTTCGCCCGCGACCCACGATGCGCCGCGCCGGTCGCGCGACGCACGAACAGCCGCACCCAACGATGCACGCGTAAGGAAGCACAGCGATGACCGAGACCACCGTGATCCCGCACTGGATCGACGGCGCACGCCGCCCCTCGACGAGCGGCCGCACCGCCCCCGTCTACAACCCCGCAACCGGTCAGGTGCAGGCGCAGGTCGCCCTCGCCGACCAGGCCGAGATCGACGAGGCCATCGCCTCGGCGCAGCGCGGCTACGAGATCTGGAGCGAGTACTCCATCGCGAAGCGGCAGACCGTGCTCTTCGCGTTCCGCGAGCTGCTCAACGCGCGCAAGCCCGAGCTGGCGAAGATCATCACCGCCGAGCACGGCAAGGTCGTCTCGGACGCCATGGGCGAGATCCTCCGCGGCCAGGAGGTCGTCGAGCTCGCGACCGGGTTCCCGCACCTCATCAAGGGCGCCTTCTCGGAGAACGCCTCGACCGGCATCGACGTCTACTCGATCAAGCAGCCCCTGGGCGTCGTCGGCATCATCTCCCCCTTCAACTTCCCCGCCATGGTGCCGATGTGGTTCTTCCCCATCGCGATCGCCGCGGGCAACTCGGTCATCGTGAAGCCGAGCGAGAAGGACCCCTCGGCCGCGCTCTGGCTCGCCGAGCTCTGGAAGGAAGCCGGTCTTCCCGACGGCGTCTTCACCGTGCTCAACGGCGACAAGCTCGCGGTCGACGGCCTGCTGAACGCACCGGAGGTGCAGTCGATCTCGTTCGTCGGCTCGACCCCGATCGCACAGTACATCTACGAGACCGCGTCGAAGAACGGCAAGCGCGTGCAGGCGCTCGGCGGCGCCAAGAACCACATGCTCGTGCTGCCCGACGCCGACCTCGATCTCGTCGCCGACCAGGCGATCAACGCGGGCTACGGCGCCGCGGGCGAGCGCTGCATGGCGATCTCGGTCGTGCTCGCGGTCGAGCCCGTCGCCGACGAGCTCATCGCGAAGATCGTCGAGCGCATCGGCAAGCTCAACATCGGCAACGGCGCGTCGAGCCCCGAGCCCGACATGGGCCCGGTCATCACCGACGTGCACCGCGACAAGATCACGGGCTACATCGACATCGCCGAGGCGGACGGCGCGACCATCGTGGTCGACGGCCGCAACTTCTCGGTCGACGGGCACGAGGAGGGCTTCTTCGTCGGCCCCACCCTCATCGACAACATCCCCACCACGTCGCGCGCCTACACCGAGGAGATCTTCGGCCCCGTGCTCGAGGTCGTGCGCGTGAAGTCGTTCGACGAGGGCGTCGAGCTCATCAACTCGGGCCAGTTCGGCAACGGCACCGCGATCTTCACGAACGACGGCGGAGCGGCCCGTCGCTTCCAGCGCGAGATCCAGGTCGGCATGATCGGCATCAACGTGCCGATCCCCGTGCCGGTCGCCTACCACTCCTTCGGCGGCTGGAAGGCCTCGCTGTTCGGCGACGCGAAGGCCTACGGCGTGCACGGCTTCGAGTTCTTCACCCGCGAGAAGGCGATCACCAGCCGCTGGCTCGATCCCGCCACCCACGGCGGCATCAACCTCGGGTTCCCGCAGAACGACTAGTCCTGCGTCCGCCGGCTCCGCGCCGGCGAGCTCCGCGAACGGGCGGGCGGTCATCGGATCGCCCGCCCGTTCGGCCTTTCCCGCGCATGCGTGCCCGCGGGAGTGCGACCGCGGGTGATTCGGTTGCGGCGAACGGGCAGGAGCGGCGCGATCAGCTCGCCATTCGCCGCAACCGACCGACCGACCCTCCGGCCGGAGCGACCGCCGTCACAGGCTCCAGCGCGAGAAGTCCTCGGCGGTGCGGGCGTCGGCGGGGCCGATCCAGATGCGATTGGTGTCGCCGGGAGCCGCGGGGTCGAAGAGCACGGCGACGGTGTCGCCCGTCTTCGGGAGCTCCGGCCGCTTCCACTGGCCGAGCCGCTGCACCCAGCGCTCCGTCCCGGCGTCGTCGACGAATCGCACGACGATCTCGCCGAGGAGGGCGTTCGACTCGGGACTGATGTCGGGGATCGCGGTCGCTTCTCCGGCCGTGATGCGGCCGGAGACGAGGACCTCCGCGAGGGTGCGCCGCCCGGCGCGCTTGCGGATCCGGCTGCCGGCCCCGGAGGCGAGCGAGAGCGCTGCCAGCACGGTGAGGCCTGCGGGCACGAGCCACCAGAGGCCGCCGGGGCGCGATCCCGCGGGCGCGAACCAGCCGGCCCAGCCGATCCAGCCGCCGGTCGCACCGCCGCCGAGCATGAGCGTGAGCGGCCCGACGAGCGGGTAGTCGAGCGGCCGCCCGGTGTACTTTCGGGCGAAGCCGGTGTGGGCGAGGAAGCCGAGGATGAGGGCGGGAAGGCCGATCACCATTCCGAGGCCGGGCCAGGGGAACGGCGCGGCCTCGGTGAACTCGTCCATGGCGCCGAACCCGAGCAGCATGGCCGCGAGCACTCCGGCACCGAGCGCGATCACCGCGCCGCTGATGACGAGCGCGACGGCGTAGCGGGGCGCGCCGAGCTTCGCGGCCTCGCGCCGGCGGCGCTCCGCGACGGGATCGGTGGTGCTCAACGGGGTCCTTCCGCGGACCCGGCCGGCCGCGCCTAGCGCGCGACGACCGTGGTCTCGAACGAGTAGAGATCGGGTCGGTAGCAGTGGTGGCCGGCCTCGATCGCGCGACCCGAGTGGTCGAACGCGACCCGGTCCATGGTGAGCAGCGGGCTGCCCTTCGCGATGTCGAGCAGTTCGGCCTCGTCGCCGTGCGTGCGGCGCGCACCGATCGTCTGGTTGGCGATGCGGATCGCGATGCCGCGGGCGCGCAGGATCTCGTAGAGCCCGCGCTCCGAGAGCTGTTCGGCGGTGAGGTCGGCGAACTCGGGAGGCAGATAGTTGACGAGGACGGCCATGGGGGTGCCGTCGGCGCGACGCAGGCGCCGGATCCGTGTCACCTCGGTGCCGGGCTCCACGCCGAGCTGCGCGGCGATCTCGTCGCTCGCCGGCTCGCGCGCGACCTCGAGCACCTCGGTGGTGGGGGCGTGGCCGGTGCGGCTCAGGTCCTCGTTCAGGCTCGTGAGCTCGACGGGCCGGCTGACGCGACCCTGGACGACCTGGGTGCCGATCCCGCGGCGGCGCACCAGCATGCCCTTGTCGACGAGCTCCTGGATCGCGCGGCGCACGGTGGGGCGCGAGAGCCCGAGCCGCTCGCCGATCGAGATCTCGTTCTCGAGGCGGGCGCCGGCCGGGATGCGGCCCGAACGGATCGCCTGCTCGAGGCGGGAGGACACCTGGAAGTAGAGCGGCACGGGGCCGTTGCGGTCGAGATCGGCGAACAGCTCTTCGGGCCACACCGGTTCTGCGCTCATCTCGCCCTCCTCCCCTCCGCACTTTGTGCGGACAACCAGACGTGAGTCCACCCTACGCCGGTTCAGCCGCGGTTCAGCGCGGGATCGCGGGCGCCGACCGCTGGACGGAGGTCGAGAAAGTGATATTGTTAGGACAAATGATCGGCAATGATGCCCCGAGAGGAGGTCGGCGATGGCTGACCGCGATCCCGACGACGCACTGGTGATGGGCCGCCTCGGCGTCGATGTGTATCCGCTGCAGGACGGCGTCGGCCTCGAGGAGGTCACGAGCTTCGGGAAGTACCTCGGCGGGTCCGCGGCCAACGTGGCCGTGGCCGCAGCACGCTACGGGCACGCGAGCGCCCTCGTCTCGCGGGTCGGCGACGACCCCTTCGGCCGGTACCTCCTCGCAGAGCTCGCCCGCCTCGGCGTGGACCCGCGAGAGGTGCGCGTCGACCCCCGCTACGCGACGCCCGTCACCTTCTGCGAGATCTTCCCGCCGGACGATTTCCCGCTCTACTTCTACCGGGAACCCAAGGCGCCCGACCTCGAGATCGCCCCGCAGGACCTCGACCTGGACGCGATCCGCGCCGCCCGGATCCTCTGGCTCACCGTCACCGGGCTGAGCCAGGAGCCGAGCCGGGCCGCCCACCACGCCGCCCTCGAAGCGCGCAGCGCGGCCCCGGCCGCCACGGCGCAGCACACCGTGCTCGATCTCGACTACCGGCCGATGTTCTGGCCCGACCCCGCCGAGGCGAGCGCCCAGGTGGCGCGGGCCATCGCGCACGCCAGCGTCGCCGTCGGCAACCGCGAGGAGTGCGAGGTCGCCGTCGGCGAGACCGAGCCGCTGCGCGCCGCCGACGCGCTGCTCGAACGCGGCGTGCGCCTCGCCATCGTGAAGCAGGGCCCCAAGGGCGTCCTCGCCAAGACCGCCGACGAGACCGTCGAGGTGCCGCCGCACTTCGTCGAGGTCGTCAACGGGCTCGGATCGGGCGACGCGTTCGGCGGGGCGCTCTGCCACGGCCTGCTCGAGGGCTGGGGGCTCGAACGGATCCTCCGGTACGCGAACGCGGCCGGGGCGATCGTCGCCACCCGTCGCGAGTGCTCCACGGCCATGCCGAGCGCCGCAGAGGTCGAGGCGGTGCTCGCGGGCGGATCGGCGGACGCCGTGCGCGATGCCGAGGTGCGCGACGCCGCTCGGCTCGCAGGGGAAGGCGCGGTCCGATGAATCTGCACCTCAGCGACGCCGACCTGGCACGCCTGCGCGCGACGCGCGCCGAACGACCCGAGGCGATCGGCGAGTACCTCGCCACCCGAGAGCGTCGCGACCTGCTCGCGGGCGACGGACGCCTCTTCATCGTCGCCGCCGACCACCCGGCCCGCGGCGCGCTCGCCGCCGGCGGGGACGCCACCGCGATGGGCAACCGGGGCGAGCTCATCGACCGGCTGGCGCACGCGCTCAGCCGGCCCGGGGTCGACGGGGTGCTCGGCACGCCAGACGTGATCGACGACCTCGCCGCCCTCGGCCTGCTCGACGGCAAGATCGTGGTCGGCTCCATGAACCGCGGCGGCCTGCGCGGCGCCGCCTTCGAAATGGATGACCGCTATACGGCGTACGACGTGCCCGCGATGGTCGCGCAGCGGCTCGACTTCGCGAAGACGCTCATCCGCGTCGACCTCGACGACCCGGGCACCGCTCCGACGCTCGAGGCCACGGCCCGCGCCGTCGACGCGGCGGCCGACGCCCGGCTCCCGATCATGCTCGAGCCCTTCCTCTCGGGCCGCGACGCCGGAACGGGCCGCGTCGTCAACGATCTCAGCCCCGAGGCCGTGATCCTGTCGATCGCGATCGCCGCGGGCCTCGGCCGGTCGAGCGCCTACACCTGGATGAAGCTGCCCGTGGTCGACGAGATGGAGCGGGTGATGGAGGCGACGACCATGCCGACCCTGCTGCTCGGTGGCGAGGGCGGCGGGGATCCCGATGCCGCGTTCGCCGCGTGGGAGCGCGCGCTCGCGCTGCCCGGGGTGCGCGGGCTCACGGTCGGACGCACGCTGCTCTACCCGCAGGACGGCGACGTGACCGCCGCGGTGGACACGGCGGCGCGGCTGGTGCACGGAGATCTGACGGCGACCACGGCACGCACGGCGACGGAGGGAGCGGCATGACCGCGGAGGCGAACGGATCCGGTGAGCGCTGGTTCCACCGGCGGGGCGCGCTCGCCGCGGACGGCTGGGAGACCGTCGTCGACGAACGAACCCCGGGCTGGGCGCACACGGGCCTCCGGGTCGCGCGCCTCGATGCCGGCGAGCGGATCGCGCTGGAGGGCGCGGGCGTCGAACGGCTCATCGTGCCGCTCGCGGGATCCTTCACCGTGACGCACGCCGAGCCGGGGATCGCGGACGGCGCCGGGACCACGACGGAGCTCGCGGGCCGCGCCTCCGTGTTCGACGGCCCCACCGACGTGCTCTACCTCTCGGCCGCGGTCGAATCGGCGTCGGTCGCGGCCGTCGGCGGGCCCGGACGGTTCGCCGTCGCGACCTCGCCCACCGACCGCGTGCTGCCGACCCGTCGCATCGGCGCGGGCGACGTGCCGGTCGAGCTGCGCGGCGGCGGCGCATCGAGCCGCCAGGTGCACAACTTCGGCACCCCGCAGGCCCTCGACGCGTCCCGGTTCATCGTCTGCGAGGTCATCACGCCGGCCGAGAACTGGTCGTCGTACCCGCCGCACAAGCACGACGAGCACGTGCCCGGCCACGAGTCGCGGCTCGAGGAGATCTACTACTTCGAGTCGGCACCGGCGCGCGGTGCGGCCCCAGAGGCGAGCGAGGCGCACGCCTTCGGCATGTTCAGCACCTACTCGTCGCCCGCGGGAGACATCGAGATCGACGCGATGGTGCGCACGGGCGACGTCGCCCTGATCCCCTTCGGATACCACGGCCCCGCCGTCGCGGCACCGGGCTACGACCTCTACTACCTGAACGTCATGGCCGGCCCGGACCCCGAGCGGGTCTGGCTGATCAGCGACGACCCCGCCCACGGCTGGGTGCGCAGCACCTGGGACGGGCTCGGGATCGACGCCCGCCTGCCGTTCGCCCCCGACGCGCAGCTCGCGCCCGACACCGAGGAGACCGCACGATGACCGCGCGACGCATGACCGTCGGCCAGGCCCTGATCGAGTTCCTGGCGAACCAGTGGACCGTCGACCGCGACGCCTCCGGCGCCGAGATCCGGGAGCGCACCGTCCCCGGCGTGTTCGGGATCTTCGGGCACGGCAACGTGGCCGGCGTCGGCCAGGCGCTGCAGCAGCTCAACGCGCAGGATCCGGCGCTGATGCCCTACTACCAGGCCCGCAACGAGCAGGCGATGGTGCACCAGGCCGTCGGCTACGCGCGCATGCACCGCCGGCGCGGCACCTTCGCGGCCGCGGCCTCGGTCGGGCCCGGCGCCACGAACCTGCTCACGGGAGCGGCCCTCGCCACGACCAACCGCCTGCCCGCCCTGCTGCTGCCGAGCGACACCTTCGCGACCCGCGTCGCGGACCCCGTGCTGCAGCAGCTCGAGCAACCCCACGACATCGGACTGACCGTCAACGACGCCTTCCGGCCGCTCTCCCGCTTCTTCGACCGCGTGCAGCGGCCCGAGCAGCTGTTCTCGATCGCCCTCGGCGCGATGCGCGTGCTCACCGACCCGGCCGAGACCGGAGCCGTCACCATCGCACTGCCCGAGGACGTGCAGGCCGAGGCGTTCGACGTGCCCGCCGAGTTCCTGCAGCCGCGCGAGTGGCGGATCCGGCGCCCGCGCCCCGAGCGCGAGGCGCTCGCCGCCGCGGCCCGCGCGATCCGCTCCGCGAAACGGCCGTTCATCGTCGCCGGCGGCGGCGTCATCTACTCGGGAGCCGAGGACGCGCTGCGGGCGCTCGTCGAGGCGACGGGGATCCCGGTCGGCACGACGCAGGCCGGCGGCGGTTCGCTGCCCTGGGATCATCCCCAGTACCTGGGCGGCGTCGGCGCCACGGGCACCACGGCCGCGAACCGGCTCGCCGCCGAGGCCGACCTCGTGATCGGCATCGGCACCCGGTACAGCGACTTCACGACGGCGTCGCGCACGGCGTTCCAGGACCCGGGTGTGCGCTTCGTGAACATCAACGTCGCGGCGTTCGACGCGGTGAAGCACGGATCGCAGCTGCCCGTCGTGGCCGATGCCCGCGAGACGCTGCTCGAACTCGCGCCGCTGCTCGCGGACTGGCGGCTCGGTCCCGACTCGGCCGAGCGCCTCCTGCGCGAGAAGGGGAGTGGGACGGCGTGGTCGACCGCGCGCTGGCGCCCACCGGAGCCGCGCTGCCCGGCCAGTCCGAGATCATCGGAGCGGTGCACGCCGCCAGCGATCCGCGCGACGTCATCGTGCAGGCCGCGGGGTCCCTGCCGGGCGACCTGCACAAGCTGTGGCGGGTGCGGGATCCGCTCGGGTACCACGTCGAGTACGCGTACTCGTGCATGGGCTACGAGATCGCGGGCGGGCTCGGTGCGAAGCGCGGGCTCGAAGCGGACGGCGACGACCGCGACGTGATCGTCATGGTCGGAGACGGTTCGTACCTGATGCTCAGCACCGAGCTCGCGACCGCGGTGGCCGAGGGGATCAAGCTCGTCGTCGTGATCGTGCAGAACCACGGCTACGCCTCGATCGGGCACCTCTCGGAGACGGTCGGCTCGGAGCGCTTCGGCACGAAGTACCGCCGCTACGATCCCGAGGCCCGAAACTTCCAGGGCGACGAGGTGCTGCCGGTCGACCTCGCGATGAACGCGCGCAGCTACGGCGTCGACGTGGTCGAGATCCCGGTCGCACCGGGCGCGGCCGAGGCGCTGCGCGAGGCCGTGGTCGCCGCGAAGGCGTCGCCGCGGTCGACCGTGATCCACGTCAACAGCGATCCGCTCGTCTACGCGCCCGACGGCGAGGGCTGGTGGGACGTGCCGGTGGCCGAGGTCTCGGAGCTCGCGTCCACGCAGCGGGCCCGAGCCGAGTACGAGGACCAGGTGCGGGCGCAACGCCCCCTGCTGGGCTAGCCGGAGTGCCCGGCAGGGGGCGCCGCCCCCGTCAGGCCAGGAGACCGACGAGCGCGTCGCGGTGGGTGAGCTGCGGGTGGTGCCCGGCGCCCGGCACCCCGTGCAGTTCGACGTTCGGCAGCCTCGCGAGCGATTCCGCGAAGCCCGGGTCGAGCGGGTCGTCGCTTCCGGTGACGATGCGGACCGGGCCGCCGAAGCGCGCGAGCGCCTCGCGGAGCTCGGCGCGCCAGCGCTCCGACCCGGCGTGCGCGAGCTGCTCGGCAACGGCCCTGGCGCGACCGCGCGCCAGATCCTGCACGCTGCTCGCGAGCTGCGCGGCGCTCGCCTCCGAGCCGGTGAGGCGACGCGACAGCGTGCTCGCGCTCGTGCGGCGCAGGACGCTGCGCACGATCGGCTGCAGGCGCGTGCCCGCGCCCGCCCGGGGCTGCAGGAAGAACGGCGCGATCAGCGTGAGCGCCCCCACCCGTTCGGGGAAACGATCGGCGGCGATGACCGCCGCGGCCGCGCCGATCGAGTGGCCGACGAGTTCGAGGGGCTCATCGCCCAGGAGCGCCGGCAGCCAGCGTCCCCAATCGCGAATGCCCATGCCGCCGCTCAACCCGAGCCCGGGCAGATCGACCGCTCGCGCTCCGATGCCCGCCGCGACATCGGCCCAGGTGTCGGCGTTGACCGGCAGCCCGGGCAGGATCAGCCGTCGTGCATCGGGCGCGCCCAGCGTGAAGGTCCGCACGCCGCCGGCGTCGACGAACCGCCGGTCGTCGCCCTTCGCGGCTCCGAACCGGTGCGCGGCCATGTAGTCGACCCACCGCTCGAGCGAGGTGTGCACGTCGGGCATGGCCACGCCGTGCCGCGCGGCGAGCGCGACGGCGGGGCCGGTCGGGTAGCGCTCGGAGGACAGGAAGCCGAGGGTCTCGGGATCCGCCCCGGTGATCCCCTGCGGGAGGCGCTTGATCACGCCGACCGGGATCCTCAGCTTCGGGACCTTCGCTCCGAGATGCCTGCCGGCGTACGCGAGCAGCTCGGTGAGCGGCGGGGTCGCATCGTCCAGGACCCAGTACGACTGCCCCGCGGCGTCCGGGTCGATCGCCGCCGCGGCCATGAAGGACGTCATGTAGTCGACGGTGAGCACGGGCACGAACGTCGTGTTCCCCGCGGGCAGCGCGGTCGCCGTGCCCTCCCACATCTGCTCGATCGTGTTCGCGATCCCGATGTGCTGATCGGATTCGCCGGTGACGCTGTCGCCGATCACGGTCGCCGGATTGAGGATGGTCCAGGGGACGCCGCGCTCGGTCGCGCGGGCCTGGAAGATCGCGTCGGACTCCACCTTCGACGCCTCGTAGCCGCCGAGCTCGGCGTAGGTCGCCGCCCGGCGAGCCGCGGACCACGGCACCGCCGCGGGGTCCTGTCCGCCGACACGGTAGCCGGAGATGTGCAGCAGCCGCTGCAACCGGGGGAGTTCGGCGGCGAAGTCGACGAGCTTCTCGACGATGCCGACGTTCGCGCGGCGCGCCTCCTCCGCGGGCATGCCGAAGCGGAAGGAACCGGCGCAGTTGTGGATCTCGGTGATGTGGGCGAGGGCCGCGGGCCCGCCCGCCAGGAGCTCGGGCGTCTCGAAGTCGACGAGCACGACGGAGATGCTCTGCGTCACGCCGCGTTCCTGCAGCCAGCGCACGAGCCGGGTCCCCGAATCCACGCTGCGCACCGCGGCGGTGACGTCCGCCCCCGCGGCGACGAGGGAGCGGATGAGGGTTCGGCCGACGAGGCCGGAGGCCCCGAAGACGAGGGCGTTTCGGGTGGTGCGATCCGCGTTCATCGGGCACCGCCGGTCTGCGCGATGCGCGCCTCGATGAGTTCGGCCACGACGTCGGCGGCCGCGTGCAGCGGCTGGGTGCTCCGGGTCGCGCGGGAGAGGATGACCGCGCCCTCGATCGTCGAGACGACGACGGTCGCCAGCGAGCGGGCCTCCGGCTCGGCGAGCCCGCTGCTCACGAGCAGCCCGGCCGTCGGGGCGATCCACGATTCGAAGGCCGTCGCGCAGGCCTCGCGCAGCCGTTCGCTCTCCGCACCCATCTCCAGGGTGACGACGGACACCGGGCAGCCGAGGCGGAAGTCGCTCTCGCCGACGACGGTCGCGAGGGTCTCGATCGCGGTCCGCGCGGCACCCGCCGCGCTGCCCGCGGCGTCGGCGGCCTCGGCGATCAGTGCCGCGAACTGCGCCTCCGCGAGCTCGACGGCGGCGACCCCGAGGCCCTCCTTGCCGTCGGGGAAGTGGAAGTAGACGGACCCCTTCGGGGCCGCGGCATGTTCGATCACGGCGTTCAGCCCCGTGCCGGCGTAGCCGCTGGTCTGGATCAATTCGAGCATGGATGCGGCGAGCCGCGCTCGGGTCAGGTCTCCCTTGGATGTCATGTGCAGAATAATAGACCGGTCTACATATTTTGCGCAAGTGGTGCCGAGTCCGCTCAGGCGGTGACTGCTGCGGCGAGGTGGATCAGTGGGCGGGTGAGATGAGCCGTTCCCGTCCCGGATGCACGGGCCTGATTCCGCGCACCGCGGCGGCTTCGGCAAGGCGGATGTCGTAGGTGAGGATCGCGTCCAGCGCGTCGCCGAGATTCTGCGCGGCGATCAGATGGAGCGCATCGAGGCTGCGCAGAGGTGCCGGTGGCAGTGTGCCCGCGCGCTCGTAGTCGATCGAGTCCAGGCTGATGATCTCGCAACTGCGGAGCAGGTCATGCGCGTCGACCGACAGCTCGGGGTCGATGCGATGCACGGTGCGCATGAGCTCGACGCGAGCAAGATCCGAGGTGACGAGCACCGCTTCGACCTCCGTGTACCAGTCGACGAGCGCGTCGGACTCGGGCTCTTCGACGATGAGCTTGGCGAGCGCGGACGTATCCGCGTAGACGAGCACGCTCAGATCCGATCCGCGCGGAGGTCGTCGAGGACTTCCGCCGTTGACGGGGGAGCCCCGGCTCCGGTGGCGGGCTCGTGGGCGCTCCGTTCGCCCGCCGCCCGCCGGGCGAGATGCCCGGCCCGCCGGACCAGGTACTCGTCGCGGTCGATCAGCGCCGGTCGGAGCTTGCCGCTGGCGAGAAGCATCTCGCGTTGCGTGCGGCCGATCGGCACGAGGCGTGCGATCGGCCGGCCCCGCTCGGTGACGTCGAGGGACTCGCCGTCGGCCACGCGGTGAACGGTCGCGGAGGCGTTCTGCTGCAGTGCGCGGATTCCGATTTCCTTCATGTGCGGCAGTGTCGCACACGAGGACTCAAGGGTGTCAACCCCGATCGGGCGGGTGCGGATGGCGGGCGCCCCAGAAATGCTCTATTGTCTTATCAAAGCTCCGGGTGTGGCCCGGGCGAGTGGACGGCGCGAGGAGGCGCAGACATGGACGCACGAGTGGCTGGCGCCCCGGTGAGCTTCGGGGTGTTCGAACTCACCCCGGAGGGGGTCGACACCATCGCCCCCGATCAGATGCTCGAGATCCTCGACGAGACCGGCTACGCCGGGATCGACCTCGGTCCCGCGGGCTATCTCGGCGAGGGCGAGCAGCTGATCTCGCGCCTGCGCGCGCACAGCTTCGGTCTCGCCGGCGGCTGGGTGCAGCTCCCCATGAGCGACGACGCCGCGTTCGACGCGGCGCTGCCGGAGCTCGACGCGGCGCTCGCGGTGTTCGCCGACGCGGCCGCGGCGCTCGGCGGACCC
Source organism: Leucobacter sp. HNU (assembly GCF_047946755.1). Lineage (GTDB taxonomy): Bacteria > Actinomycetota > Actinomycetes > Actinomycetales > Microbacteriaceae > Leucobacter. The sequence continues at coordinate 2,876,913 of NZ_CP178837.1, read as the reverse complement.
GACGCGTTCCGCCCCAAGCCGACGCTCGCCGACTCCGGCTCCGCGGCGCGCCAGGCGCGACCGGGCCTCGCGGTCGACCCGCTCGACGCCGTGGGCTGGGATCGCCTCGCCGCGAATGCCGCGCGCGCCGCCGAGCGGGTGCGCGCCGCGGGCCTCGAGCCCACCTTCCACCACCACGCGGGGACCTTCGTCGAGTCGCCCGACGAGGTCGAGCGGTTCCTCGACCGGGTCGATGTCGGTCTCACCTTCGACACCGGGCACCTGCTGCTCGGTGGCGGAGACCCGGCCGCCGTGGTCGATCGTTGGGCGCCCCGGATCAACCACCTCCATCTGAAGGACGTGGATCGGGCCGAGCTCGCGCGGGTCATCGATGCGGGCGGCGGCATGGTCGAGGTCTGGAGCTCGGGCGCCTTCGCGGCGTTCGGCGGCGGCGATATCGACCTCGCGACCATCATGAACGCCATGGACCGCGCGGGGTACGCCGGGTGGGTGGTCGTCGAGCAGGACGTGCTGCCCGAAGCCGGCATCGATCTCGTGGCCTTCGCCGAGCGGCGCCGGGCCGACCACCGCACCAACCGCGAGGCGCTCCGGCCATGGGCCTGAGCGGACCCGCCCCCGAATCGCATCACGAGCAGAAGGAACCGAAGCAATGACGCAGAACCGAGTGCGCATGGGGCTCATCGGCACGGGCCGCATCGGCCTGGTGCACGCGACGAGCATCTCGGCGCATCCCGAGACCGAGCTCAGCTGGATCGCCGATCCGTTCGTCGACGGCGCGCATGCTCTCGCGGCGCGCTTCGGCGGTCGGGTGACCGACTCGAGCGACGAACTGCTCGACTCGGGCGAGGTCGACGCGATCCTCGTCGCCGCGCCGACGCCGACGCACGTGCCGCTCATCGAGGCGGCCGTTGACCGCGGGATCCCGGTGCTGTGCGAGAAGCCGATCGACCTCGACATCGCCCGCGTGGAGGCGCTGAGGCCGAAGGTGGCGGCCTCGGGGGTGCCGGTGGCGCTCGGCTTCAACCGCCGCTTCGACCCGGCGTTCGCCGAGGTCCGCACCCGGGTGGCGGCCGGCGAGATCGGCCCGCTCGAGCAGCTGACGATCATCAGCCGGGATCCCGCGGCGCCGCCCGCGGCGTACATCGGGGTCTCGGGCGGCATCTTCCGCGATATGACGATCCACGACTTCGACATGGCGCGGTTCTTCCTACCTGACATCGCGGAGGTGCGCGCGACGGGCAGCACCCTGTTCGACGACGGTGCGCGCGAGCACGGCGACTTCGACACGGCGGTCGTGACCCTGAAGTCCTCGTCGGGCGCGATCGTCACGATCATCAACTCGCGGCACAGCGCGGTCGGCTACGACCAGCGGATCGAGGCCTTCGGGCCGCTCGGGTCCCTGCAGGCGAACAATCCGTCGCTCAGTCTGGTGAGCGCGTCGAATGCGTCGGCGGTGGATGCGCGAGCGCCGTACGAGCCGCAGTTCCTGCACCGCTACGCCGTGTCGTACTCCGCGGAGCTCGACGCGTTCCTGCGTCTGATGCGCGGCGAACCGTCCGACAGTCCGACCTTCGACGACGGCCGCGCCGCGCTGCTGCTGGCCGATGCCGCCCAGAGGTCCGCCGAGACCGGTAGCGTCGTTGCGATGCCGTTCAACTGAAGCTTTGCGCGGAGTTTGCAACAATCTGGTCTCAAATGCCCTAATGTCATAACAAATATCCCCGAATCGCTGGATCCTGATCCGGGGATGGAAGATACTGGCGAACAGGGCCGTTCGCGTCCCACCTCGCAAAGCTCAATGAAGAGGAAATGAGGCACCGTCATCATGGTGAAGAAGAAGCTCATCACCGCCGCAGTGGCCACCGCTGCGGCCCTGACCCTGGCACTCGCCGGCTGCTCCGGCACCGGCGCGAAGGGCGGAGGCGGCGGCGGAAGCGCCGCCCCCGACAACAAGAACATCAAGATCTGCGTCTACACGCACGGCGACGGCGGCACCTTCTGGGCCGTCGCGCAGAAGGGCGCCGAAGACGCGGCCAAGACCCTCGGCGTCACCCTCGACTACCAGGGCTCGACCAACGACGCCGCCAAGCAGGCGTCCACCATCGAGGCCGGCGTCAAGGGCGGCTGCAGCGGCATCGCCGCCTCCGCACCGGACCCCGGCGCGATCCAGTCGGCGATGAAGTCGGCGAGCGACGCCAAGATCCCCACCGTGACCATCAACTCCGGGTCCAGCGTCTACAAGCAGCTCGGCGCGTTCACCCACGTCGGCCAGGACGAGATCGTCGCCGGCCGCCAGGCGGGCGAGAAGTTCAACGAGCTCGGCGTCAAGAAGATCCTCTGCCCGATCCAGGAAGCCGCGAACTCCGGCCTCACCGACCGCTGCAAGGGCGCCGCCGAGACCTTCAAGGGCCAGGTGCAGCAGTTCAACGCCGACGGGGCGCTCGCCGACCTGAACGGCGCGCAGGCCAAGATCCTCGCCGCCCTCCAGGCCGACTCCTCGATCGACGCCGTGTTCGCGCTGAACGCCGACGTCGCCACCGGCGCCGTGCTCCCCGCCGTCAAGACCGTCGGCCGCGACATCAAGGTCGGCACCGTCGACCTCTCGGCCGACGCCCTCAAGGCGATCGACGCCGGCACCCTGCAGTTCGGCATCGACCAGCAGCAGTACGCGCAGGGCTACATGGCCGTGCAGCTGCTGTACTTCGCCGTGAAGGACGCGATCGAGATCGGCGGCGGGCTGCCCGTCTACACCGGTCCCGCATTCGTGACCAAGGACAACGTGAAGGCCGTGCAGGAGTCCGTGAAGGAAGGCCTGCGCTAACGCGGACGACGGGGCCGGCGCCCGCCGCCGGCCCCGTCCCTCGCAGGGAGAGACCATGACATTCCTCACCGAAACCAGCAACATCAAGCTCGACGAACGCGTGAGCACGACGCCGTGGTACCTGAAGGTGCTGCGCCGCCCCGAACTCGGCGCACTCATCGGAGCGGTCGCCATCTTCCTGGTGTTCGCCTTCTCCGACACCACCGGGAACTTCGCGACGCTCGAGGGCGCCGCCGGCTGGACCGACTTCGCGGCCCCCGTCGGCATCGTCGCCGTGTTCGTGGCTCTCCTCATGATCGGCGGCGAATTCGACCTGTCGACCGGTGTCATGGTCGGCACCGCGGGCCTCCTCGCGGGCCTCCTCATCACCGAGTGGGGCATGAACGTCTGGCTCGCGATCGTCGTCACCCTCGTCTTCGCCGCCATCGTCGGCTTCGTCAACGGCATGCTCGTCGTCAAGACCAAGCTCCCGTCGTTCATCGTCACCCTCGGCACCTTCTTCGTGCTCAAGGGCGTCAACCTCGCCGTCACCAAGGGGATCACCGGCACCGTCCGCGTCTCGGGCGTCGACCAGGGCGACGGCTACGACTCGGCCCAGGCGCTCTTCGCCAGCACCATCTCGATCGGCGGCACCACCTTCCAGATCTCCGTGGTCTGGTGGATCCTGCTCACCGTCATCGCGACGCTGCTGCTCACCCGCACCGTCTTCGGCAACTGGATCTTCGCCGTCGGCGGCGACGCCAACGCCGCGCGCAACGCGGGCGTCCCGGTCGACCGCACCAAGATCCTGCTCTTCATGATGACCGCCGTGGCCGCCGCGCTCGTCGGCGTCATGTTCGTGCTGCGCCTCAAGGGCATGCAGGCCGGCCAGGGCGTCGGCCAGGAGTTCTACTACATCATCGCCGCGGCCGTCGGCGGCTGCCTCCTCACCGGTGGCGCCGGATCCGCGATCGGCGCCTCCATCGGCGCGCTGATCATGGGCTTCGCCGCGGTCGGCATCCCCTACGCCCTGTGGGATCAGGACTGGGTCTCGACCTTCCTCGGCGTGATCCTCTTCTCGGCAGTGCTCATCAACATCACCATCTCGCGCCGCGCGCAGGGAGGTCGAAAGAAATGACCCAGGAATCAGCGACCCCGGCCCTCGAACTCGAGAACGTCGGCAAGAGCTTCGGCAGCGTCATCGCGCTCCGCGACATCAGCCTCAAGGTCGACCCCGGCTCCGTCACCTGCGTGCTCGGCGACAACGGCGCCGGCAAGTCCACGCTCATCAAGACCCTGTCCGGCGTGCACAAGCCAAGCAGCGGAGCGTTCCGCGTCGAGGGCGAAGCCGTCGAGTTCTCCTCGCCGCGCGACGCGCTCGCCCGCGGCATCGCGACCGTGTTCCAGGACCTCGCGACCGTGCCGCTCATGTCGATCTGGCGCAACTTCTTCCTCGGCAACGAACCCGTCAAGGGCCCGAAGCTCTTCGGGTTCATGTCGGTCAAGAAGTCGCAGGAGATCACCAAGCAGGCGCTCATGGAGATGGGCATCGACCTGCGCGACACCAATCAGCCCATCGGCACCCTCTCGGGCGGCGAGCGGCAGGCCGTCGCCATCGCCCGCGCCGTGCACTTCGGTGCGAAGGTGCTGATCCTCGACGAGCCCACGAGCGCGCTCGGCGTGCGCCAATCCGGCATCGTGCTGAAGTACATCCTCGCCGCCCGCGAGCGCGGCGTCGCCGTGGTCTTCATCACCCACAACCCGCACCACGCCTTCATGGTCGGCGACCGCTTCTACCTGCTCAACCGCGGCCGCATGATCGCGGACTTCGTGCGAGGCAAGGTCGAACTCGAAGAGCTCGTGCAGGCGATGGCCGGCGGCGCCGAACTCGAATCCCTCGCCCACGAGATCTCTGCGACGCGGAAGTAGGAGGCGCATGCGCACGCTCGCGAACGGAACCACCGAGGTCGGGGTCGGCCTCATCAGCGTCGGATGGATGGGGCAGCTCCACAGCCGCGCCTACCGCAACCTCGCCTACGCCTACCCCGACCTCGGGGTCCGGCCGCGGCTCGTGCACGCCGCCGACACCTCCGAGGATCGACGCCGGGAAGCGGTCGACGTGCTCGGCTACGAACGCGCCTCCGCCGACTACCGGGCCGTGCTCGAAGACCCCGAGGTCGACGTCGTCTCCATCTGCGCCCCCAACTTCCTGCACGCCGAGATGGGGGTCGCCGCCGCGAAGGCCGGCAAGCACTTCTGGATCGAGAAGCCCGTCGGACGCGGCGAGGCCGAGACCGCGGCCGTCGCCGAAGCGGCCGACGCCGCCGGCGTCACGACCTCCATCGGCTTCAACTACCGGCACGCGCCCGCCGTCGAACACCTCCGGGGGCTCATCGCCTCCGGCGCGCTCGGGCGCATCACCAACGTGCGCGGCCACATGTTCGCCGACTACTCCGCCGACCCGCGAGGAGCCCGTTCCTGGCGCTTCGTGCGCGAACTCGCCGGATCCGGCGTGCTCGGCGACCTCATGGGGCACCTCGTCGACCTCGTGCACTACACCCTCGGCCCCGTCGCAGAGGTGAGCGCCCTCACCTCCACCGTCTACTCCGAACGACCCGAACTGCCCATGGGCACCGGCACCCACTTCGCCCTCATCGAAGGCGGCCAGATGGCACCCGTCGAGAACGAGGACTACGCCGGCATGCTCGTGCGGCTCTCGGACGACGCCGTCGCGGCCGGCGCCGTCGGCACGCTCGAAGCATCCCGCGTCGCCGTCGGCCCCCGCGCGAGCTACGGGATCGCCGTCTACGGCACGAGCGGCTCCGCGATCTGGGAGTTCGAACAGCTCAACTTCCTGCGCGTCTCCACCCCGCTCGGCGCCGAAGACCCCGGCTACACCACCGTCATGGCGCACCCCGGGATGGGCGAATTCGGGCGCTTCCAGCCCGGCGCCGGCACCTCCATGGGCTACGACGACCTCAAAGTCATCGAAGCCCGGAAGTTCCTCTCCGCCGTGCTCGGCCGCGACTCCGACGCATCGAACATCCACGACGCGCTCTCGGCCGCACGGGTCGTCTCCGCCGCCGAGCGCTCCGCCGACGCACGCAGCTGGGAACGGATCCCCGTCGAACCCGGCACGACCGCCGCGCACGCGGCACCCCGGGAGGCATGATGCAGCACCTCATGGCCGGCAGGATCCTGCTCGTCACCGGCGGCACCCAGGGCCTCGGACTCGCGATCGCCCGCGCCGCCGCCCGCGAGGGCGCCGCGGGCATCGCGATCGTCGGACGATCCGCCGAGAAGGCCGAACGCGCACTCGTCGAGATCCACGAGGCCGCCCTCTGGAGCGACGACGGCCCCGCGAACGCGATCGCCGTCGTCGCCGACCTCGCCGTGCCCGGCGAAGCCGAACGCGCCGTCGCCGAGACCGTCGAGCGCTTCGGCCGCATCGACAGCCTCGTCAACGCCGCAGCCCTTCCCACCCGAGGCAGCCTCACCGACACCACGCGGGAACTGCTCGGCGAACACCTCGCCGTCAACCTCGTCGCGCCCTTCATGACCATGCAGGGCGCCGTCGCCGACATGCAGCGTCGCGGAGCGCCCGGCACGATCGTCAACATCATCACCATCTCGTCGCACGGCGGGCAGCCCTACCTCGCGCCCTACGTCGCATCCAAGGCCGGACTCGCGGGCCTCACCAAGAACGCCGCCTTCGCGCACCGCTTCGACCGGATCCGGATCAACGGCCTCAACATCGGCTGGACCGCCACCCCCGGCGAGAACGCTACCCAGCAGAAGTTCCACGGCGCCGAAGACGGCTGGCTCGAACAGGCCTCCGCGGGCATGCCCATGGGCAAGCTCGGCCAGCCCGACGAGATCGCCGACGCCGTCGTCTTCCTCCTCAGCGACCGCAGCGGCGTCGTCACCGGATCCATCATCGACTGGGACCAGACCGTCGTGGGGGCGTACGAGTAGGGGTCGCTCTCGGGCGGGTGCGCAGAACGCGTGGGAGTTCGCGCGCCGATCCAGTGCGGGCCGGTGCTTCGCACTGGCCCGCACGGCCAAGCCCAACCGGGCGCGCGAACTCCCACGCGTTCTGCGCACCCGCGCCGTTCGCTCGGCACTGAGCGAGCGCTAGCGAGTCGAAACCGACAGCGCCAACTGCTCCGCGATCTGCAGCAGCGTCGCCTCGGCGCCCACCCGCCCGATCAGCTGCACCCCGAACGGGAGCCCGGCCGCGTCGCGGTGGGTCGGCGCGACGACCGCCGGCAGGCCCGCGACGTTCACGATCGACGTCTGGGGCGCCCACTCGCACTGCAGCCGGTAGTCGCCCTCGGGGCCGGCTGCGGTGAACGCGCCGACGCGCGGCGCCGCGAATGCGAGCGCGGGCGTGAGGATCGCATCGTACGCGCCCCACTGCCGGGCGCAGCTCGTCGCGATCTCGCGCAGCGTGCGCGCGGCCGAGGCGAGGCGCTCGGGCGACGCCCGCCGGGCGCGCGCGAGGAACGCCGCGGCCAGTTCGCCGAGCAGGTCTTCAGCGCCCGGCGCGAAGTCGATGCGGGCGAGCCCCGCCGTCCAGACGTCCGTGAACGCGCCGGGATAGCGCGGGTCGGGCACCCACTGCGCCTCCTCGATGCGATGGCCCGCGTCGCCGAGTCGCGCCACGGCGGTGTCGAGGGCCGCCGCGGCGTCCTTCGAGTACGCGATCGGCACCTCGCCCTCGAACGGGGAGCGGAGGGTCACTCCGATGCGGAGTCCGCGCAGCTCGCCTGCGCGCCGGACAGCGGCGAGGCTCGGTTCGTCGCGGAGCCCGCGGAGCGCGTCGAAGAGCAGCGCGGCGTCGGCGGGGGTGCGCGCGATCGGGCCCGAGACGGTGAGCCGCGGCGCGCCGATCTCGTCGACGAGCCCGCTCCCGCGGTCCGCCGGCACTGCGCCGCGGCCCGGTTTCAGGCCGACCAGACCGCACGCGGCCGAGGGGATCCGGATCGAGCCGCCCCCGTCGCTGCCGACTCCGAGGGGGATCAGTCCCGCGGCCACCGCCGCGGCCGAACCCCCGACGACCCGCCGGGCGTGCGGCTCGGGTCGTGCGGGTTGCGCGCGGGCGGGGCGATCAGGTTCTCCGAGTATCCGGCGATGCCGAACTCCGGCACCTGCGTCTTGCCGATCGAGACGGCGCCCGCCGTGCGGACGGCCGCGGCAACGGGGGCGTCGTGCCGAGCGACGACGTGCGGCACCGCCCGGCTGCCGTGCGTCGTGACCGCGCCGCGCACGTCGACCAGGTCCTTGTGCGCGGTCGGCAGGCCGAGCAGAGGAGGCAGGGATCCGCGCTCGCCGGGCGCCGCGGCGGCGAGGCGCGCGTCCGCGTCGTGCGCCTCGGCGAGGGCCGCCTCGGGCTGCAGGCTCACGAACGCACCCAGATCGTCGGCGGCCGCGCGTTCGAGCGCGTCGCGCACGAGGGCGACGGCCGAGACCTCGCCCCGGCGCAGCGCGTCGCGCAGCTCGAGCGCGGTGGGGTGCGTTTCCGGGGGAGCGCGGCGCCGGTGCGCCGAGGAGCGTTCACGGAGCGAGTCTCTCAGACGGGGGTGTGCGCGGGGTCAGACGTGCTCCGAGCCGCTCGGACCGTCGTGCATCCACTGCTCCACCTCGGCGGGGTCGTCGATGATCCGGTAGTCGTAGCGGAACCCGGAGGACTCCGCGTCGGCCAGCCCGACGCGGAGGACGATGTAGCGGTCCTTGCCGTCGGTGCCGGAGAGGAGCGAGCTGCCGGTCACGGGCGAGCCTCCGGAGATGGATCCCCAGCCGTTCGCGTCGGTGATGAGCGCGCAGACTCCGTCGGAGCGGGTGCGCGCCGCGAAGAGCGCGGAGCCGCCGGGCAGGTCCTCGAGGTGGGCGAGCGAGTCGGCGTCGACTCCCCCGCTGCAGACGCTCGCCGGGTCGCTGGCGATGGCGGTGCGGATCACCTGCTCGCCGCGCGCCTTCGGCTGCGTCCACGCGCCGCCGACGTTGAAGGGGAGGGCGAACACTCCGCCGACGGCGAGCAGCAGGGCGAGGGTCATGGCGACCATCGGCCCGATGCGTCGACCGCGGCGGGGCGCCTCGGCCCGGTGCGCCGACGCGGGGTCCTCGCGCAGTTCGGGGGAAGGTCGTCCTGCGGATCCTGGGTCATCGGCGTCCTTCGTCGTGGTGGTGGTCTTCCCCAGCCTAGGAGACTCCTCTCGCGGTCGCCGTTCCCGGCCCGCGTCGCGGTTTCGGAGATCTGCGGCGATTCGGAGGGAAACCCGACGGACGCTCCGCATCCGTGCGAATCTCCGAAATCTGGAGGCGCGGAGCACGGCGCACCCGCGCGGCGTTGTTGCGAACGGTTCTCAGGAGACGCTATGCTGAGATTCGTTCTCAACAAGCGGCGCGCACCGGCGCGACCCGAACTGGTCAGGAGACCCACCCGATGCGACACTCACGGACTCGCACCCTCGTCACCGCGACGCTCGCGGCCACCCTCGCGGCGGGCCTCGCCGCCTCGCTCGTCGGCTGCTCGACGAGCGCCGAAGCGGGCGGGAGCAAGACGTCCGACGGCACGCGCCTCCGCGTCGTCGCCACCACCACGCAGCTCGCCGACTTCACGAAGGAGGTCGGGGGCGACGACGTCGAGCTCACCGGCCTGCTGAAGCCCGGAGCCTCGGCCCACCACTTCGACCCGAGCCCCGCCGACCTGCTCGCGCTCGGCCGAGCCGACGTGCTCGTGGTCAACGGCGCGGGCCTCGAGACCTTCGTCGGCAGCGCCGTCGAAGCCTCCGGGTTCCACGGCAAGACGGTCACGGCGGCCGACGGCCTCGACCAGGCGACGCTCAAGGCCATCACCGCCGAGGGCGCGGCCGAGGCAGGCGGGGCCGCGGGCCACGACCACGCGGACGAGCACGCCCACGATCACGCGAGCGCGAGCGGGGAGGCCGCCCATGCGCACGCCGCCGGAGACGATGACGACGATCACGATCACGGCGACCTGAATCCCCACATCTGGACCTCGCCCCGCAACGCGGAAGGCATGGTCGCCGAGGTGGCGAAGGGGCTGTCGCAGGCGGACCCGGCCCACAAGGCCGACTATCAGCGCCGCGCCGACGCCTACCTGCTCAAGCTGAAGAGCCTCGACGAGTGGATCACGACCCAGATGGACCGGGTCCCGAAGGCCGAGCGGCTCATGGTCACGGGCCACGACTCGCTCCGCTACTACCTGCACGACTACGGGATCACGTTCGCCGGCTCGATCCTGCCGAGCTTCGAGGACAACGCCGAGCCGAGCGCGGCCGACGTCGACCGCCTCGTCGCGACGATCAAGGAGCGCAAGGTCCGTGCGGTTTTCGTCGAATCGTCCATGAGCCCCGGCCTGGCGCGTACCATCGCCAAGGAGGCCGGCGTGAAGGTCGTCGATGCGGAGTCGCTCTACACCGACTCGCTCGGACCCGCCGACAGCTCGAGCGCGCAGTACCTCGGCGCCACCGTCCACAACACGCAAACGATCCTCGAGGCCTGGGGTGAGAAGCCCGGCCCGCTCCCGGAGAACCTGAAGTGACCGAAGCCCCAGCAGGAGCGGCGCCCGCCGCGCACGACACCCCCGCGATCCGTCTCCGCGACGCCGCCTTCGGCTATGCGGGGCGGACCCGGGTGGCGCGCCTCTCCCTCACCGTCGAGCGCGGCTCGGCGGTGGCGCTGATCGGGCCGAACGGTTCGGGCAAGTCGACCCTGCTGCGCGGGATCCTGGGCCTCGCCGACCTCACGGCCGGCGAGGTCCGGGTGCTCGGCGAGGCGCCGGTGCGTGCCCGGCGCCGCATCGGATCGCTGCCGCAGGCCGACCAGCGCGACACCTCGCTGCCGGTCACGCTGCGCCAGGTCGTCGGCATGGGGCTGTACCGCGAACTCGGCGCGTTCCGGCCGATCGGCCGCGAGGGCCGGCGCCGCATCGAGGCCGTGCTCGAGCGCGTGGGGCTCGCCCCGTTCGCGCAGCGCCGCTTCGGCGAACTGTCCGGCGGGCAGCAGCAGCGGGGGATCCTGGCCCGCGCGCTCGTCGCGGATCCCGAGATGATCCTGCTCGACGAGCCGTTCAACGGGCTCGACCGGGAGAACCGCGAGACGCTGCTGGCACTCCTGCGCGAGGTGCGGGCCGAGGGGCGCACCATCATCGTCTCGACCCATGACCTCGAGATCGCGCGCGAGGCCTGCACGCACGCGCTGCTGCTCTCGATCGGGCACCACCCCGAGGATCCCGGGCACCCCGCCGCCTACGGCACCCTCGACGACGCGCTGACGCTCGAGGCCGTGGCGCACGCGTTCCAGGACACCACCGTCGAACTCGACCGGCACACCGTCACCACCACCCGCGAGACGGAGTAGCGGTGGACGTCGGAATCATCGAGATCTTCTCGCTGCCCTTCATGGGGCGGGCGCTCGCGACGCTCGCGGTGCTCGCCGTCGCGGCGGGCGTCGTCGGGATCGGCATCAGCTTCCGCGAGCTCGAGTTCGTGAGCGACGGGCTCGTGCACGCCGTGTTCCCGGGGCTCGTGGTCGGAGCCGCGATCGGCGGAACCGACTTCGTGCTGCCCGGAGCGATCGCCGCCGCGCTCGTCGCGGCGGTGCTGTTCACCCTGCTGGAGCGCGCGGGCCGCGTCGGCTCGGACGCGGCGATCGCGGTCGTGCTCACGGGCCTCTTCAGCCTCGGCGTCGTGCTGGTCTCGCGGCAGCAGGGCTACGTGTCGCAGCTGGAGGATCTGCTGTTCGGGCGCCTCCTCACCGTGACCGCGGCGCAGCTGTGGCAGGTCACGATCGTCGCGGTGCTCGCCGTGATCGTGCTCGCCGTCGGCTGGCGGGCGCAGCTGTTCCGCGCCTTCGACCCCGAGGGGTTCCGGGCCGCGGGCTTCCGGCCCCTCGCGACCGATCTCACGCTGTCGATCGCGGTCGCGCTGCTCGTGGTCGCGGGCGTGCAGGCGCTGGGCGTGCTCATGGTGCTCGCGATCCTCACCGTGCCGATGGCGGCCGCACGCCTCCTGACGGGCCGGCTCGGGCTGCTCGTGCCCATCGCGATCCTCGTGCCGCTGATCGCCGGCGTCGCCGGCCTGTGGCTGTCGTTCGTGTGGTCGGTCGGGGCCGGCGCCACCGTGTCGCCGGGCGCGACGGTCGTGCTCGTGCTCGTGGCGCTCTACGCGCTCGCCGTCGCCTGGCGTCTCCTGCGCGGACGCGCGCTGGGCGCTCGCGTGCGACGCGCTCGCGGGGGTTCTCGTGTGGGCGCTCGCGAGCGCCGCGCGAGCGCCGCGGCGGAACCGGCCGCCCCGGTCGGCGCGAGCGCCGAGGGCGGTGCCGCATGAGCTACTTCGCCCTCGCCGCGATCGAGCTCGCGCTGCTCGGCGTGCTCTCGGGCATCGTCGGCACGCTCATCGTGATGCGCCGTCGCTCGTTCTTCGCGGTGTCGCTCAGCCACGCCACGTTCCCCGGCGGCGTGCTGTTCGCCGTGCTCGGGTGGAACCTGATCCTCGGTCAGGCGCTCTTCGCGCTGCTGCTCGTCGGCATCATGACCCTGCTCGCCCGCGTGCCCGGCCAAGGGCGCCAGGTCGCGAGCGGCATCGTGCTCTCGTTCGGCTTCGCCCTCGGCACGCTGCTCGCGAGCCTCAACGCGGGCAACGGCGTTCCGGTCGAAGCGCTCCTCGTGGGCTCGCCCCTCAGCGTCACCGGCGCCGACCTCGTCCGCACCGGGGCGGTGCTCGCGGCGACGCTGCTGCTGCTCGCCGTGTTCGGACGCCGGATCCTGTTCCACACCTTCGACCCCGTCGGTTTCGCCGCCGCCGGGTTCCGAGCCTGGCCGGTCGAGGCGATCGCGAGCGGCATCATCGCGGCGGGCGTGGTCGCCGCGATGCCCGCGGTCGGCGCGATCCTCGGCGTCGCGCTGCTCGTCGGCCCCGCTGCCGCCGCGCGGATCCTCGCCCCCGGTTCACCTGGATCCCCGGTCTCGCCGCGGGGCTCGGCGTCGTCTCTGGCCTCGTCGGGCTGTGGATCTCGCGCGAGTTCGGGATCGCCGCGGGCGGTTCGGTCGGCCTCGTGGTCGCCGTCGTGTTCCTGCTCGCCGCCGCTGCCGGTCGGCTGCGCGACCGGCTCCGGCTCGGCGCGACGCGCGAGGCCGAGCGCGCGCTCCAGGCGCGCGAGCGCGCGGTCGTGATCCGCGAGGCGGAGACCGGAACGCCGGACCCGGCGTGCGCGGAGGCCTCCGGGCGTGAGAGCCTGGGGGTGACGAAAGGCGGAGCCGCATGACCGCAGCACCCAAGCGCAACACCTGGCAGCGCGAGGCCGTCCGCGCTGCACTCGCCGAGGCGCGCGGGTTCGTGAGCGCCCAGGAACTGCATCAGACGCTGCGCGACCGGGGCTCGACGATCGGGCTCGCGACGGTCTACCGCGCCCTCGCGGGGCTCGCGGAGGGTGGCGAGGCCGATTCGCTGCAGTCGCCCGACGGCGAGAACCGCTTCCGCTCCTGCAGCATGCAAGGGCACCACCACCATCTCGTGTGCCGCGTCTGCGGCGAGACGCGCGAACTCGAAGCGCGTGTGGTCGAGGAGTGGGCGCAGCGCGTCGGGGCCGAGCACGGCTTCACCGAGATCGACCACGTCGTCGACCTCTACGGCATCTGCGAGCGCTGCCGCGCGCTCCAGGCGAGCCGGTAGGGCGTCCCGCCCCGGTCGGGCGTCCCGTCTCGTTCGGGCGTCCCGTCTCGTTCGGGCGTCCCGTCTCGTTCGGGCGTCCCGTGCCGAGCCCGCGGCGGAGACCCCGGCCCCCGGTGGCGGCCCCGCGCCGACTTCGGGTGCGGCAAATGGCGGGCCCACGGCACCGGAAGTGTGCATTCGCCGCACCTGAACCCCTCCGGTAGCGGCCGCGTGCCGCACCGTGCCGTGCCACGGACTGCCCGGGCACGGGATTTCACGGCCGCCAGCCCGCGCGCAGCAGCGCGGCACCGACCAGCCGCTCGCCGGCACGCGGGTTCCGGAAGACGTGCCACGCGGTCAACCGGATCACGGTCCAGCCCGCGGCCTCGTACTCGTGGTACTTGTCGATGTCGCGATTCCACTGGGCGTCGTCGTCGCGGTGGTGCCGGCTCTCGTATTCGATCGCGATCCGGAACCGCCGGTAGCCGAGATCGGCGTACCCGATGAGCCGATCGTCGCGGTCGCGGATCTCGACGTCGAGATCCGGTTCCGGGAGCCCGGCGCGGAGGAGCATGATCCTGCTGAGGGACTCCGCGCGGGACGCCGAACCCACCCGGATCAGTTCCAGCGCGGCCTCCAGGCGGCGGATCCCGCGCCTCCGTCCGGCCTCGGCCGTCGCGCGGAGCCCGTCGACCGTCCCGAGGGCGCGCTGGGATCTGCGGTCGATGTGCACCACGGCATCGCCGAGGGCGACCAGGTCGGCGACCCCGAGCCGCTCGGCGAGCGACGCCCAGACCGAGCTCGGCTCGGCCACGGGCACGCCGCCGAGCTGGGTGCGCTCGGCGAACCGCGGCCCGACCCGATGACCGCGCACGCGGCGGCCCTCCGGCGCCCGCCGCGGGGCGAAGCGGCTGACCTCGACCTCCCGCGGGTCGAGCGCCGAGCGGGGGAGCGGAAGCCGCCAGAGCACCGCGGCCGTGACGTGGCTGAAGAAGGCGTCCTCCGGCATGAGCGGGAGGTAGGAGTCCGCGAGCGCGAGGATCCGGGCTTCCTCGCCGCCGCGCCGGTGCGCGTCCGGCACCCGCCGAGCGTCGACGCGTGGATCCGGCACCGGAGCGCTGTTCCGTGTGCGTGCGCCGTGGAAGGGCGCGTCGAGGTCGGCCGCGCGCAGCCGCGACCGCGCGACACCTGATTCCCGCGCCTCGGCCGTGGTGAACGCGCGCCCGAGCCCGGGCGGAAGCGGTGTGCGTGCTGGCATGCCCCGATTCTCGGAGTGCGACGCGCATCACGGACGCTTCTCCACAGCTCGCGACGCGTTCGCGCCGGACACCGTCTGTTCGGTTGCGGCGGATGGCGGGTCCGGGTCGCGGGAAGCCTGCATACGCCGCAACCGAAGAACCGGAGAACGGGGAGCGCTACCCCCGCGGGGCGATCCGCACCCAGCCGGGGTGCTTCGCCGTGCGGCCGTCGCCGCTCGACCGGCCGGTGAGGCGGCGCTGGATCCACGGCAGCACGTGCTCGCGGGTGTAACGGAGCTGCTCGCGCCGGGTCGGCGCGGGCTTCGGATCCGCGTCGAGGACCCAGTCGGCGGGCGCCGCGTAGCCCAGCGCGCGCAGCACGTTGTTCGCGACCCGGTGATGCCCGACCGGTGCGAGGTGCAGTCGATCCGGCGACCAGTACTCGCGGCGCGCCAGCACGGGATCGCTCCAGTTGTCGCAGAACCGCACCCCGAGTTGTTCGGCCAGCGCACCCGCCTCGCGCGTCAGCTCGTCGCCCTTCGCCCGCACCCGTCCGCCGCTCGGCAGGCCGGCGGTGGGGTTCGCCCCGGCGAGCAGCAGCGGCGCGGCGTCGGTCTCGAGGATCCGGCGCAGCGCGCTGCCGGTGCGCTCCAGGATCCAGGGGAGGTCGGTGCCGGGCCGCAGCATGTCGTTGCCGCCGCCGTTGAAGCTCACGAGCGTCGGGCCGAGTGCGAGCGCGGGCCCCAGCTGCTCGTCGATGATGGGACCGAGCAGCCGGCCGCGGATCGCCAGGTTCGCGTATTGGATCGGGCGCCCGGTCGCGTCGGCGAGGCCCTGCGCCACGAGATCCGCCCAGCCGCGCACCGAGCCGTCGGGCTGCTCGTCGCCCACGCCCTCGGTGAAGCTGTCGCCGATCGCGACGTAGCGGATCGGGGCGTCGGCGGGGAACAGCGGGGCGGGAGCGTCGTCGATCGGAGGCACCTCGCCAGCCTACGCCCGGCCGCGGGAAGGTGCGCTCGTCGGCGCCCGCCCGCCCGTATGCTGATCCCGTGGCATCGAAGCTCCCCGGATCCCGCCCGATCGCGACCTCTCCATCGACGCGGTGCGCGCGCTCTGCCTGCCCGTCGTCGTGCTGCTGCACGCCCTGCAGATGGGGATCTCCGGTGATCCGCTGCGAGCCTCGAACGCGCTCGCGCACTGGCAGCCGCTCGTCTGGATCACCTGGATCGGCATGATCATGCCCACCTTCTTCATCGCGGGTGGCTTCGCCGGGATCACGACCTGGCGGCGGCTCCGCGCGAGCGGCGGCACGGCGGGCGAGTACCTGCGGATCCGCGCGCTGCGGCTCGCGCGCCCCGTGCTGCCGGCGATGCTCGCGGTGCTGGCCGTGCTCGGGATCCTGGCGTTGTGCGGCGTGGACGCCGGGTTCCTGCGCACCTTCGCGTTCCGGCTCGCCGAGCCGCTCTGGTTCATCGCCGTCTACGCGAGCTGCACGGCCTTCGTGCCGTTCATGGCGAAGCTGCACCGCCTGGCGGCCTGGCCGACCTACTTCGGCCTCGCGGGTGCCGCGGTCGCCGTCGACCTGCTCAGCCGCTTCGCCGGGCTGCCGATCGCGGCTCTCAACTGGCTCTTCGTGTGGCTGTTCGTGCAGCAGCTCGGCTTCGGCGTGCGCGACGGCTGGTACGCGAAGCGACCGCGATGGCTGCTCCTCGCGCTCGCCGCGGTCGCCTACGGCCTCATGTGCGTCGCGGTGTTCGGGCTGGGCTACTCGCCCGACATGCTCGTCAACCTGAACCCGCCGACCGTGCTCCTCCTGCTGCTCGGCCTCGCGCAGGTCTACCTGTTCACCCTGCTGCAGCCGCTGATCCGCGCGGTGGTGCGCCGTCGGCGCGTGCTGCTCGTGGTCGGCGCGCTCGGCGTCTTCGGCATGACGATCTACCTGTGGCACACGGTCGCGATGGGGATCGTCGTCGGGATCCAGCTCGCGCTCGGGTTGCCGTTCCCCGAACCGCTCACCGGTGCCTGGTGGCTGACGCGCGTGCCCTGGATCCTCGCGATCGCGATCGTGATCGCGGTGCTCTGCCCGCTCGTGGCGCGGATCGAACGGCTCTGGCCGAAGGAGCGGCCGGGGCCCATGCGCTTGTGGGCGGCGATCCTCGCGACCGTGCTGCTCGTGGTCGCGGTCGGCTGGGTGCTCACCCAGGGCTACCTCGTGCCGGGCACCGCCGGCGCCGTGATCGCGCTCGCGGCCGCCATCGCCTGGCTGACCGCCGGGCGACCCGCGAGGAGATGAGTCGAGCGACGTCGAATCCGGGTGCTCGCTGCCGAGACGGCGGCCGCCTGAGGGGCGGCTCCGGCGCTCCCGCAGGGACCCGCTCGTCCCGCCGAGAAACCGTCGCGCCGCCGAAACACCCTGCTGCAACTGGGTGTTTCGGCGGCACGGTGGTGTCTCGGCCTGTGCTGCGATGCGCCGTTCGGGCTTGCGGCACGCGGGATCCTGATCTAGGATCGATCTTTGGCTGTGCGAACTCCTTCGCGCAGACCGCACGGGGGCGATCCGGGGCTCCGGCCCAGGTGATGGCCCGTGCAGACAAGAGATCTTGGGTGGGGCCGTCCGGCTCCACGGTACTGAGAGGAACCACCATGGCAGCAGTGTGCCAGGTGACCGGCGCCGTTCCCGGCTTCGGTCACAACATTTCGCACTCGCACCGTCGTACCAAGCGCCGGTTCGATCCGAACATCCAGAAGAAGACCTACTTCGTGCCCTCGCTGGGCCGCAAGGTGACGCTCACCCTGTCCGCCAAGGGCATCAAGGTGATCGACGCCCGTGGCATCGAGGCCGTCGTTGCTGATCTGCAGAAGCGTGGGGTGAAGCTCTAATGGCAAAAGATAAGGACGTCCGTCCGATCATCAAGCTCCGTTCGACGGCTGGCACCGGGTTCACCTACGTGACCCGCAAGAACCGTCGCAACACCCCCGACCGCCTCGTGCTCAAGAAGTACGACCCGGTGGTTCGCAAGCACGTCGAGTTCCGAGAGGAGCGTTAATCATGGCCAAGAAGAGCATGATTGCGAAGAACAAGCAGCGCCAGGCGATCGTCAACCGCTACGCGGAGAAGCGCGCCGAGCTGAAGAAGGCCCTCGTGGACCCGAACGGGACCGACGAGAGCCGCGAGGCCGCTCGCGTGGGCCTGCAGAAGCTGCCCCGCAACGCCTCGCCGGTGCGCGTGCGCAGCCGCGACGTCATCGACGGCCGCCCCCGCGGCGTCCTGTCGAAGTACGGCGTCTCGCGTGTCCGCTTCCGCGACATGGCGCACCGTGGCGAGCTGCCCGGCATCACCAAGTCGAGCTGGTAAGCACCCGCTTCCGAACGAAGGGCCCGGATCCGAGAGGATCCGGGCCCTTCGTCGTCCCGGCGCGATTCGCGCGGCCGTCCGCGGAGCTCTCCGGCCGGTGCTCGGACGCGCCGCGGCGATCCTCAGACCCCGATTCGGGGTGGCATCAGCGTCCTCGGAGGGTCGAATCGCGGGAAATTCACCGAAATACCGCGGTTTTTGCCGCGGTGTGGGGTAGATTCGGACGCGATCAACCGATCGATCCCCGTATCGGGGAACTTGCACACGATCAGAGGTCCGCACCCGGCGGCCCTGGGAGGACAGGACATGTCACTGAACAAGACTGAGCTCGTTGCCAAGATCGCTGCCGAGACCGGCCAGAGCCAGGCCGCCGTTGCCAGCGTCGTCGACGGGCTGTTCGCCGCGGTCTCCGAGACCGTCGCCGACGGCGGCAAGGTCTCGATCCCCGGCTGGATCTCGTTCGAGACCGCGACCACCGCTGCCCGCACGGGCCGCAACCCCCGCACCGGCGAGTCGATCGCGATCCCCGCTGGCAAGCGCGTCAAGGTGTCGGTCGGCAGCAAGCTGAAGGCAGCCGTCAAGTAAGTACGGCCTCGAAGAAGCCCCCGGCCCTCGGCCGGGGGCTTCTTCGCATCTGGGCCGCGTAGGCTGGTACGGTGCCCCGTAATCTGCGCGTGATCGCCCCTGCCGTGCTGCTCGCCGTCGCACTCGCGACGCTGTTCATCGGACTGAGCATCGGCGGCGGCGCCGACGAGCGCACCCTGCTCGATCCGGGCGCCGTCGTGCGCTACGGCCTGCCGATCTCGCGCACCATCGTCAACGTCGCCTGCGCGGGCCTCATCGGCGCGGTGGTCACGGCCGTCTGGTCGCTCACGCCGGGCAGGCCCGAGCAGCGCGTCGCGCTCGACTTCGCTGCGGCGTCCGGTGCGGTGCTCACCGTCGCTTCCGCGGCGACCCTCCTCTTCGCCTACGTCGACGTCTCGGGCAAGGCGTTCTCGGCCGACGCCTCGTTCGGAGCGGGTCTCGCCCAGTTCGTCACCGAGATCGAACTGGGCCGGCTCTGGCTCATCGAACTGCTGCTCGCGGCGGCGACCACGGTCATGTGCTTCGCGATCCGCGAGCGCCGCATGCAGCTGCTCGTGCTGGTGGCGGCGCTCAGCACCACGCTCCCCTTCGCGTTCCAGGGGCACGCCGCGGGCGCGTCGGGGCATTCGCTCGCGGTGAACGCGCTCCTCGTGCACCTGCTCGGCGCGGCGGTGTGGCTCGGCGGGCTGCTCACACTCCTGATCCTCGCGCGCACGGTCGACGGGCAGCGCCTCTCCGAGCTCGTACGCCGCTACTCGCCGCTCGCGCTCTTCGCGTTCGTCGGCGTCGCCGCCTCCGGCGTCGTGAGCGCATGGGTGCGCCTCGGCAGCGTCGATGCGCTCCTGAACACCGGGTACGGCCAGCTCGTGCTGCTGAAGACCCTCGCCCTGATCCTGCTCGGCGGTTTCGGCGCCATCCAGCGCGAGCGACTGATCCCGCGCATCGCCGGACCGAACGGCGGCCGCGTGTTCGTCTGGTTCGCCGTCGCCGAGCTCGCGGTGATGGGCTTCGCGAGCGGCATCGCCGCCGCGCTGGGGCGAACCGCGCCGCCCGTGTCGCAGGAGCCGGTGCGCGACGCCGACACGCTCCTGCCCCCCGCCGAGTGGCTGACCGGCGACAAGCTGCCGCCCGAGTTCACCCCCATGAGCTACTTCACCGCCTGGAAGTTCGACCTCGCCTGGGTGCTCGTCTGCGTGTTCGCCGCCGCGCTCTACCTGGCCGGCGTCTGGCGGCTGTCGCGCCGCGGCGACCGCTGGTCGATCGGGCGCACCCTCGCCTGGCTCGCGGGCCTCGCGATGCTGTTCTACACGACCAACGGCGCCTTCAACGCCTACGAGCAGACGCTGTTCAGCGTGCACATGCTCGGGCACATGATGCTGACGATGCTGATTCCGCTCGTGCTCGTGCTCGGCGCTCCGGTGACGCTCGCGCTGCGCGCGACCGAGAAGCGCGACGACGGTTCGTGGGGCGGCCGCGAGTGGATCATGTGGATGGTGCAGACGCCGTACTCGAAGATCATCACGCATCCGGCGGTCGCCGCGGTGATCTTCGCGGGCTCGCTCTGGATCTTCTACTTCACCCCCGTGTTCCGCTGGGCCATGACCGAGCACCTCGGCCACCAGTGGATGATCATCCACTTCCTGATCTCGGGCTACCTGTTCAGCCTCTCGATGGTCGGCATCGATCCGGTGCCGTACCGCTTCCCGTACCCGCTGCGCCTCGTGACGCTGTTCGCCACGATGGCGTCGCACGCCTTCTTCGGCGTGACGATCATGACGGGCAACGGGCTGATGCTGGCCGACTGGTTCGGCGCGATGGGACGCACCTGGGGCGCGCCGCCGCTCGAGGATCAGAACCTGGGCGGCGGCATCGCCTGGGGCATCGGCGAGCTGCCGACGCTCGCCCTCGCGCTCGTGGTCACCGTGCAGTGGTCGCGCAGCGACGCACGCGAGCAGAAGCGGCGGGATCGTGCCGCCGACCGCTCGGGGGAGGCCGAGCTCCAGGAGTACAACGCGATGCTCGCCGCGCAGGCGGAGCGGGACGCGCGGGCCGCGCGCAAACGCTGATCCGGTCCGCCGCGGCCTCGGGGGCGGCCTCGCAACCCGTTCGGGGTCCTCGACCCGGAGCTACTGCCCCGGCGAGCCCTCCGCGGTGACGGTGACGTCGGTGCGGTGGAAGTTCTGGAAGGAGCGCGAGGCCGTCGGGCCGCGCTGGCCCAGGTAGCGCGAGTACGTCGCACCCGCGCCGTAGGGGCGCTCCGCGGCGGACGACAGGCGGAAGAAGCAGAGCTGGCCGATCTTCATGCCGGGCCACAGACGGATCGGCAGGGTGGCGACGTTCGACAGCTCGAGCGTGACGTGCCCCTCGAAGCCGGGGTCGATGAAGCCGGCGGTGGAGTGGGTGAGCAGGCCGAGGCGGCCGAGGGAGCTCTTGCCCTCGAGCCGTGCCGCGATGTCGTCGGGCAGCGAGACCTTCTCGAAGGTCGAGCCCAGCACGAACTCGCCGGGGTGCAGGATGAAGCCCTCTTCGGGATCGACCTCGATGAGTCGCGTCAGCTCGGGTTGCTCCTCGGCGGGATCGATGACCGCGTACTTGTGGTTGTCGAAGAGCCGGAAGTAGCGGTCGAGCCGCACGTCGACGCTCGACGGCTGCACCATCGACGCCTCGCTCGGCGCGAGCCCGATGCGGCCGGAGGCGAGTTCGGAGTTGATATCGCGATCTGAGAGCAGCACGGGAACGATCCTACCCGGCGGGACCGTTCCCGCGCCGTGCCCGGAGCGGGTTCGTCCGTGCGGCCCTCAGCCCTGCAGGCCGGCCATGATCTCACCGAACTTCGCCCGGATCCCGTCCTCGTTCCACGACCAGACGTCGTCGCCGCGGAGCACCGCGTCCGCGCCGCCGTCGCAGTAGATGGTCTGGCCGCAGCAGTGGGTGTTCTCGACGGAGGTGAGCCAGAGCAGCAGATCGGCGATGCTCTCGGGCCCCTGGTGCCCGTGCAGCGGCATGGGTACGACCGCGTCGACGAGCGCGGCGCCCTCCGGCGTCGAGAGCAGCTCGGCGGTCATCGGGGTGACGACGGTGCCGGGGCCGACCGCGTTGAGCGGGATCCCGGCACCAGCCCAGCGGGCGGTCGGCGCTTCGCGGCGCACCCAGCGCGAGATCGCCCGCTTCGACGAGGAGTAGATGAGCGTGCCCGTCTCGGGGTCCTGCTCGAGCTGCGCCGCGATGGCGAGCGCCGGGGCCTCGTCGTCCGCGAGCAGCGCGTCGACGAGCGGCGGCGCGACCGGCTGCAGCGAGGCCATCGAGGAGATCAGTGCGGCGCGGGGGGCGGCGGATCGGACGAGCGCGGGCTGCATGGCCTCCAGGAACTCGGTCATGCCGAAGTAGTTGACGGCGGCGGTCACGACCTTCGGGAGCGAGAGCCCGGCGCAGGCGATGACGGCGTCGACCGTCCCGCCCGCGAGGCGGGTCGCCTCCTCGGCCGCGGCGAGGCGGCCGTCGCGGGTCGAGAGGTCGCCCGCGACCTCGACGTCGCGGAGGTCGACCCCGATGACGGTGTCGCCGCGGTCGCGGAGCTTCTGCGCGGTGAGGCGCCCGATGCCGGAGGCGGCTCCGGTGACGACGAAGGTGCGTGCCATGGTGGTTTCCTCATTCCTCTCGGTTCCCCGGTGCGGGGTCGGGGCGGAGGAGTCCGCCCACGAAGCGGTGGAGCAGCGTGCCGAGGGCGCGCACGTCGGCGGGATCCCAGTCGGCGGTGGCGGAGTCGAGCATGTCGACGCCGGCCGAGAAGAGCCGGCGGTAGACGTCGCGGCCCGTCTCGGTGAGTTCGATGGTGGCCGCGCGCCGATCCGCGGGGTCGCGGCGGCGTTCGGCCAGGCCTGCTTCGGCGAGGCGCGCGATGAGCTTGGACGTGGACGGGCGGGTGAGATGCAGCTCGTCGGCGAGGACGCTCGGCCGCGCACCACCGCCCTCGATGCCCAGCAGGTAGACGGCGCGGACCGCTCCGGGGTCGAGCGAGACGCCGCACTCGGCGGTGATGCGCCGCTGCAGTTCGAGCGAGGACCAGCGCGACATCAGCCGGGTGAGTTCGCTCAGCAGGGCGGCGTTCGGATGCGCGGGGTCCGGGGTCATGCCCCGACCCTACGCCGATTGGTTGCCTCAGGCAACTAGTTTGCGGGCGGCTCCACGCTCGCGGTTTCGGCGACCGGCTCGGTGATCGCGAAGAGCAGGTCTGCCGTGTGCCGCCCGAAGCCCGTCAGGCCGTCGGGGGCGTTCGGACCCTGCAGGGCCGTCGCCCGCATGGCCCGCTCGAAGAAGTCGGTGAGGATCCCGAGCGCTCGATCGATCGGCAGTACGAAACGGCGCCCGGCGGCACCGACGAGACGCTCGATCACGGGAGCCATCTCGGCGCACACCTCGAGCGAGAACTGCACGTGACGCGGAGCCAGCTCGGGGTCGCGCAGGGCGAGCAGCAGGAACTCGGTCTCGAGCACGTACCAGGTGGTCGCCTCTTCGCCGGTCTGCAGGAAGTCGGCGAAGAACTCCGTGACGAAGTCCGCGAGGTCGTCGCGGTCGAGGGTGCAGCTGCGCTGGCGCAGTTCGGGCATCGAGCGCTCGGCCGCCGCCTCGAGCGATTCGAGGCGCTTGCGCAGCTCCTGGCTCAGCAGCTCGAGGAACAGCTCCTCCTTGGTCGAGAAGTTCGAGTAGAAGGCGCCGCGCGTGAACCCGGCGCGCTGGCAGATCTGCTCGACGGACGCGGCACCGAGGCCGATCTCGGCGAACACCTCGAATGCCGCGGCGAGCAGGCGCGCGCGGGTCTCCCGGCGACGGGGCGTTGTCGCGGCGGACTCGTCGTCGCGTTCTGCGGTACGCATGGCCACATCCTCTCAGGGTTCCGGGTGGTGCAGGCATTCAGGCGGCTCGAAGCCGATGTGGATACAGTACTGTATCGAAACGGATACACTCCTGTATCGAAACCGCTCCGCGATCCTCACGGAAGGACGCCATGTCGTCGATGCTCTACGCGCTCGGGCGCTTCGCCGCCCGCGCGCGCACCCTCATGCTGCTGCTCTGGATCGCGGTGCTCGCCGTGCTCGGCACGGGGGCCGCCGTCTTCGGGCAGGGCGCCAACGCGCCCATCACGATCCCCGGCACCGAGTCGCAGCAGGCGCTGGACTCGCTCGCCCGCACCTTTCCCCAGGTGAGCGGCACGAGCGCCCAGATCATCGTGGTCGCGAAAGCCGGGCAGCACGTCGACGAGCAGCCCTACCGGGGCGAGATCGAGCGCGCCGCGAAGGCGCTCGAGGGCGTGGACGACGTGAACGCCGTGCAGACCCCGTTCGGACAGGTCGAGGCCGGCCTCGCGAAGGATCGCAGCGCCGCGCTCATCACGGTGCAGCTGAAGGGCACGGCGAGCGAGGTGCCGAAGGCGACCCTCGACGAGGTGAAGCGCGCGAGCGACGCGCTCGCGAAGGAACTGCCGAGCGGGTCGAAAGCGTCCTACGGCGGCGAGGTATTCAACCTGTCGGTGCCGGGCATCAGCCCCACCGAAGCGATCGGCGTGGTCGTCGCATTCGTCGTGCTGATCCTCACGCTCGGCTCGCTGCTCGCCGCGGGCATGCCGCTGCTCATCGCGATCCTCGGTGTCGGCGTCGCGATGGCGGGCATCATCTTCACGACCGCCTTCGTGCCGCTCACCTCGACCACCCCCATGCTCGCGCTCATGCTCGGCCTCGCGGTCGGCATCGACTACACGCTCTTCATCGTGAGCCGCCACCAGGAGCAGCTGCGCGCCGGCGTCGACGTGCGCGAGTCCATCGCGCGGGCCACCGCGACCTCCGGCTCCGCGGTGGTCTTCGCCGGGCTCACCGTGATCATCGCGCTCGTCGGGCTCGGCGTCGCGGGCATCCCGTTCCTCACCGCCCTCGGCGTCGCCGCGGCCGCGGCGGTCGCCATCGCCGTGCTCATCTCGGTCACGCTCACCCCCGCGATCCTCAGCATGGCGGGCGAGCGGATCCTGCCCCGCAGGCAGCGAACGCAGCGCGCGGCCCTCGTGACGGGCGAGGATCCTGCGACGCGCGAGCTCGCCCAGGAAGACGGGGGCCGCCCCACCGACGCGGCCGCGCACGGCACCGCTCCCGCGGTGCCGAAGACCCGTGCCGAGCGGTTCTTCGGCGGCTGGGTGCGCCTCGCCACGAAGAAGCCCATCATCACGATCGTGGCGGTGCTGCTGGCCGTCGGCGCGGCGGCGATCCCCGCGCTCGACCTGCGCCTCGCCCTGCCCGACGCCACCGCGCTGCCCGCGGACGACCCGGCCCGCATCACCTCCGAGCTCACCTCCGAGCACTTCGGCGCCGGTGCGACCGGTCCCCTCATCCTCACCGGGTCGATCGTGGCGAGCAACGACCCCGTCGGGCTCATGAACGACCTCGCCGACGAGGTGCGCACGGTGCCCGGGGTCGCCGAGGTGCCCCTGGCCACGCCGAACGCGACCGCCGACACCGGCATCATCCAGGTGGTGCCCGAGGCCGGCCCGCACGCCGAGAGCACCGCGAAGCTCGTCGACGCCCTCCGCGCGAAGCACGACGCGTGGGAGCAGAAGTACGGTGTCAGCCTCGCCGTCACGGGCTTCACCGCCGTCGCCATCGACGTCTCCAACCTGCTCGCGCAGGCGCTGCTGCCCTTCGCCCTGCTCGTGGTCGGTCTCTCGCTGATCCTGCTGGCCATGGTGTTCCGCTCCGTCTGGGTGCCGATCAAGGCGACGCTCGGCTACCTGCTCTCGGTCGGCGCCGCCTTCGGCGCGGTCGTCGCCGTGTTCCAGTGGGGCTGGTTCGCCGATCTCCTGCACGTCCCGACCACCGGCCCCGTGCTCAGCTTCATGCCGATCATCCTCATGGGCGTGCTCTTCGGCCTCGCCATGGATTACGAGGTGTTCCTCGTCTCGCGCATCCGCGAGGAGGTCGTGCACGGCGCCGACGCGCAGACCGCGATCCGCACCGGCTTCGTGGGCTCCGCCCGCGTCGTCACCGCGGCGGCGGTGATCATGTTCGCCGTGTTCGCGGCCTTCGTGCCCGAGGGCGACGCGAGCATCAAGGTGATCGCGCTCGGCCTCGCCGTCGGGGTCTTCGTCGACGCGTTCCTCGTGCGCATGACGCTCGTCCCCGCGGTGCTCGCCCTGCTCGGCGACCGTGCCTGGCGCATGCCCCGCTGGCTGTCGCGCGCGCTGCCCGTGTTCGACGTCGAGGGGAGGGGCTCGCGCGCGAGCTCGCGCACGAGAACTGGCCCCCGACCAGCCCGATGCCCAGATCGCCGGCGAGGAGCTGCTGCTGCGCGGCGGCGCCCGCGTCGCGAGCCTGCGCGTCGGCCCCGGCGAGGCGCTGCGCATCGATCCGAAGCAGGCCGGCGGCATCGCGCTCGCCGAAGCGCTGAGCGGTCGATCCCGCATCGTCGCGGGCACCCTGCGCGTCGCCGGGCTCCTGCTGCCCGAGCGCGCGGGATCCCTGCGCCGCCGGGCCGCCTGGGCGACCCCGGCGACCGTGCGCGAGGCGACCGGGGACCGCCCCGAGCTCCTCGTGCTCGACCTCCGCGCCGGTGCCACCGATGCCCAGGCGCGCGAGATCCGCTCCGCGCTCACCGCCGCCGACGTCGAGGCCGCCGGATCCGCGACCGTCGTCGTGATCGCCGACGCCGTGCTCGCCGCGACCGTGCTTCCCGCTGCCACGACCCTGCGCGAAGTCCGCACCCGGGCCGCAGAGGCGGCCGATGCCGAACGGCCCGGCACCCCGGAGACCGCCGCCCTGATCGGAGGAGACCGATGACCCCGGACGCGACTGCGACTGCCGGACGCCGCATGACCTGGCGCACTGTGCTCGGGCTCGTGCTCGTGCCGCTGACCATCGCGGGGCTCCTGCTCTGGGGCCTCTGGAACCCCGACGATCGGCTCGGCGAGATGCGGGCCGCCGTCGTGAACCTCGACGAGCCCGTCACCGTGAACGGCCAGATGGTGCCGCTCGGGCGCGTACTCGCCGGCAAGCTCGTCGGCGAGGCCGGCGCGAAGCACGACGACGCCACCAACTTCACCTGGGTGCTCACCGACGCGAAGGATGCCGAGCAGGGCGTCGAGGACGGCCGCTACGCCACTTCGGTCACCATCCCGAAGAACTTCTCGTCCGCCGCGACCTCCCTGTCGAAGGCGCCCGAGGACGCCGAACGCGCGACCATCGACATCGCGACGAGCGACCGGGGGCGCCTGCTCGACGGCACGCTCGCGCAGGCGGTCACCCAGGTCGCCACGAGCACGCTCAACGAGCAGCTCGGGTCCCAGTTCGTCGGCAACGTCTTCGTCGGCATGAACCAGTTGCACGACGGCGTCGGAGACGCCGCGAAGGGAGCCCGCGGGCTCGCGACCGGCGGCGCGCAGCTCGCCGACGGCGCGAAGCAGCTCGCGACCGGCACCGAGCAGCTCGCCGCGGGCACGCAGCAGCTCGCCACCGGTGCCCAGCAGCTCGCGGACGGGCAGGGCGCGCTCGCATCGGGCGTGCAGCAGTACACCGCGGGCGCCTCGACGCTCGCGCAGAGCTACGAGCCCCTCGCCCAGGGCGCGAAGGGCGCCGTCGGGCAGCTCAAGACGCTCGTCGGCGCGCTGGGACGGTTGCAGGCCGAGAGCGCGGAACCGGGAAAGCAGCTGCAGTCGGGCCTCGTGGGCACGCAGACCGCGGTGCAAGGGATCGGCGCCGATGCCAAGGCACTCGTCGCGGAGTGCTTCGCGTCGGGAGCGACGGCCGAATTCTGCGGCAAGATCGGCGCGACGCTCGAGACGCGAGGTGCGACGATCGGGAACTCTCTCGCCCAAGCGGGCCGGGGAGCCGCCGGACTCCAAGCTGCGAACGCCAACTTCGCCGCAGCCGCAGGCGGATCCGGCGGAGCCGGCGGCGATCCCGCCGCGCAGCTCGACCGGCTCTCGGCCGGGCTCGACCAGTTCGGGGCGGGACTGAACGAGTTCGCGGCGAAGGGCGGCGAACTCGCCTCGGGGGCCGCCCAGTCCGCCGCGGGGGCGGCTCAGCTGAGCACGGGCGTCGGGCAGCTCGCCGCGCAGACGCCGGAGCTCGCGAAGGGCGCGACGCAGCTCGCCGACGGCACCCGCAAGTCCGCCGACGGCGCGACGCAGCTCGCGAGCGGCCTCGATACCGCGGTCGCGAAGATCCCGAACTACTCGAAGGGGGAGCGCGAGACCGTCGCCGACACGGCCGTGCGCCAGGTCGAGGCGAAGGGCGACAGCGCCCTGTTCTCCTCCGCGGGGGCACCGCTCTTCGCCGGGATCGCGCTGTGGGCGGGTGCACTCGCCATGTTCCTCGTGCTCGCGCCGCTGTGGCGCCGCGCCCGCACGGCGGCCCGCTCGGTGCCCGCCATCGCACTGCGCAGCGCCTGGCCGGTGGCGCTCCTCGGAGCGGCGCAGGGCGCGCTCGCCGGGACCCTCGTGCCGATCGCGCTGAAGCTCTCGCTGGGCGAGGGCGTCGGATTCTTCGCACTCGCGATCCTCGCCGGTGCGGCGTTCGCGCTGCTCGTGCAGGGCATCGTCGCCCGTTTCGGCGGCTTCGGCCGGTTCCTGGCGTTCGCCGTGCTCGTGGTGACCCTCGCCGCGGGAGTCGTCTCGACCGCGCCCGGCGTGCTCCGGGCGATCGGCGACGGCAGCCCGGTCGGCGCGGCGCTCGGCGGATTCCAGGCGGTCGTCTCGGGCGGTGCGGGCATCGGCGGTGCGATCCTCGCACTCGTGCTGTGGGCGCTGGGCGGGCTCGCGCTGACGGCGTGGGCGGTCGCCCGCGAACGCAGGGCGTATGCTTCGGCACCCTGACCCGTCGAGGACCGGGGCGCGGCGGAATAGCCGAGCGCCCGCCCCGGTTGCACCCGGCATGACGATGCACGCGGTGGTGGCAGGGCAGGCAGGCGGACCCGAGGTCCTCGAGTGGCGGGAGGTCGCCGACCCGGTCGCGGGGCCGGGCGAACTGCTCGTCGAGACGGCCGCGGTCGGCGTCAACTTCATCGAGACCTACCAGCGCTCGGGCGTCTACCCGGTCGAGTTCCCCTTCATTCCGGGGGCCGAGGCGTCCGGCACCGTGATCGCGGTCGGTCCGGACGTCAGCGGCTTCGTCGCGGGCGACCGGGTCATCACGGCCGAGGCGAGCGCGACCTATGCCGAACGCTTCGTCGTCGCCGCGGAGCGGGTGGCGCGCCTGCCCGAGTTCATCGATGTCGCCGATGCTGCGGCGATCCCCCTGCAGGGCCTCACCGCGCACTACCTGGCCACCTCCGCGGCGCGCCCCCGCGAGGGCGACACCGTGCTGCTGCACGCCGGCGCGGGCGGCGTCGGCCTCCTGCTCACCCAACTGCTCGTCGCCCGCGGGGTGCGGGTGCTCACGACGGCGTCGACCGACGAAAAGCGGCGCCTGAGCCTCGAGGCCGGCGCGGCCGAGTCCTTCGGCTACGACGGCTTCGCGGATCGCGCCCGCGAGCTCACGGGCGGGGCGGGCGTCTCGGTCGTCTACGACGGCGTCGGCAAGGACACCTTCGACGAGTCGCTGCGCGCGCTCCGCGTGCGCGGCGAGTTCGTGCTGTTCGGCGGCGCGAGCGGCCAGGTGCCGCCGTTCGATCTGCAGCGCCTCAACGCGGGCGGATCCCTGTCGATCACCCGGCCCTCGCTCGGCCACTTCCTGCTGACCCCCGAGGAGCGGTCGTGGCGCTACGGCGAGCTGTTCGCAGCGCTCGAGGCACGCACCCTGCAGTTCCGCATCGGCGAGACCTTCGACCTCGCCGACGCGGCGGACGCGCACCGGGCTCTGGAGGGTCGCGGCACCACGGGCAAGGTCGTGCTGGAGGTCTGAGCCAGGCCCGCCGACGATCCGCACCGGGAGCCGGTCCGCACCGCGCCCTAGGCTGGCCTGATGAGCACGCGCGCCGCCCGACCCCACGACTTCCCCTGGATCGGCGACGCCGCGCGCTGGACGTGGCTCGTCGAGCGGGTCGAGGGGGCTTCGGCGAGCAGCTCGACCCCGGGACCGGCGAAGCGCTCCCCGCGCTCAGCCACACGGTTCCGTCGGGCTACGACGCGCTCGTGCGGATCCTGCACCCGTTCGCGCGCTCGCGGCCGGCGACCGGCACCTGGGACGAGTACCGTGCAGCGCTCGAGACGACCGACTACGAAGCCTGGCCGGACTCGGTCTCGGAAGACGTCGTGCGCTGGCGCGACGTCGCCGCGGCGCACGGCCGAGCGCTCGAGCCCGGCTCGCTGTCGCACGAGCTGCTCGGGGTTCCGTACGGCGAGGACCCGGAGCGCGAGTCGCCCGACGGCTGGGAGTACTCGACCCCGATGGAGGGATCGCCCGACGAGCAGGAGTTCGTCGCCGTCGCACGGATCCTCGCGGAGCGCACGGCGACCCCGGATCGCGGCGTCGTCGCGGTGTGGGAGGGGTACGGCGGGCTCGTGAGCGCCCAGGGCGTCGGGTTCTTCGCGGCGGTGCCGGGCGAGGGGCCGGGGAAGGCGCCTCCGCGCGGTCCACGCTGGTGGCGGAGGCTCGTGGACCGCGGCCGCATGCGTCGGGCGGGGTTCGCGAGCCAGCGCGAACACTTCGGCACGGGCCCGGCGATCCGCGATCTGCTGCAGGGCTTGCTGACCTGGGATCGCGGTGACACCACCTTCGCGCCGTTCGCGGGCACGCTGCAGCAGCGCCCCGGCAGCGGGATCCTCACCCGCGAGGCCGCGGCCGGCCCGCGGCTCGAGCTGCCCGATCGTGCCTACGTCTGCTTCGAAGCGGGCGCGGGCGACCTCGCCGACCCGGCGTGGCCGCTGCGCGCGCCGTGGATGGAGGCCGAGCAGGGCTTCGGGACGCGGCTGCCGAACCTGCTCTGGCCCGAGGGTCGCGAGTGGGTGCTCGTCAGCGAGATCGACTTCGACTCGACCCTCGTCGCTTGCTCGCGCGCGTGCGCGGATGCTCTGCTCGCGAGCCCCGACTTCGAGGCGGTCGAGATCACGCGCGATACCCCGCTGTGGCCTGCCCTCGCGGACGACGCCGACGCGGGGTAGCGCGCCGCCCGCCTACGGCACCCGGCGGATCCACTCCTCGGTGAGGAACTTCTCGGCGACGAGGCGCTCGGCGGCGTCGTACTCGCCCTCGGTGACCTCGCCGACGGTGCCGCCGTGGCGCTGCTGGAACACGGCGATCATCTTCTCGATGATCTCCTCGCGCGTCAGCCCGGTCTGGCTGCGCAGCGGATCCACGCGCTTCTGCGCGCTCGCCGTGCCCTTGTCCGACAGCTTCTCGCGCCCGATCCGCAGCACCTGCGTCATCGCCTCGGCGTCCATGTCGTACGCCATGGTGACGTGGTGCAGGACGGCGCCCGAGCCGAGGCGCTTCTGGGCGGCGCCGCCGATCTTGCCGTGCGGGCTCGAGATGTCGTTGAGCGGCTTGTAGACGGCGTCGATGCCGAGGGCCTTGAGCGCCTCGAGCACCCACTCGTCGAGGAACGCGTACGAGTCGGCGAAGCTCATGCCGCGCACGAGCTCGCCCGGCACGTACAGCGCGTAGGTGATGCAAGCCTCGGGCTCCATGTACATCGCCCCGCCGCCCGAGATCCGGCGCACGAGCTGGGCGTCGCGCGCGGCGAGCTGCTCCTCGTCGACCTCGTTCTTCACCGACTGGAAGCTGCCGATGAACACCGCGGGGCGATCCCACTCCCAGATGCGCAGGGCGGGCCCGCGCAGGCCCTCTCCGACGGCGGTCGTGAGCACCTCGTCGAGCGCCGCGTTCATCACGGGCGAGATGGGAGGCTCGTGCAGGATCTGCCAGTCGTAGTCGCGCCAGTGCGCCGCCCCGGTCATGGCGCGGCGCACCGCGACGCCGACCGACTCGGGCGTGAACCCGAGCAGGTGCACCTCGCTCGGCAGCGCGGCGCCGATCGCGCTCGCGAAGTCGTCGATGGTGCTGTTGGGGTTCAGCCCCTCGACCGCGCGGTTGATGCAGTCGAGCGCTTCGTCGGGTTCGAGGAAGAAGTCGCCGGACAGCCGGAAATCGGCGATCTTCCCGTCGCTCACCTCGAAGTCGACCACGACGAGCTTGCCGCCGGGAACCTTGTACTCACCGTGCATGGACATGTCGCCAGGATACGCCCGACGGCCTCCCGGCGGGTATCGATCGGGGTGTTGCCCGGCGGACTACTCGTCGCGGGGGAACCGCTCCAGCAGCCAGGTCAGGATGTCGACCGTGACCTGCTCCCGGTTGGTCTCCTGCAGGATCTCGTGCCGCGCCTCCGGGTAGAGGCGCAGCGTGACGTCGCGCAGTCCGCGCCTGCGGTAGGCCTCGGCGAGCTTGCGGATCGAGTCCCTGCGCGAGAGCGGATCCTCGCTGCCGGAGGCGATCAGGAGCGGAAGCTCGGGGTCGAGGCCCTTGCCGGGGGTCCCGGCGAGCCGGAGCGCGTCCGCGACGCCCCACAGCTTCATGATGTCGGCGGCGAAGCAGAGGGGGTCCGCGGCGAAGGCGTGCCCGACCTCGAGGTCGCGGCTCAGCCAGGCGAAGCCGCCCGTGGGGTCGTCGTCGCGCCAGGCTCGGTTGAGATCGCCGGACTCCATGTCGCCGACGGTGCGGTAGGCGCTCCCGCTCAGCACGAGGGCATCCCAGGCGCGCGGTTCGCGGTTCAGGATCCGCTGCGCCATGAGCGAGCCCCAGGAGTGCGCGAACATGATGACCGGCAGCTCGGGATCGCGTTCGCGCAGGATCCCGGTGAGCTGCAGCACGGCGGCCTCCGCGGCTCGGAGACCGCCGGGCCCGAGCTTGCCGAGCTGCGCGTGGTCGCCTCCCCACTGCGCGAGGCCGGTGCGGCCGTGCCCGCGGTGGTCGTCGGCCACCACGGTGAACCCGGCGGCGACGAGAGCCTCCGCGAAGCGGGCGTAGCGCAGGGCGTGCTCGCCGACGCCGTGGGCGATCTGCACCACGGCGTGCGGGTGCTCGGCCGGCCACTCGTACGCGAAGATCTCGATCCCGTGCGCATCGGTGTAGCTGAACTCGGTGGGCGCGGACGCATCGCTCGTCATGCGCCCATTCTGCTGCCCGCTCCTGGGCGGCGCCAGTGCGCCGCCCAGGCGGAATCGAGCGGGCCCGGCTAGGCGCGGGCGTCGTACGCCGGTGCGCCGTCGACCAGCGTGAGCACGGCTGCCGTGTCGAGCAGCGCCTCGGGAGCGTCGCTCAGGGGATTCGCGTCCCAGACCACGAGGTTGGCGCGGGCGCCGCTCGCGATGCGGCCGACCTCGTCCTCACGCAGCGTCGCGGTCGCGGCGCCGAGGGTGAGCGCCTCGAGCGCGTCGGCCGGCGTGAAGACGCGCTGCGGCTGGTACGGCTCGCGCGAGCGGTCGAGCACCGACTTCGCCGTGAGCGCGATGAAGAGGTTGTTCGGAGCGTGGTGCGGCGCGGTGGGCGCGTCGGTGCCGAGCGCGAGCCGCACCCCGGCCTCGCGGAACGTGTGCCACGGGAAGCCGCGGTGCGCGCGCTCGTCGCCGAGCACCGCCTGCCAGTTGTCGAGGATCGCGGGATCGCAGTGCACGGGCTGCATGGACGCGGTGACGTCGAGCGCGGCCATGCGGGCGATCGTGTCGTCGGCGACCGACTCGAGGTGCTCGACCCGGGGCCGGCGGTTCGTGCGCGGACCGTTCACGCGGATGCACTCCTGCACGGCATCGAGCGCGATGGCGCTCGCCTCGTCGCCGATCGCGTGCAGGGCGAGCTGCAGTCCGGCGGCGTCCGCCGCGACGGCGACGGGGAGCGCCGACTCGCGATCCCAGATCGGTCCGGGCAGCTCGCCGTTCGCGTAGGGCGCGCGCATGGCCGCCGTGCAGGCGTCGATCACCCCGTCCATGATGAACTTCACGCCGACGATCCGGAGCCAGGCGTCGCCGTGGGCGGCGGCGAGTTCGTCGCGCGCCCGGACGACCTCGTCGATCTGGGCGACATCGGCCTCGGGGTCGCCCGTCGCGGTGAGCAGCCAGTGCGCGTTCACGGGAAAGGGGAGCCGGCCGTCGCGATCCAGCATGCGCCGGTAGGCCGCGAGGTCCGCGTGCCCGAACGACATCTCGGTCGCCCCGGTCACGCCGGTCTCGAGGTAGGCGGCGAACGCCTTCGCGAGGAACCGGTCGCGGTCCTCGTCGGTGGCGGCGGCCGCGAGGAAGTCCCATGCGTACGTCATGGCGGCGGTCTCGAGCAGGAACCCGGTCGCGTCGCCGTTCGCGTCGCGCACGATCTCGCCGCCCACGGGATCCGGGGTGTCGCGGTCGATCCCCATCGCCGTGAGCGCCGCCGTGTTCACCCACACCGAGTGCAGGTCGTTCGCGTCGAGCAGCACGGGAACGTCGGCCACCGCGGCATCGAGCACCGCGGCCGTGGGACGCTCGCCGTCGGGGAAGATGTCGAACAGCCAGCTGGTGCCGAGCACCATCGGGGCGTCGGGTGCCGCGGCGCGGGCCGCGGCGAGCCGCCGCTGCACCTCCTCGATGCTCCCGGCGTCGCGCAGCTGCACCTTGTCGAGCGACTCTCCGAGCATGAGCATGTGGGAGTGCCCCTCGATCAGTCCGGGAGAGACGAACGCCCCGCCGAGGTCCACCTCTTCCGCGTCGGAGCCGGCGGCGAGCCGTACCGCGTCGAGATCGCCGACGGCGATCACCCGGCCCTCCCGCACGGCCACCGACTCGCGGGGGGCGAGGTCGGCGTCGCCGGTGAAGACGGATGCGTTGCGGTAGATCGTTGCGGTTGGGGACATGGCTGGCTCGCTTTCTGGTGCGGTTCGGAGGAGGCGGACGGGCTGTGCGAGAGCGGTTCAGGCCGTCGCGGGTGCGGGGATCTGCGCGGCGCGGGATCGGATCAGTGCGCGTTCGGCGCCCACGGAGACCCGCGCGACCATCGCCGTCGGCACGATCGCGATGAGGCTCACCGCTCCCATGATGAGGGCGAACGCCGGGGTGCCGATGGTTTCGATCAGCGCGCCGCCGATGAGCGGGGCGAAGCTCGATCCCACGAGGTAGGCGCCGATGATGGGGCCGGACCAGCGGCCGCGCGCGTCGAGGCCCGCGGCGGTCGCGATGAAGAGGGAGAACGCGAACGAGTAGATCGAGTTGATGGCGATGATGAGCCCCGACAGCAGGGCGGGGTCCTCCGCGAAGCCGAGCCAGATCTTGAGCGCGCCGCCGATCGCCAGAGCGATCACGAGGGGGACGGCCCGGCCGATGCGGTCGCCGAGCACCGTGACCAGGAGCATGCCCGCGATGCCGCCGGCCGCGGCGAGACTCAGCGTGAAGCCCATCGCCTGCTCGTCGACGCCGACGGCGCCGCCGAGCACGGGGGCCATGGTCCAGATCGCGTCCTCGCTGGTGCCCCAGACCGCGAAGATGAGGAGGATCGCGAGGCCGGCGATGGTGATGCGCCGGGGCTCGGCGATCCGGAGCGAGGCGGTGACGTCGACCGGCTCGGCGTGCTCGGGGGCGTCGGGCAGCCAGGCGGCCAGCGCGAGCGCGACGACGGAGATGAGGGCGAGGGCGCCGAAGACGCTGGCCTGGGCGATCCCGATGATCGGGATCACGGCGAGGATGATCGTGACGAGTACCCGGTTGACGAGACCGCTCGCCGCCGAGACCCGGTTCGGATTGCGGAGTGCCGCGATGGCCGCGCCCGAGGTCGAGATGGCGGCGCCCACGCCGGCGCCGCCGACGATGAGGCCGGAGACGACCGCGGTCGGCGTCGGCAGGACGGCTGCGACTCCGAACGCGATCGCGGCGAGGGCGAGTCCCGCGACGGCCAGCCTGCGGCGGTGCCGGCCGGCGGCGAGGCGGGAGGTGGCGAGGCCGACGACGGCCGAGGCGAAGAGCGCCCAGGTGAGGATGTTGCCGCTCGTGATGACGTCGAAGCCGAGCCCCTGGAGCGCGGAGATCACGAAGGGGGCGAGATTCGCCATCATCAGGCTCGCGAGTGCGATGAGAAAGGTCGCGCTCCCGTTCCTGAGGGTCAGGGGGAGGCGCGGTTCGGCGGTGGCGGAGGAGCTCACGGTGACTCTCTTCTTCGGCGGCTCTGCCGAGTCGTGGAGGACTAACCGAAACTGTTTCGATTAGCGAGGACATGCTCCCCCGTGTGAAAGGATCTGTCAAGCAGACGCCGGAGGAGGTACGACGTGGCGAGACCCCGCACCGCGATCCTCAGCCGCGAGATCATCGGCCGAGCCGCGATCGACTACGTCGAATCGGGCAACGAGCTGCAGCTCGTCCCGCTCGCGCGCCGCCTCGGAGTCAGCGTCTCGTCCCTCTACCACCACGTCTCGGGCCGGGACGGCGTCATCCACGCGATGCGGCAGGTGCTCGTCGCCGAATACGTCCAGGCGGGGCCCGCGGCCGGCGACTGGCGGCAGCGCATCCGCGGCGAGGTCGAGCGCACCTGGCGCATGTACGCCGCGCACCCGCGGGTCCTGCAGCACATGATGACCGTCGTCGTCGACGAGCCCGATGTGCTGCGGGTCTACAGCACCCTCGCCGACGCCCTCGCCGAGGCGGGCCTGCCCGATCGGGAGATCCTGACCACGATCGAAGTCGTCGATGCGTTCTCCTTCGGTGCGGCGCTCGACGCGCTCTCGCCCGACAACGTGCTCGGGGTCGAGGGCGCCACGGGCAAGCTCGCCGAGCTGATCCCCGGCCACCCGTCCGGGGCCGCGCGCAATCGGCTCGTCTTCGACCGCGGCCTCGACCTGCTGATCGCGGGCATCGAAGCCCGGGTCGCGGCGTACCGCAGCGCACCCTGAGACCGACCTCCCCATAGGGTGAGAAGCATGCGTGATCTGGTCGTCTCCCTGCCCGACGAGGGCCTGCTCGAAGAGCTCGGCGAGATCCCCGGCGTCGAATGGGTCGCCTGGGAGCTCGACGGGCCTGCGCCCCGGGACCGTCTCGACATCGTCGTGCCGCCCTACTGGGGCGGGGCCGAGCTGCTCGAGCGCCTCTCCGGCACGAGCGTCGGACTCGTGCAGTGGCAGTCGATCGGCTACAACGGCGTCGATGCGCACCTGCCCGCAGGGATCCCGCTCGCGAACGCCGCGACCGTGCACGAGGCGTCCACCGCCGAGCTCGCCCTCGCACTGCTGCTCGCGGCGCAGCGCGGGATCCCCGAGTTCGTGCGCGACAGCGACGCGCGCAGGTGGGACCTGCGCACCTTCCCGAGCGTCGCCGACCGCCGCGTGCTGATCGTCGGCTACGGCGGCGTCGGCAAGGCCATCGATGCCCGGCTCGCCGGTTTCGAGGCGCACGTCACCCGCCTCGCCCGCACGGCCAGGCAGGATCGGGACCTCTCGGGGAACCCGGTCGAGGTGCGCGGCTTCGACCGCCTCGCCGAGAGCCTCGCCGAGGCCGAGGTCGTGATACTCGCGGTGCCGCTCACGCCCGAGACGACGGGCCTCATCGACGCGGCGGCGCTCGCCGCCATGCCCGACGGCGCACTGCTCGTGAACGTCGCCCGCGGGCGGGTCGTCGACACCGACGCCCTGGTGCGCGAACTCGAGTCCGGGCGCCTGCGTGCCGCGCTCGACGTGACGGACCCCGAGCCCCTTCCGGAGGACCACCCGCTGTGGTCCTGCGCGAACACGCTCATCACCCCGCACGCCGGGGGCGACTCGACGGCGATGCTCCCGCGCGTGGTGGATCTGATCCGCCGCCAGATCGCCCGGATGCAGGCCGGGGAGCGGGCCGAGAACCTGGTCCTGGGTGGTTGAGCGTCTGCGGGAACCGGAGCCGGATACTGCGCGTTCAGCGAGTTCATAGCCCGGCTTCGGAAAAAAGATCACAGAACCATAACGGCCGGAGATCCCTGTGCTGGAGCGGATCTCGCACGGGCGAGTCCCGCATCTTGTGGTGGCCCGACTGGCGGGATCGCACATCTTGTGCCTAGCATGATCCGCGGCCCGCGAGGGCCGGTCCCTGTTGTCAAGGTTATGAGGGTTGTTTGCGGTTCCAGAAGACGGTCGTGGCTCTGTGCGTCGGAGCACTCGTGTTCGCCCCCGCGACGGGCGCGTTCGCAGACGAGGCCCCGCAGAACCCATCGCCCGCCGTCTCCGCCGAGGCGCCGCAGCCTCAGCAGGTACCGCAGCCCGAGGCCCCCGCGCCGGCCGAGCAGCCGGTCGCTCCGGCTCCGGCTCCCGCCGAGACCCCCTCCGCCGAGACTCCCGCTCCCGAGCCGGTGCCCGTCCCCGAGACGCCGCAGCCGGCGCCCGGAGAGGCCGCGGTCACCGCATCGGTCCGGATCCTCGACGCGGCGAAGCAGACGGACGCGCGGGTGGCCGTCGTCGGCAGCGTGCTCGAAGCCCATGACCGCACCGTCGCGCCGGAGGGCGTGACCCCCGCGACGACCCTCGCCTGGCTCGTGGACGGCACCGAGGTCGCGACGGGAGCACAGTACACCGTGCGCACCGAGGACCTCGGCAAGACCATTACCGCATCGGCGGACGTGGCCTGGCCCGCGACCG
The DNA here is from genome assembly GCF_047946755.1 of Leucobacter sp. HNU. GTDB lineage: Bacteria > Actinomycetota > Actinomycetes > Actinomycetales > Microbacteriaceae > Leucobacter. The sequence goes on along the minus strand of NZ_CP178837.1, from coordinate 2,838,732 downwards.
ACGCCTTCGCCGCGGGCAGCGCCTCGGCCGTGTCGGCGACGGGTGTGCCCGTGAAGCAGACCGCGACGGCCTCCGCCGTGGTGAAGATCTCCGGTGCGGCCGTGATCGGCAAGAAGCTGACCGCGGCGGCATCGGGCGTGACCGCGCCGACCGGTGTCGCCCCGAAGGCCACCGGCTACACCTGGTACGCCGACGGCAAGCAGATCGCGACCGGCGCCGCGTACACCGTGAAGCCCGCCGACTTCCAGAAGCGGATCACCGCCAGCGCGAGCCTCGGCTGGGCGGAGAGCGGCGCGTACGTCGCCGGTACCCTCGAGACGGCGAAGTCCGCCGCGACCGCCAAGGTGGTCAAGCAGACCGCGACGGCCGTCGCCAACATGCGAGTGAGCGGCTGGGCGAAGCCCGGAAGGAGCCTGACCGCTGCGGCGACCCTGAAGAAGCCAGCGGGCCTCGCGGTCAAGAGCTCCTACACCTGGTACCTCAACGGCAAGCGCTACGGCGGCGGCATGAAGCTCAACGTGACGCCGGGCATGGCCGGCAAGCGGGTCACCGTGATCTACCGCGCCTCCTGGGGAGATGGCACCTACGCCTCTTCTGCGACTTCGACGCGCGCCTCCTACACGGTCCAGTTCGACCGTCCCACGGCGATGGTGCGCAGCGCGTACGCCCAGCTGGGCGCGCGACAGGACTGCACGGCCCTCATCGAGCGCGCGCTCCGCGCCAGCGGCACCCGCGTCGGCGACCTGGGCACTCGTGCCGGCGAGTACGCGGGCGTCGGCGGGAAGCGCGTCTCCTCGCTGAAGCCCGGCGACGTCATGGTCTGGGAGGGCCGCCACGTCGCGATGTACATCGGCAACGGGAAGGCGATCCACAGCGGGTACGCGGGCAACCAGACGGTGGTCGCGAGCGCGTACCTGGATGGGCGCCCGAGCTCGATCCTGCGGTTCGCCTGAGCGGATCCCCGCGCGAGCGATCGACACCGGACGAGGGCCGGGACGCGATGCGTCCCGGCCCTCGTCCGCGCTCTAGGTGGACGGAGGCGGAAGCGGGGCGCCGCGCTCCGACACCGAGGTATCGCCCGAGAGCCAGCGGATCCAGCGCGCGTTCGGGTCCCGCTCGAGCACGAGCGCGCGCACGAGCAGCGTGAGCGGGATCGAGAGGATCGCGCCGAGCGGTCCGATGACGAAGGTCCAGAACAGCACCGAGAAGAAGCTCAGCGTCAGGCTCAGGTTGACCGCGTCGCTGACGAACTTCGGCTGGATCAGCACCTGCAGCACCACGTTCGCGACGCAGTAGACGGCGATCACGCCGAGCATCAGCGGCCACCCGCCGACCACGAGGGCGAGCAGCGCCGGGGGCACGAGCCCCAGCACGAAGCCGATGTTCGGCACGAAGTTCGTGACGAACGCGAGGATCGCCCAGACGAGCGCGCCGGGAACGCCCATGGCCCAGAGCGCGAGCCCGTCGACCACGGCGACCACCAGCCCGAACACGGCGTTGACGACGTAGTACCGGCGCACCGAGTCGTTGAAGTGCGCGAAGCGGGCCATCGCCGGCCTCGCGCTCGAACCGAACTGCGTCGTCGCCCGGCGGTAGCGGGACGCGTCGGCCGACATGAAGATGACGTACGCGAAGATGAAGAAGAGCGCGGTGATGACGCTGAGGGTGCTGCTGCCGATGGAGGTCGCGAAGCCGAGCAGGGCGGACGGGGTCATGATCGACGAGAGCGCCGACGAGGCCTGCTGGTCGAGCCCGAAGGTCGCGAGCCAGGCGATCACCTCGTCGGTGGTGCTGTACAGCTTCTCGGCATAGGCGACGACGAGCTTGGAGAACTCGATCCCGGCGAAGGCGAGCAGGAGCGCCATCGCGAGCAGCACGGCCCACGCGACGGCGATGACCGCGGTGGTCGCGGCCCAGCGCGGCCAGCCCCAGCGCTCGAGCGGTCCGCGCAGGGGGTGGCAGATGATCACGATGACGGCGGCGAGGGCGAGCGGGCCGAAGAGCTCGCTCGCGAAGGCGAGCCCGGCGAGCACGACGACACCCGCGGCGAGGCCGAGCAGCAGCGTGACCGAGGATGGCAGCGATGCGCGCGGTGCGGGGGCGAGTCCGGGCGATTCCGGCTCCGGTGCAGGGTTTCCCATCGCATCAGGGTAGCGTCCGGCCGCGGCACTAGACTGGAACCGTTGCGCCCCGCGTGAGCGCGCACGTGCCCAAGATCCCCGCTTGCCCCTTGGAGTGATTCCACACATGGCTGAACAGTCCCGCCTCGATAAGGTCATCTCGCTCGCCCGCCACCGCGGCTTCGTGTTCCAGGCGGGTGAGATCTACGGCGGCTCCCGTTCGGCATGGGACTACGGCCCCCTCGGCACCGCGCTGAAGGAGAACATCAAGCGCCAGTGGTGGAAGGCCATGGTGCAGAAGCGCGACGACGTCGTCGGCATCGACTCCAGCGTCATCCTCCCCAAGCAGGTCTGGGAGGCCTCGGGCCACGTCGAGGTCTTCAGCGACCCGCTCGTGGAGTGCCTCCAGTGCCACAAGCGCTACCGCGAGGACCACCTCATCGAGGAGTTCAAAGAGAAGAAGGGCCGCGCGCCCGAGGGCGGCCTCGCCGAGATCGTGTGCACCAACTGCGGCACCCGCGGCCAGTGGACCGAGCCCCGCGCCTTCTCGGGCCTGCTCAAGACCTACCTCGGCCCGGTCGACGACGAGGCCGGCATGCACTACCTGCGCCCCGAGACGGCGCAGGGCATCTTCGTGAACTTCGCGAACGTGCTGCAGTCGGCGCGCATGAAGCCCCCGTTCGGCATCGGTCAGATCGGCAAGAGCTTCCGCAACGAGATCACGCCGGGCAACTTCATCTTCCGCACCCGCGAGTTCGAGCAGATGGAGATGGAGTTCTTCGTCGAGCCGGGCACCGACGAGGACTGGCAGGAATACTGGATGAACGAGCGCATGGCGTGGTACGTCGGCCTCGGCATCGATCCCGAGAACCTGCGCTTCTACGAGCACCCGAAGGAGAAGCTCTCCCACTACTCGAAGCGCACCGCCGACATCGAGTACCGCTTCGGCTTCACCGGCGGCGAGTGGGGCGAGCTCGAGGGCATCGCCAACCGCACCGACTTCGACCTGTCGACCCACTCGAAGCACTCGGGCAAGGACCTCTCCTACTTCGACCAGACGAAGAACGAGCGCTGGACCCCGTACGTGATCGAGCCCGCGGCGGGCCTCACCCGCTCGCTCATGGCCTTCCTCGTCGACTCCTACCGCGAAGAGGAGGTGCCGAACGCCAAGGGCGGCACCGACACCCGCACCCTGCTGGCGCTCGATCCGCGCCTCGCGCCGGTCAAGGCCGCCGTGCTGCCGCTGAGCCGCAACGAGAAGCTCTCGCCGCTCGCACGCCAGATCGCCGCGGACCTGCGCGACGACTGGAACATCGAGTTCGACGACTCGGGTGCCATCGGCCGCCGCTACCGTCGCCAGGACGAGATCGGCACGCCGTTCTGCGTCACGGTCGATTTCGACTCGCTCGACGACGACGCGGTGACCGTGCGCGAGCGCGACACCATGCAGCAGACGCGCGTTCCGCGCGCCGAGCTGCACGCCTACCTCGCCGAGCGACTGCGCGGCGCATAAGGAGCACACCATGAGCGCCACGGATCCCGCCCTTCCCCAGCAGGATCGGGCGCCGCAGCAACCCTCCTGGGCCTGGGCGCAGCGATTCGAGGAGCGCTGGATCCCGACGGAGCCGCTCCCGTTCCATCGGCTGCTGCGGGGCGTTCCCCGATTCAGCTGGTGGAAGCCGCTCGTCGCGCTCCTGCTCGGCGGTGCGATCTACTTCAGCCTGCAGATCCTGATCGGTCTGGGGCTCGGGATCGCGCTCGCCGCGCAGGGGCCCGACAGCCTCCCTCCCAGCAGGAGATGGAGCGCTTCCTGATCCCGGACACGCAGAATCCGCTGTCGATGCTGCTCGCGCTGACCACGGTGATCCTCATGATCCCCGTGGTCTGGGTGAGCATGAAGAGCCTGGGCCTCGGCCCGTTCGGACGCGCCTGGTCGGTCGAGCTGCGGATCCGCTGGGGACTCATCGGGCGCACCCTGATCCTCGCGTTCGCGGTGGTCGCCGCGCAGAACCTGCTCGGCCTGGCGCTGGAGTTCGCCGGCACGGGCGAGCTCGCGTCGATGGTGCCCGCGAAGGGGCTCGACCCGGCGGCGATCCTGTGGTCGGCGCTCCTCATCGTCGTGCTCGTGCCCGTGCAGTGCGCGGCGGAGGAGCTCGTGTTCCGCGGTGCGCTCATGCAGATCATCGGGTCGTGGCTGCGGCATCCCGCGTTTGCGATCGTCGGGTCCAGCGTCGTGTTCGCGTCGATGCACATCTACGACATCTGGGGCCTGCTCGCGGTCGGGATGATCGGCCTGACCGCCGGCTGGCTCACCTGGCGCACGGGCGGACTCGAAGCCGGCATCAGCCTGCACGTCGTCAACAACATCGCCGCGTTCGGATTCATGCTCGGCGGCTTCGGCGGAACCACCGGGCAGGAGGTCTCGGGAGCGGGGCCGATCGCGCTCATCCCGCAGGCCGTGGTCCTGGCCGTCTACGCCTGGCTCGCCGACCGGTCCTGCCGCCGGGCCGGTCGTCCGCGCACGCGGATCGACTACGTGATCGAGCGTCGACCGATCGATCCGCAGCTCGCGGCGGCCGCGCCCGTCCCCGCGCCCGCCGTCCCGGATGCGCTCGCGGCACCTGCGGCACCGGCCGACGCCTCCGCGGCGCCGACCGCTCCCGAGGCGTCGGATCCCGCCCGCTCGAATCCCGACGAAGGAGCTCCCCGTGCCTGACGTGATCGTCACCGGATCCGGTCCGAGCGCGGTGCTCGCCGCGCTCGACCTCGCCGAGGTGGGGCTCGCGGTCGAGCTCGTGGTCTCGCCGGACGATGTCTGGCCCGATCGCCCGGAGCGCGACCCCGACGGCGCGATCGCAGCGGCCCTCGCCCGCATCGCCGCACCCGTCTCGACCGAGCACTCCGGCTTCGCCGGAGCCGAGCCGGTCTCCGCGCCGAGGACCGCACCGATGCTGCGCACCCCCGGCGGAGCCTGGGCGCCGCAGGCGGAACCCGAGGTGCTCGGGATCCCGGCGCAGCCGCTCGCTCGGGAGGTGCAGCGACTGCTCGGGGTCGGAGGCGCGCTCCGGGCCTGGCTCGATCGGGTGACCCCGGTGCTGACCGTCGGCAAGACCCGGTCGTTCGGCAAGCTCGTGCGTACCCGCGTCGGCGCTGCGGCGCTGTCGCGGCTCGTGGAACCCGCGGTCGTCGAGCGCTACGGCGTGCGCGCCGACGCGGTCGATGCGGCGATCGCCGCTCCCGGGCTGAACGAGCTGCTCACCCGTGCGGGCTCCCTCACCGGAGCAGCGCTCGCATACGCCGATCGGAATGTTGCACGTGAAACCGCGACCGCGCCCCGAGGGGGATGGCTCGCCGCCCGGGCCGCGGTGCTCGAGCGGCTCTCGCTCTACGCCGTCATCCTGTCCGACGACCCGGCCGTGGTCGCTCGAGAGCGCGACACGGGCTGGGAGATCGAGCGTGCGAGCGGAGCGGTGACGCACGCTCGCGGCCTGGTGATCGACGCCGGCGACCGAAGGGGCTGGGGCCAGGGGTCGGAGCTGCTCACCGCCGACTCGGACCCCGGGTTCCGGATCGAGGATCAGGCGGGGGCCTCGCACCTCGCGATGCCCCAGGCCTCGGCGGAGCGACTGCATGCCGAGATCGGCATTCAGGATCCCTTCGCGGGGGAGCTCGATTCGGTGGCGGGGAAGGCCATCGGTCTGCTGCTGGTCGAGTTCGAGGGGGCTCCCTGGTCGGTGCGTCTCGCAGCCGACCCCGAGCGCGTGAGCGGGTGGACGGCGCAGGTCGCGGGTCCCCGGCGCGGACTCGAGGGCGAGGGCGCGGGCGCGGATCCGGCCGACGTCCTCCGCCAGCTGGACGCGGTGCTCGCGAGCGCCGGGCTCGAACGGGCAGCGGGAGCCGAGTGGCGGGTGCGCAGCGCCCCCGCGGCGTTCGCGACGGTCGCCGAACGGGATCGAGCGGACGCGGAGCTCACGACCTGGCGCGCGCAGGAGTCCGAGCGGATCGCTGTCGGAGCCCGGCTGATCGACGGCGATCTCGGCCGCGCCTTCTCCGAAGCGCACCGAGAAGCGACCGTGCTGCGTCGCCGGCTGACGGGCATCTCCGACTGAGGCCCATCCGGCGGGGCGGATCGATCGGATCGAACCGGGTATTGGCCGCCATATCTCGAAATCGGAATATGGCTCCGCGCGATTCGGCGCTAGGCTGAGCCAGTGACCCGGTGCGCCGGCACCGAAGTCTGGAGGAAATCGTGAAGGGCAAGATCGCATTCGTCCTCGGAGCTGCCGTGGGATACGTACTCGGCACTCGCGCCGGGCGCGAACGCTACGAGCAGATCAAGCGCGGGGCCCAGACCGTGTGGAACACGCCCCCGGTGCAGCGCGGCGTCGAGATGGTGCGCGGCGCCGTCGACGAGCGCGCGGAAGAGGCGAAGCTCTTCGCCCGCCGCGTCGTGGCGGACGTGTTCAGCAGTGTCGGCCGGGCCGCCGCCGGCGGCGCGCAGTCGCGTCCGGCGTCCGAGCCGGCCACGGCAGCGGCGGCTTCGCCGGCCAAGGCCTCGACTGCGCCGAAGAAGTCCGGCTCCACCGAGGCGAAGGGCTCGACGGCGAAGAGCTCGACCGCGAAGGGCGCCGCGTCGAAGAGCACCAGCTCGAAGAGCGGAGCGGTGAAGGGCGCGAAGCGCGGCACCTCGGGGCAGGGCGAGTGATGGGCCGCCGGAGCGATCAGGCCGGCACCTTCGAACTGCTGGCCAAGCTGCCCCAGCAGGTCGTCACGCTGGCGAGGCTCGAGTACGAGAACGCGAAGCGCGAGATCGCGCAGAAGGCGAAGCGGGGCGGCATCGGCGCGCTCGCGATCGTCGTCGCGCTCTTCTTCCTCTTCTGGGCGATTGCGGCGTTCGTCGCAGCGGCGATCGCGGGCATCGCGACGGTCTGGCCGGTCTGGCTCTCGGCGCTCGTCGTCGGCGTTGGCCTGGTCCTGCTGGCCGCGGCCGCGATCTTCGCCGGCATCGCGCTCATCAAGCGGGGCATTCCCGTGCCCGAGGACGCGATCGGCCGGGTCGAGGAGGATCTCGGCGCCATGGGCGAGGTCCGATTCAATGCGTCCGCAGCGCCGCAGGCCGACCGTGCGCCGCGGGCTCCGTCGATGCCGAAGCCCGGCGAGGAAGGGAACTGGCGATGACCGACAAGCAGCATCCGGGAGTCGAGGAGACCGCGGTCGCACGCGAGGAGCTCTACGCGACGCTCGCTCAGTTGCGCGACCGCCTCGACTACGCGCAGCGCATCGACGACGCGGCCGAGCGGGCCAAGGTCCGCATCGCGGAGGAGCGCCGGGAACGGCCGCTCGTATTCGTCGCGGGCGTTGCGGCGGCGGCTGCCGTGGCCGGCCTCGCGGTGTGGGGCGTGGCCAAAGCGATCTCGAAGTCGCTCCGCTGACTCCGGTCCGCGTAAGGTAGCCGCCGGGTCGCGGCGCAGTCAACCGCCCTGGATCACGTTTGCGTTTCGTTCGGGGCCCGGAAGTGCTCGGTTTTGCCTTCCGGTCGAGCCGGGGTAAGAATAGGGGCGCGCGGTCGGTCTTTCGGGGCCGGCTTCGGGAGGGGGCCAGAAGGGTTGTTCGGAGTGAGTGGAGCGTATGACGTCTGATGCGAAACCGCTCAGCGGACTCCGAGTCCTCGTCCCCCGCGGCGGAACCTGGGGAGACCTGGTCGCGCGCGCGCTCCGTGAGCAGGGTGCGAGCCCCGTGGTCGCTCCGCTCGTGGACTTCGCTCACACGAGCGAGGAAGAGAAGCTCGTCGAGGCGCTGAAGCTGCTCGAGGCCGGGCACTACGACTGGATCACCGCGACCAGCTCGACCGTGGTCGACGTGCTGGCCTACCACCACACCGTGATCCCCGCGAGCACTCGCGTCGCCGTGGTCGGCGAGGCGACGGCAGCCGCGTTCGAGCACGCCGGCTACCAGGTGAGCCGTACGCCGAGCGAGGAGAACAACACCACCGCCGGCCTGCTCGAGGTGTGGCCCGAGATCGACGAGGGCGACGTGCTCCGCGTGCTCACCCTCCGCTCCGATGTCGCCAAGCCGGTGCTGACCGAGGGGCTCATCGGCCGCGGCCACGACGTCACCCAGGTGGTGGCGTTCCGCACCATCGGCATTCCGGCATCCGTGCACACGCGCGAGGACGTCGAGTCGGGGCGCATCAACGCGCTGCTGGTCGCGTCGGCGAAGATCGCCCGCGAGGTGGCGGAGCAGTTCCCGAACCTGCCGGAGGACACGATCGTGGCCTGCGTCGGTCCGCACACCCACCCCGAGGCGATCGCCGCGGGTCTGCTGCACAATCCGGCGCACGAGCGCTCGGAGCTCAAGCGCGCGCTGATCGAGACGGTCGAGTCCGTCATCGACCAGAGCGACATGCTCGACTGAGCCGCTCCGCGGCTCCGGTCCGGGCTTGACGCGGACCCCGATCCCCGCGAGGATCGTCCGGTGCCCGATACGCCCCTCCCCCTCGAGATCCGTCCCGGCCGCGGACCCGCCGAGTACCCGGCGCTCGTCGGGATCTGGCGCAGCGCGGTCCGCGCGACCCACGACTTCCTCGCCGAGGACGACTTCGCCCGGATCGAACGGGCGCTCGCGCCCGGCTACTTCCCGGCCGTCGCGCTGACGGTCGCCGAGCGGGACGGCCGCCCGATCGGCTTCGCCGGCACGCTGGACGGCAGCCTCGAGATGCTCTTCGTCGACGACGCGGCCCGCGGCACGGGCGTCGGCAGCGCGCTGCTCGCGCACGTGGTCGCCGAGCAGGGCGTCGAGCGGGTCGACGTGAACGAGCAGAACGTCGGCGCGCACGGCTTCTACCTCAGTCGAGGCTTCGTGCAGACGGGTCGCAGCGAGCTCGACGCAGACGGCCGCCCGTACCCGACCCTCCACCTGGAGCTGCCCGGCGTCTAGCCGCCCGGCGGTCGCGGTTCTCGCGCTGCGCTGCGCGCCCCTGGCCTTCGGGCGAAATCCGGGGCAGACTCGAAGCCATGGCGAGAATCGAGGTGCACCCGGACCGCGTGGTCGTCCGGCTCACGGCGTCCGAGCAGGCGCTGGCGCTGCGCCGGCGCGACGTGGTGATCAGCCGCGAGGCCATCACCTCCGCGGTCATCACCGACGACCCGTGGGTGTGGCTGCGCGGAGTCCGCGCGTTCGGTGCGCACCTGCCGCGGCGTCTGGCCCTCGGCACCTGGCGCAGCCTGGGCGGCCGCGACTTCGTCGTGGCGCGCAGCGGGCGTCCGGCGATCGTGATCGACCTCGACGCCCCGAGCGGCGCAGAGACCGAGCCGGGCTGGGTCGCCGAGTACGACGATTTCGCCCGGGTGATCCTGTCGACCTCGCACGCGAGCGAGCTCATCACCGCGCTGCGGCTCAGCGACGGGGACGACGTCTTCACCGCCGACACCGACGACTGACGAAGCGCGGAACCCGCGGGACGGACAACGGGGCCGCACCGGCGAAGCCGGTACGACCCCGTCCACGGGCGCGCGATCAGTCGTTGCGGATCACGAGCTCGTCGAGCTCGATGCGCTGACGCGGGGCGACCTCGCGCTCGCGCAGCGGCTCCGGCAGCTGCTCGGGATCGGCGAGCTGTCCGACCGCGGCGACGGAGATCGGCTGCAGGCGCTCGGGCAGGTCGAACGCGGCGCGGATCCCGTCGCGGTCGAAGCCGCCCATCTGGTGCACGTAGAGGCCTTCGCTGTGCGCCTGCACGGCGAAGTGCGCCACGGCCTGGCCGAGATCGTAGACGGCCCAGGGGCGCTCGTCGCCCTCGGCGGTCACGGTCTCGGCGATGTTCACGATCAGCGCCGAGGCGGATCCGGCCCAGGCCTGGTTGAAACCCATCAGGTTCTCGCGGATCTTCTCGTAGCTCTCGCTGCCGCGGCGGGCGACGATGAAGCGCCACGGCTGCGTGTTGCTGGCGCTCGGCGCCCAGCGCGCGGCCTCGAGGGCGCCGCGCAGCGCGCCTTCGGGGAGCGCGTGGTCGGCGACGAAGGATCGGGGGCTCCACCGCTCGGCGATGGTGTCGAGCACGGGGGCGCTGGTCTCTGCGGTGCGCGGGGTCATGGGGTCTCCAAGCGGGATCTTGCGGTCGGGTCGCGCGCGACGCGAGGAGCGCATCGCCCGGGTCCGGGGCGCGGCTTCGTCGGCGCCGGAAGAACAGAACACCTCATTCCGGCGCGCTATTCCCGTCTGTGACGGCGGGTTACCCCGAGGGCTCCCGCAGCGGCGCGGGGTCCGGGGCCGCATCTCCGGGCCGGCCCTCCGCCTCGCCGGCGGCGCGGAGGCCCGCCACGAGCGCGCGGAGTCCGAACTCGAAGGTGCGCTGCGCGGGGGTGATCCCTGCGGCGGAGGCCGCCGCGCGCGCCGCCGCCTCGGTGCGCAGCAGCACCGGGGCGCGTTCGGGTTCGTGCACGGGGCGCAGGTTGTCGGGCGGCGTGAGGCCGTCGAGCGCCGATCCGATGATGAAGGACTCCAGGGCGACGAGCGCGGGGACGATCAGGTCGGACGGGTAGCCGTCGCGTTCGAACGCGGCGACGATCCGCTCGTAGTCCGCGATGGACTCGGGCTCGCCGTCGATCGGCAGGGTGGCGAGGGCGGCGATGAGGCCCGGGTGGCGGCCGAAGGCGTCGATCGAGGCGCGCGCCCAGGGCAGGATCGCCTCGTACCAGGGCTGCTCGTCGAAGCCGTGGGTGCCGAGGCGCAGGGTGATCTGGCCGCGCATGGCGGCGATGAGCGCGGCTTTGCTGGGGAAGTAGTGGTGCAGGGCGGAGGGCTGCACGCCGAGTCTGCGGGCGAGGGAGGCGAGGGAGAACTCGGGCCCGTTGGCGTCGGCCAGCTCGAACGCGGCCTCCAGGATCCGATCGTGCGAGAGCACGGCGGTGCGCGGTCGTCCGACGCGACGCGCGGGGCCCTCCGATTCGCTCATGCTCTCGATCCTCCCAGATCCGATCCGCGCTCCGCTCGACCGCCGCTTGCGCAATTAATTGAATCACCGTAAATTAATCCCGGCGACGCGGACCGCGACGCCGCTCACGCGACGACGGGCGAGGAGAGACGTGTCGACGAGGACCGCTGACATCATCATCGAGGGTGCGCGCGTGCGCACCATGCTGCCGGGCGAGCCCGACGGGGCCGTGCGCTCCATCGCGATCGCGGACGGCCGGATCCTCGGCGTCGGGGACGCCGACGCGGTGCGCGACGCCTTCCGCGGCGCGGCGACCCGCGTCGACGACGCGGCCGGGCGCACCGTCACGCCGGGTCTCATCGACGCGCACCTGCACCCGATCCAGGGCGTCGAGATCGTGCAGGGCGTCGACCTCGGCGGCCTCACCGATCTGCGGACCGTGCTCGACCGGCTGCGCGAGGAGGCCGCGCGCGTGCGGCGCGAGACCGTCGGCGGCTGGGTGCGCGCCTGGAACCTGGACTACGCGGCCTTCGAGGGCGCGCGCATCGCCGCCTCGACCATCGACGAGGCGCTCGGCGACGTGCCCGCGCTGCTCTACTTCTTCGACGTGCACACCGCGCTCGTCAACTCCGCCGGCCTCGCCGCCGCCGGCATCACGGGGGCCCGCACCTTCGACGACACCTCCGAGATCGTGGTCGACGCGGACGGGCGGCCGACGGGCGAGCTGCGCGAGGAGAGCGCCTACGCCGACGTGCTGGCCGTGATCCCGAAGCCGAGCCGCGAGGAGACGCTCGACACCGCGCGGCGCACCCTGGCGTTCATGCGCCGATCGGGGCTCACCGGCGGCGCGATCATGGACGGCAACACCGGCACCCTCGACCTGCTCGAAGCGCTCGACACGACCGGATCCGGCCTGCCGGTGCGCATCGTGAGCGCCGTCGACGTGAAGCCCGCCGCGGACGCCGAGGAGCGGGCCCGGCTCATGGCCCAGCGCGACCGCGGCGGCGACCGCTGGCGCGGCGGCATGATCAAGCTCTACGCCGACGGCGTCATCGACTCGGGCACCGGCTGGCTCTACGCGCCCGACACGCACGGCGAGGGAACGACGCCGTTCTGGGCGGATCACGATGCCTTCGTGCGCACGGTCGCCGAGTTCACCGCCGCCGGGTTCCAGATCGCGACCCACGCGATCGGCGATCGCGCCGTGGGCGAGACGATCTCGGCCTACGAGGCGGCCGGCCTGCGTGCCGCCGGTCGGCCGACCCACCGGATCGAGCACCTCGAGTGCCTCGATCCGCGCGACATCGCGCGCCTCGCCACGACCGGCGTTACCGCGTCGATGCAGCTCATGCACATGCAGTGGAGGATCCCCGACGGCAGCGACGCGTGGTCGGAGCGCCTCGGCCCGGAGCGTGCGAAGCAGGCCTGGAACGCGGGATCGGTGCTGCGCGCCGGCGCGCCCCTCGCGCTGGGATCCGACTGGCCCATCGCCGAGCTCGACGCCCGCGTCGGCCTCGCGTGGGCGATGCTGCGCCGCACCCCCGGCGACCGCGATGCGCACGTCTACGAGCCCGAGGAGCGCCTCACCGCGCTCGAGGCGCTGCACGGCTACACCCGCGGCGCCGCCCTCGCGCAGGGCGACGACGACCTCGGCGTGATCCGCGAGGGCGCCCACGCCGACCTCGCGGTCTGGGAGGAGGACCCGGCGCTCGTGCCGGGCGACGACATCCTCCATCTTCCCGTCGCCGCCACCTACCTCGCCGGCGTCCGCGACGACGCCCCGATCTCGGCCGCGCGCGCCGAGTAGCCCGAACGGAACACCCCCCAGATGCAGAACACCGCCCTCGCCCTCCTCCCGATCGTCACGATCCTCATCGTGTCGGTTCTCACCCGGCGCACCCTCCTCGCGCTCTTCTGCGGCACGGTCGTCGGAGCGCTGCTGCTCAGCGGCTTCGGCTTCGTCGATTCGTGGATCGGCTACTTCGGCACCTCGATGAACGATGAGACCGTGCAGTGGCTGCTGCTCGTCGTCGCGCTCTTCGGCATGCTCATCGCCGTGTTCAACGCCTCCGGCGCCGTGCGCGACTTCGCGCTGTGGGCCGAGCGGTTCGTGAACTCGCGCCGCCGCTCGCTCGTCGCGACCTGGCTGCTCACCATCGTGCTGTTCATCGACGACTACCTGAACGCCCTCACGGTCGGTACCTCCATGAAATCGGTCACCGACCGCTACGGGGTACCGCGCACCATGCTCGGCAGCATCATCAAGATGACTTCGGCGCCGATCGCGGTGCTCATCCCGTTCTCGACCTGGGCCGTGTTCTTCGCCGCGCTGCTCGAGAAGGACGGCGTGACCGTCGGCGGCAGCGGCATGGGCGCCTACATCCAGGGCCTGCCGTTCGTGTTCTTCGGCTGGATCGCGCTCATCGTCGGCCTGCTGCTCGCCCTGGGCGTGCTGCCCGCGATCGGGACCCTGCGCGCCGACGTGCGCCGGGCGCGAGAGACCGGCGACACCCTCCCCGCCAACACCACCGACGAGGAGCGCGCCTTCGAGCAGGCCGGCATGCAGGGCGAAGCCCCCAGCCGTCCGCTGCCGTTCGCGTTCCTGATCCCCATCGCGACGCTCGTCGCCGTCACCATCGCGAGCGGCATCGACATCGTCAAGGGATCGGCCGCGGCGCTCGTCGTCGCGATCGTCATCGCCCTGATCCAGCGCCGCCTCACGTTCCGCAAGGTGCTCGACCAGGCGTTCGAGGGCATCGCGAGCATGATGTTCGTGATGGTGCTGTCGGTGCTCGCCTTCATGGTGCAGCACATGAACATGGACCTGAAGCTCGTCGACTGGGTGATCGAGGTCACGCAGCCGCTCATGACGGGCGCGCTGCTCCCCGCGATCGTGTTCCTCGTCTGCGGCATCTACGCCTACGCCACGGGCTCGTTCTGGGACCTCGCGGCGGTCATCACCCCGATCGTGCTGCCGCTCGCCATCGCGATGGGCGTGGATCCGATCCTCGCGGGCGCGGCGGTGTTCTCGGGTGCGGCCTTCGGCTCGACCACCTGCCTGTACGGCGACGGCATCATCCTCGCGTCCCGCTCGGTCGGCGTGAAGCCCGTCAACCTGATGACGGCGATCCTGCCCTACGCGGGCCTCGCGGGGGCGCTCACCTTCATCGCATACCTGATCACCGGCTTCGTCATGGCGTAGGGTCGCCGAGCAGCCAGGCGATCAGCGCGATGACGGGCAGGGACGCGAACGTCGTGACGAACACGATGTCGCGCACGATCGTCTCGGCCCGGCCGTAGGTGGCCGCGTAGTTGTAGACGTTCTGCGCGGTCGGCAGCGCCGCGATGACCGTCGCGACGAACAGCTGATGCGGTGCGAGGCCGATCGCGGTGCCGAGCCCCCAGGCGACGAGCGGCATCGCGACCACCTTGAGCGCGGTCGAGACCAGTACGAGCCGCACGCCCGTGCCGGGCTGCAGCGCCCGCTGCCCGTGCAGCGAGATGCCGAAGCTCAGCAGCACCATCGGGATCGCCGCGCCGCCGATCATCTCGAGCGGCGCAAGCACGAGCTTCGGCACGGGCACGGCGAACAGCGCGCAGAGGACGCCCGCGAGGCAGGCGATGATGATCGGGTTGGTGAACGCGCGGCCGACGGCGCGCAGCACCCCGCGAACGCCCGATCCCGGCGCGCGACCCGTGCGCGTCGAATCGAGGATCGAGAGGACCACGGGCGCGTAGAGCGCGAGCTGCACGATGATGAGCGGGGCCACGTAGGCGGCGTCGCCGAGGATGTAGACGGCGACCGGGAGGCCGAGGTTGTTGGAGTTGACGTAGCCGGAGCCCGCGGCGGCGAGCGTGGTCGTGGCGAGGTCGCGCGGGAACCAGACGCGCGAGATCACGATGAAGGACGCCGCGACGACGAGGGCCGCGACGGTCGTGACGAGGATCACGGGGGAGCGCAGCACCGAGATGTCGCTCCGGTGGAGCACTGTGAACATGAGTGCGGGCGTCGCGACGAAGAACGCGACCCGGTTGAGCGTGAGCCGCTGATCGCCGCGCACGACCCCGAGGCGGCCTGCCAGGTACCCGATGCCGATGACGCCGAGGATCAGCGCGAATCCCTCGAGCACCCCGACCATGGGATCAGGCTATCGGGCGGTGCGGACCGGCCCTGCGGCACCGGCTGCGCCGGTCGTCGTGCCCGTGCCGAGCGCTCCGAGCGCCGCCGAGGCTTCTTCGGCGAGGATCGCGCTCAGCCGGTCGAGCACCGGCGAGCGCAGGTTCCACCGCTGCCAGTAGAGGGGCAGCGTGACCGGTCGACCGGGATCCAGCTCGACCACGCGCCCGTCGGCGAGCGCGTCCCGGCACTGCAGCTCCGGCACCATGCCCCATCCCATGCCGAGCTCGATGGCCTGCAGGAACTCGGCCGACGACGGGATGAAGTGCCGGGGCGGGCTGATGGGCGCACGGGTGTGCCGACGGATGAAGCGCTG
The DNA here is from genome assembly GCF_047946755.1 of Leucobacter sp. HNU. Taxonomy (GTDB): domain Bacteria; phylum Actinomycetota; class Actinomycetes; order Actinomycetales; family Microbacteriaceae; genus Leucobacter. Next base: position 2,823,187 of record NZ_CP178837.1, on the reverse strand, counting down.
CTGGAACACGTCGTGCCGGTCGAACTCGACGTGCGGTGCGCTGCGGAGGGCCTCCGCGGTGATGCCGCCCGCGAAGTGCTCCGCCGCGAAGCCGGGCTCGGCCACGGCGAGGTAGCGGTCCACGACCACGCGCGTCGAGCTGCACCCGGGCACCGCCTCCCTGGTCGAGGTGAGGCCCGCCATCGCCGCGCCGCGGCGCAGCAGCTCGGTCGAGACGGTCTCGTCGGCGCGCAGCACTTCGAAGCGCGCGTCGGTCTCGCGCGCCGCCCGGGCGAGCGCGGGCACCACCCAGGTCGCGAGCGAGTCGGCGTTCACCACGAGCGGGATCGCGGTGCCGCCGCTCGGGCCTCCCGAGAGCTCGCGCGCGACGTCGTCGACGATGCGCTCCAGCTGGCGCGCGGCGCGCAGCACCGCGGCGCCGGCCTCGGTCACGGCGATGGGCCGCGTGCGCTGCAGCAGCACGGAGCCGGTGCGGCGTTCCATGCCGCTGAGCCGCTGGCTGATGGCCGAGGGGGTGACGTGCAGCTGCCGCGCCGCGCCCTCGAGGCTGCCCTCGTCGACGATCGCGGCGAAGGTGCGCAGGTGCTCGACGGGGAGGTCCATACTCGCATCTTAAGCAGAACTGACGCAGCATGAGAATCATGAGGCATGCTCAAGTGGCGGTGGAGCGTGCCGCGGCCCTAGCGTCGACTCCATGATCCTTCCCTTCCTCGTCGGCATCGGCAGCGGCCTCTCGCTCATCATGGCCATCGGCGCGCAGAACGCGTTCGTGCTGCGCCAGGGGATCCGTCGCGAGCACGTGCTGCCCGTGGTGCTCATCTGCGGGCTCACCGACGCCGTGCTCGAGCTCGCGGGCGTCGCCGGGATCGGCTTCGTGATCGAGCGCGCGCCGCTCGTGCTCGAGATCGTGCGCTGGGGCGGCGTGCTGTTCCTGGTCTGGTACGCCTGGACCGCGTTCCAGCGCGCCCGCAGGCCCGAGGTGCTCGTGGCGGGGGAGGGCAGCGGCGGCTCACTGCGACGCACGGTGCTCGCCTGCCTCGCGATCACCTGGCTGAACCCGCACGTCTACCTCGACACGATGGTGCTCATGGGTTCGATCGGCAACGCGCAGGGCGACCCGGGCAAGTGGTGGTTCGTCGCGGGCGGTGCGCTCGCGAGCATCGTGTGGTTCGCGCTGATCGGCTACGGCGCCCGCGCGCTCACCCGATTCTTCGCGACGCCGAAGTCGTGGCGGATCCTCGACGGCGTGGTCGCCGTGACCATGCTCGTGATCGCCGCCCGCCTCGCCTTCGGCGGAATCGGGGCGTAGTGCGGGCGAGCCTCGCTTCGCTACGCTGAGCGCAGTGGGCGGCGCCTCGCCGCCCGACGCGTCGAGGGGGCTGGCGATGGGCGAACGAGGAACGCGAGCGGGAACCGGCGCGAACGCGTGGTCGCGATTCTGGAACCGCGGGTCCTGGTGGAAGGCGCTGCTGGCGGCCGTCGCCTACCTGGCGCTCTTCCTCGGCGGCAGCCGGCTCGTCGGGCTGCTCTGGGGAGCGGACGTCGCCCCGAACCCGTTCGCCGACGCGCGATCGGTGGTGGTCGCGCTCCTGCTCCCGCTGCTCATCGGCGCCGTCGTCCTCCTCGCCTTCGTCGCGTCGCTCCGGTGGTTCCCCGCGCTGTTCGGCCCGCAGCCGATCCGCGGCCGCGGGTGGATGTGGATCGCGGTCGTCGTCACCCTCGTCCCCATCGCGCTGCGCCTCTTCGGCACCGACTACGGCGCCTACGCGGCAGGCGTCGTACCGCTGACCTTCGTCGTCGGACTGCTCGTCGGCCTCACCGAGGAGCTGCTGACCCGGGGCATCGTGGTCAAGCTGCTCCGCGATGCCGGCCACGGCGAGATCGCGGTCGCCGTGGTCTCGTCGGCGCTGTTCGGCCTGCTGCACGCGTCCAACGCCCTCGGCGGGCAATCGCCCGTGCTGGTGCTCACCACCGTGCTCTTCGCCTTCGGCTTCGGTCTGATGATGTATCTCGTGCTGCGCGTCACGGGATCGCTCATCTGGCCCATCCTCATCCACGCCCTGACCGACCCCACCACCTTCCTCGCGACGGGCGGGATCGATGTCGCCGGGACCGGGCAGGAGAGCGTGCTCAACCAGCTCGCCGGACCGTTCAACATCGTCTTCGTCGTGTTCGCGGTCATCGCGATCTGCTGCATCCGCGGGCGCGTCGGAGCGCCGGGCGCCGCCACCGCGCCCCGGTACGATGGGATGCATGCAGCTGAATGACGACGACCGCCGATTCCTCGACCTCGCGATCGAGCAGGCGAGGATCGGCTGGGACGAGGGGGCGTGCCCATCGGCGCCGCGCTCGTGCACTTCGGCGCGAACGGTCCCGAGGTGCTCGCGGTCGGCCGCAACCGGCGCGTGCAGATGGGCAGCGCGATCCGCCACGGCGAGACCGACTGCCTCGAGAACGCCGGGCGCCTGCCCGCGAGCGTCTACCGCAACAGCGTGCTGTACACGACCCTGTCGCCCTGCACCATGTGCGCGGGCACCGCGATCCTCTACGACATCCCGCGCGTCGTGATCGGCGAGAACCGCAGCTTCGAGGCCTCCGAGGAGTGGCTGCGTTCGAAGGGCACCGAGCTCGTCGTCGTCGACGACGCCGAGTGCATCGACCTCATGAACCGCATGATGACCGAACGCCCCGAGATCTGGGCGGAGGACATCGGCGTCGAGACCTCCGACCTCGAAGGCGCGACGGGCGAGGCCCGCGCGTGAGCGCCGGCCGCATCCAGGAGCAGCAGACCGCGACGGAGCAGCCGGGATCGACGCCGATCGATCCCGACTACCCCGTCACGCCCGTGCCGCAGCACGCGCGCAAGGGCTTCTTCTCGCTCATGGTGGTGCTGCTCGGCTTCACCATCTTCACCCCGACGATGCTCGCCGGCGCCGCGCTCGGCAAGGCCTTCGGCCTCGGCGAGCTGCTCGTCGTCATCGCGCTCGGCTCGGCGGTGCTCGGCACCTACGTGGCCGTGCTCGGGTGGATCGGGGCCCGCACGGGCCTCACCACGGTCGTGATGGCGCGGTACACGCTCGGCACCCGGGGGTCGAAGCTCGCCTCGATCCTGCTCGGCGGCACCCAGGTCGGCTGGTACGGCGTGGTCGTCGGGACCATCGGCGCGCTGACCGCGCAGGCCTTCGGCTGGGAGTCGTACGGAGCGAAGGCCGCGGTCATGATCGTCGTCAGCGCGCTCATGTGCGCCACCGCCGTGTACGGCTATCGCGGCATGTACTGGGTCTCGCTCATCTCGACCCCGCTCATCCTGATCCTCGCCTTCTGGGTGATGTTCCGATCCCTCGACGAGGTCGGCGGGTGGGCGGGTCTCGCCGCGATCCATCCCGACGGTTCGATGCCCATCGCGGTCGCCGTGACCGCGGTCGTCGGGACCTTCGTCTCGGCGGGAACGCAGGCGCCCAACTGGACGCGCTTCGGCCGCAGCGGCGGACAGGCCGTGATCGCGTGCGTCGTCGGCTTCCTGGTCGGCAACGGCCTCATGATCTTCTTCGGCGCGATCGGCGCGATCACCTTCGGCGAGGGCGACTTCGTGCTCGTGCTGTTCAACCTCGGCATGATCGGCTGGGGCCTGTTCCTGCTGTTCGGCAATCTGTGGAAGTCGAACGCCGACGCCGCCTACTCGTTCGGCGTCGCGGGCGCTGAGCTCTTCAACCGCCCGAGCAAGACCCGCTTCGTCATCTTCGGGTCCGTCATCGGCACCGTGCTCGCGCTCGTCGGTGTGCACGAGCACCTGCCGCAGTACCTCGGCCTGCTCGGCACCTTCATCCCGCCGCTCGGAGGCGTGATCATCGGCGACTACCTGGCGCGCTGGCGGCGCACGCAGATGCCCGAGGGCGAGGCGCTGCCGCGCTTCAACTGGGTGAACCTCGGCGTCTACGTCGTGGCCTGCGCGGCCGCCTGGGTGTCGGGCCAGTTCTCGTTCGGGATTCCGCCGGTCATCGGGATCGCGGTGGCGCTCGTGCTCAGCGTCGCGCTGACGCGGTTCGGTCCGCAGCGCCCGCTGGCCGGCGTCACGCAGGCGATCGCCGTCGACTGAGCGGGTGCGGCCGCGGTTGCGGCCGTGCTCGCGGCATCCGGGTTCTCCCGCGGCGATTCCCGCGCCTACCCCGCGAGCAGCGCCAGCAGCGCGTCGACGTCCTCGGGCGTCGTGTCCCATGCGCACATGAGCCGGAACAGGCCGGGGCGCCCGGGCCATTCCGAGAAGGCATACCGCGTGCGGGCCCGCGCCGCGGCTTCGGCGGGCAGCAGCGCGAACACCCCGTTCGACTCGACGGGGAACGCGAGCGAGAACCCCGGGTTCTGAGCGCCGAGCTCGGCGATGCCGTCGCCGAGGCGCGCCGCCATCGCGTTCGCGTGCGACGCCGAACGGTGCCAGAGGTCTCCCTCGTAGAGGGCGGTGAGCTGCGCCGACGCGAAGCGCATCTTCGACGCGAGCTGCAGGTTGATCTTGCGGAGCGCCCGCATGCCGGGCGTCGCGCCCGGGCGCAGCACCACGACCGCCTCGGCGCCGAGGAGGCCGTTCTTCGTGCCGCCGAGGCTCAGCAGGTCGGCGCCCGCGTCGGCGGTCGTCGCGGCGAGCGAAGCGCCCAGGTGGGCGGCGGCGTTGCCGAGGCGCGATCCGTCGACGTGCAGCAGCATGCCGTGGCCGTGCGCCTGCTCGGCGAGCGCCTCGACCTCGCCGGCGGTGTAGGAGGTGCCGAACTCGGTCGACTGCGAGATCGACACGGCGAGCGGTTCGGCGCGGTGCTCGTTGCCCCAGCCCCACGCCTGCTGCGCGACGAGCTCGGGCGTGAGCTTGCCGTCGGGCGTCTCGACGGGGAGCAGCTTGATGCCGCCCGTCTTCTCGGGCGCGCCCGTCTCGTCGGTGTTGATGTGCGCGGTCGCCGCGCAGATCACGGCTCCCCAGCGGGGCACGGCGGCCTGCAGCGCGAGCACGTTCGCGCCCGTGCCGTTGAACACGGGGAACGCCTGGGCGGCAGGTCCGAACAACTCCTTCGCGAGGGCCTGGAACCGGGCCGTCCACGGATCGCCGCCGTAGGCGGGCGCGTGGCCGACGTTCGCCGCTGCCAGCGCGGCCAGCGCCTCGGGATGCGCGCCGGCCCAGTTGTCGGAGGCGAAGCTCGCCGGATGCGCGGCGGGGTCGGTGCTGATGGGGGCGGTGGTGCGGCTCTGCGGGTCGGTCACCTCGTCAGCCTAGCCCCGCAGGCCGGTTCGTCGGCCGCCGTGGCGACCACCCGGTGCGCCGGGCATCCACCGACCGGTGGATGCCCGGGCGCGCAGAAATCAGCCGGTCGGGCGCTGCCGCCGGGCGGCCCGAGCGGCGATCCTGGAACCATGAGCAGGACCGGAACCCCAGGGCACGACCTCCCTGCCGTCGCCGTGCACGGCCTCGGCAAGCAGTACGGCGGCCGCGCGATCCTCGACGGCGTCGACCTCGAGATCGGACGCGGCGAGACCTACGCGCTGCTCGGCCCGAACGGGGCGGGTAAGAGCACGACCATCGAGATCCTCGAGGGGTTCCGCACGAGCGGGGCCGGCACGGTCGAAGTGCTCGGCCACGACCCCGCGAAAGCGGGACGCGCGTGGCGCTCGCGCATCGGGATCGTGCCGCAGACCACGGCCGAGTTCGGTCCGTACACGCCGCGCGAACTGCTCGCGCACCACCGCCGCTTCGCGCCGAATCCGCGCGGCGTCGACGAGGTGCTCGACCTCGTCGGGCTGACGGCGCAGGCGAGGATCCGGGCCCCGAAGCTGTCGGGCGGTCAGCAGCGACGCCTCGACGTCGCGCTCGGCATCATCGGCGGCCCGGAGCTCGTGTTCCTCGACGAGCCCACCACCGGTTTCGACCCCGAGGCGCGGCGGCAGTTCTGGAGCATGCTCGAAGGGCTGACGGCGACGGGCACCACGATCCTGCTCACCACGCACTACCTCGACGAGGCCGAGCGCCTCGCCGATCGGGTCGGCGTGCTCAGCGGCGGCCGCATCGTCGCCGAGGCCCCGCCCGCCGAGCTCGGAGGGATCGAGCAGCGCACCCCGATCGTGCGCTGGCGCGAGGACGGCCGCGTGCTCGAGCGCCGCACCGAGCGGCCGGGCGAGCTGATCGCCCGGCTCGTGGCGGCGGCCGACGGCGAGCCCGACGGGCTCGAGGTGATCCGCCCCTCGCTCGAAGACGTCTACCTGGGACTCATCGGCGCGTTCCGCACCGGCGACGCCGAAGAGGCCGAAGACGCCGAAGACCCGGCCGGCTCGGCCGCCCCCATCGGAACCGCGTCGCAGGAGGCCGGAGCATGAGCGCCATCGCCATCGGATTCGCCCGGATCGGCTTCGAACTGCGGGGCTATTTCCGCCGGCCAGACACCGTCTTCTTCACCTTCCTCTTCCCCCTGCTCATGCTCGGGATCTTCGGTGCCGCGTTCTCGTCGCTCGGCGAGGTGGGGGCGAAGCCCGACGGGACGGGCGGCGTCAGCATGGCCGCCTACTACCTCCCGGGGCTCGTCGCCGCGGGCATCTTCCTCTCGGGCGTGCAGAACCTCGCGATCGACATCGCCCAGGAGAAGCACGACGGCACGCTCAAGCGCCTCGGCGGGACCGCGCTCCCGCCCGCGAGCTACTTCATCGGCAAGATCGGGCTCACCCTCGTGACCGCGATCCTGCAGGCCGCGCTCACGATCGCCTTCGGCGTCGCCGTGTTCGGGATCGCGCTGCCGAGCGGTCCTGGGGCGTGGGCGACGTTCGCCTGGCTGTTCCTGCTCGGCATCGCGACCATGTCGCTGCTCGGCATCGCGCTGTCGGCGCTGCCGCGCAGCGGCCGCTCCGCGACCGCCGTGGTGCTCCCGATCGTGCTCGTGCTGCAGTTCATCTCGGGCGTCTACCTGCAGTTCACGATGCTGCCGGGTTGGTTGCAGAGCATCGCGGGGGTCTTCCCGCTCAAGTGGCTGGCGCAGGGCATGCGGGCCGTGTTCCTGCCCGAGCACTTCGCGAGCGCCGAGCCGTCCGGAGCCTGGGATCTGGGTCTCGTGGCGCTCGCGCTCGGAGCCTGGCTCGCGGTGGGTCTCGCCGCCACCCTGATCACCTTCCGGTGGACCAAGCGCTCGTGATCCCGTCCCGCCGGGCCGGGCGTGCGCTCCCGGCCCGGCGAGCCGGGTCCCCGGCTCGTGAGAGAGTGTCCGCATGATCGAAACCCTGCGCTACCCGAAGGCGCTGCGCTGGTGGGACCTCGCGGTCCTCGGGGTCTCGGTCTTCGTCGCGTACGCGCTGCTCGGTTCCCGCATCGCGGGAGACCCCTCGATGCAGGGCGCGTGGTTCTGGATCGGGGTCGCGGCGTGGGCGGCGTTCGTCGCGACGTACGCCGCGATCGGACGCACCGCGCTGCTGCGGTCGGCGCTCGACCTCCCCGCCCGCACCGCCGACGCGGTCTTCGCCGTCGCGCTGATCGCGGCGACGGCGCTCGCGACCAGCGCGTATCCCGGCCTCGCCGTGATCCAGGCGGTCGGGTACCCGATGCTCTGGATCCTGCTGCGGCGCTACGCCGCCGCGGTCGCGGGGAGCATCGCGCTCGCCGCCGCAGTGGGAGCGGGCATGTGCCTGTCGACGGGGCGCATGGGCGATCCGCAGCCGTGGATCGGGTCGAGCGTCACCGCGCTCCTGTCGCTCGGCTTCGCGATCGCGCTCGGCACCTGGATCACGCGCATCTCGCATGAGGGGGAGCGCCAGCGCCGGCTCGTGACCGAGCTCACGGAGGCGCAGCACGAGGTCGCCCGGCTGTCGACCGAGGCGGGCGCCTCGGCCGAGCGGGAGCGGCTCGCGCGGGAACTGCACGACACGCTCACCCAGTCGCTCGCCGGGCTCGTGATGCTCGCCGAGCAGGCGGGGCGCGCGCTCGACGCCGGAGACCCCGCGCGCGGGCGCGAACGGATCGCGCGCGTGGAGGCCGCCGCACGCGGAGCGGTGGCCGAGGCGCGCGCCATCGTCGCGTCCGGGCATCCGATCGGCGACGGCGGGCTCGAGGCCGTGCTCGCGCGTGCCGCCGAACGGCTCGGCGAGGACGACGGTCTCGCGGTGCGCTGCGAGCTGGACTCGACGGCTCCGCTCGGCCGGGAGCAGCAGGTCGTGCTGCTGCGAGTCGCGCAGGAGGGGTTCGCGAACGTGCGCGCGCACGCCCGCGCGGGATCGGTGCTGCTGCGTCTGCGGGAGCTCTCGGGCGACCGCGTCGAGCTCGCCGTGATCGACGACGGCGTCGGCCCCGGCGGGACGACGCCCGGTGAGCTGCTGCGCGGCTACGGCATCGCGGGTCTGCGCGAGCGGGTGGAGCTCGCGGGCGGCGAGCTCGTCTTCGCCGCGGCTCCCGGCGGCGGCACCCAGCTCATCGCGAGGATCCCCGCGGGCGCGGGCACCGGCATGGGAGAATCCGGAGGCGCGGCATGATCCGGATCCTGGTGGTCGACGACCACCCCATCGTCCGCTCGGGGATCGTGGGCCTGCTCGAGGCCGAGCCCGACTTCGAGGTGGTGGGCGAGGCCGTCGACGGGGAGACCGCGGTCTCGCGGGCTGCGGAGCTCGCACCGGACCTCGTGCTCATGGATCTGCGCATGCCCGGCATCGGCGGCGTCGAGGCCACCCGGCGGGTGCTCGCGGAGGCGCGCTCCTCGGGGCGTGCGACGCGGGTCCTCGTCTTCACGACCTACGAGACCGACGATCAGATCCTCGCCGCGATCTCGGCCGGCGCGAGCGGGTATCTCGTCAAGGCCGCGCCGGCGGACGAACTGCTCGCGGGGGTGCGGGCGGCGCACGCCGGCCAGACCGTGCTCGCGCCGGTGCTCGCGGTGCAGCTCGCCCAGGCGCTGCGCGGGCAGCTCGCTCCCGCCGACGCTGCCGGCGCGGGCGGGAGCGCCGGCTCGGATCGGGGCCCGCGCCTCACGACCCGCGAGGCGGAGATCCTGTCGCTCGTCGCCGAGGGGCTCAGCAACCCCGGAATCGCGGCACGCCTCGGGATCGGGGAATCGACCGTGAAGACCCACCTGCTGCACGTGTTCGAGAAGCTCGAGGTCTCGGACCGCACCCGTGCCGTGACGCGCGCGATGGAGCTCGGCATCATCTGAGCCGGCTGAGTCCGGGCCGAGTCCGCTCAGCCGGATCCGAGCACTCGGCCGGATGATCTCCGCGCACCCATCCGGCTGGATGCTCAGATCCGGCTGCATGAACGGCACCGCAGCGCGGCCCCGCAGCGCGGCCCCGCAGAGCCGCCGCAACCCGGGCTTGACAGCGCTCGCGTCGGTCCCTAGGTTCATTAGTGAAGTAATGAACCAACGAAGACCGAAGAGGAGGCGCCCGTGTTCGACGATTCGCGGCCGATCTTCGTGCAGCTCGCCGATCGGATCTCCGACGACATCCTCCGCGGCACCTACGCGGAGGATGCGCAGGTGCCGTCCACCAACGAGCTCGCGGCGTTCCTGCGCATCAACCCGGCGACCGCCGGCAAGGCGCTCAACCTCCTCGTCGACGACGGCGTGCTCTTCAAGAAGCGCGGCATCGGCATGTTCGTCTCCCCCGGGGCCAAGGCCCGCATCCGCGGTCGGCGGCACGAGAGCCTGATCGCGGAGTACGTCGACCCGCTCCTCGACGAGGCGGCCGCGCTGGGGCTCGCGCCCGACGCCGTGCTCGACCTCGTCGCCCGGCGCGGCGCCGAGCGCGCCGCCGCCCCCGCCGGTCCGGCGGAATCCGCTGTCCGCCCCGAACCCTCGGAGGTCTCCCCATGATCGAATCGACGCAGAACGCGATCGAGGTCCGTTCGCTGACCCGCACCCATGGCTCGGTCCGCGCCCTCGACGACGTCACCCTCGCCTTCCGGCGGAACGTCATCACCGGGCTGCTCGGCCGCAACGGCGCCGGCAAGACCAGCCTCATGTCCATCCTGTCCGCGCAGGACCGCCAGACGTCGGGCACGGTGCTCGTCGACGGCGAAGCGCCCTTCGAGCACGCCCGCGTCGTGGAGCGGATGTGCTTCATCCGGGACAATCAGCGCTACCCCGACGACTACAGGCTGAAGCACGCGCTGCGCGGCGCCCGCATCGGGTTCCCCGAATGGGATCAGGCCCTCGCCGACGAGCTCGTCTCGCTGTTCCGGATCCCCGAGAAGCCGCTCGTGAAGAAGTACTCGCGCGGCCAGCTCTCGGCGCTCGGGATCGTGATCGGCCTCGCCTCGCGCGCGCCCATCACCTTCTTCGACGAGCCCTACCTCGGCCTCGACGCCACGGCACGCACGCACTTCTACGACGTGCTGCTGCGGGACTACGCCGCGCATCCGCGCACGATCGTGCTGTCGACCCATCTCATCGACGAGATGGAGCAGCTGCTCGAACGGGTCGTGATCCTCGACCGCGGTCGCCTGCTGCGCGACGCCGACGTCGACGAGCTCCGCGGCGCCGCGCACCAGGCGACCGGCCGCGACGACGACATCGCCGCCTACGCCGAGGGGCGCAGCGTGCTCAGCCGGCACCGCATCGGGGGCCTCGCCACCGCCGTGATCGACGGTCAGCCGAGCGCTCGGGATCGCGCCGTCGCCGCCGAGCACGGCATCGACATCGGCGCGGTCGGCCTGCAGGAGCTCGTCGCCGCCTACGGCTTCGACGGTGCCGACACCCCCACCGAGCGGCCGGCCGCCGACGCCGACCGCCCCGCCCCCATCGCGAACGGAGTCCGCTCATGAACCGCATCGGCAAGGTCATCCGCCTGCACCTCAACAAGCCCTCCACGATGTTCGTCGCACCGCTCTCGATCGTGCTCCTGGTCCTCGTGATCTCGGCGCTGATCGCGCTCGCGCTGCAGCGCGGCGGGCTCGATCCGAGCTCTCCCGGCTACGCGACGGGAGCCCGGTACAACTCGGGCATGCTGTGGTCGCTCCCCGGCTTCCTCGTCTACTACGGGGTGCAGGCGGTCGCCACCACCTTCCCGTTCGCGACGGCCACCGGCAGCACCCGCCGCTCCTACGTCCTCGGCACGGCGATCGCGAACCTGATCCAGTCGGCGTTCATCACGGCGGTCATGCTCGTGCTGCTCGGCATCGAGCTGGCCACCGGGCACTGGTTCATGAACGTCTACGCGCTCGACACCAACGGCCTGGGCGCCGGCAACCCGCTCGTGCTCATCCCGGTGGTGTTCCTCGGCACCTTCACCCTGCTCAGCGTCGGCGGACTCTTCGGGGCGATCTGGCTCCGCTTCGGCCCGAAGGGCCCGACGGCGCTCGGCCTGGCGCTGGGGCTGCTCGCAGCGGTCTCGGTGCTGCTGCTCGCCCCGCAGCTCGGTGAGATCATCCCGGCGATCACGGGCGGGATCCTCGCCGTGGTCGCGGTGGCCGTCGCCGCGGTCGCGCTCCTCGGCACCTGGCTGTCGATGCGCCGCACCTCGGTGCGCTGAGCCGAGCCGAGCCGCGCCGTCCGCGCGGTGGATCTGCGTTCGCGCGGTGCCGATTCCTGGAATCCGTCCGACCGGGCGCGAATCGACCGCGCGGACGGCAGGCCCGCCTACACTGCTGCAATGACGATCCTCCAGGCGCTGCTCTCGTTCTCCGTCGTGGCGATGCTGCTCACGATCCTGCCGGGCATCGACAGCTCGCTCGTGCTGCGCCAGGCGCTCGTCCGCGGTCGCGGGACCGCGATCGCCACCGGCATCGGGATCTGCCTCGGTTCGTTCGTCTGGGGCGTCGCCGCGGCCGTCGGTGCCGCGGCCCTGCTCGCCGCCTCCGAGTTCGCCTACCGCATGGTGACCTGGCTGGGTGCGGCCTACATGATCGTGCTCGGCGGCACCCTGCTGTGGAAGGCGGTCTTCGCGAAGCGGCAGGGCGAGGACCCGCGGGCGGGCGAAGCCGTGCCGAGCACCGTTCCCGCGTCGCCCTGGCGGGCCGGCCTCGTCGGCCTCGCCTCGAACCTCGCGAACCCCAAGGTCGGCGTGTTCTACGTCGCGACGATCCCGCAGTTCATCCCGCACGGCGCCTCGCCCGTGCTCATGGGCCTGGCGCTCGCCGCGGTGCACGCGATCCTCACGGTCGTCTGGTTCGGCGCGCTCATCCTGCTCGCGACCTACGCGTCCCGCTGGCTGCGCCGGCCGAGGACGATCCGCGCCATCGACGGGGTCACGGGAACCGTGCTCGTCGGTTTCGGGGCGAAGCTCATCGCCTCGCCTACGGCCTAGCGGGGTCGGGCCGCACGATCGCGTCGGGCGCCCGGCGCCGGTCCGGCCGTGCGAGGCGCGACCGGACCGGCGGCGGATCAGGCCGTGACGTGTGCGCCGGGCTGCCCGAGTACCCGTGCCGCCGCGGCGATACCGCGCTGCGCGGCCGCAACCGGATCCGCCCCGTCCGCGACGGCGAGCAGGAATCCCGCGGCGAAATGATCGCCCGCGCCGGTGGTGTCGGCGACCTCGCCGATGGGCGGCACGGGGACCTCGAGGCGCTCCTCGCCGGAGCGGATCACGACGGGGTCGCCGCCGTGCTTGATCACGACCGTGCGACCGGCGGGCGGATCGACCAGGTCGAGTCCGAGCAGTGCGGCCTCGTCGTCGTTCGCGAACACGAGCTGCGGGCCGATCTCGTCGAGGATCCCGCGGACCCGCTCGGCGCCGAGCCAGGTGATGAGCCCGGCGGACGACGCGTCGACGCTGACGGGGATCCCGCGCCGGGTCGCCTCGGCGCACAGGCCGTGGAACACCGCCGCCTCCGGCGTCGTCTCGAAGCCGTAGAGGGGCACGTGCAGGCGCGAGGCGCCGTCGAGCCAGCTCGGCTCGAAGGGCTCGACCTCCTTGGCGGTCGCCCGGTCGGGCAGCATGGTCCGCTCGCCCGAGCGGTCGATCAGGATCACGATCGTGCCGGTCGACCCGGCGACCTGCGCCCGCGTCTCGACGCCGACCCGCTCCAGGTCCGACACGAGCCGCTCGCCGACGCCGTCGTCACCCACGCGGGTGAGGAGCCGGGGCCGCCCGCCGTGCACGGCGAGGGCCGTGGCCACGTTCGCCGCGCTCCCGCCCCGCACCCGGAAGATCCGGGAGCGGGTGTCGGTGCCGTAGGCGATGTCGTCGTCGGCCCACACCACGATGTCCTCGACGAGGTCGCCGGCGACCGCGATCACGGGTGCGCCCGCGTCGCCGTTCACCGCGGCGCTCATTCCGAGAGCGCGCTCAGCGACAGCGCGATCTGCGCGCCGAGGTCGACGTTGCCGCGGTAGGCGGCGAGGTTCGCCGCCATGCTCTCGCCGCCGGTCGACTTCGCGAAGTAGTCGAGCAGGAACGGAGTCGAGTCGTGCCCGTGGATCCCGTTCTCGTCGGCCGCCGAGAGCGCCTCGGCGAGCACGCGGTCGTGCAGTTCGGGCGAGAGCTGCAGGTCCGCCGAGACGGGGTTCGCGACGAGCAGCGTCGAGTCGATGCCGAGGGCGTCGCGCGCGACGGCGATGCGTGCGGCCTCCTCGGGACTGTCGATGGAGTACTCGATGTCGAAGCCGGAGTCGGCGACGTAGAAGCCCGGGTAGTCGGTCGTGCCGTAGCCGACGACCGAGAGGTTCAGGGTCTCGAGGCGCTCGAGGGTGAGGCCGATGTCGAGGATCGACTTCACGCCGGCGCTGACGACGACGAGCGGGAGGCCCGCGAGGGTGCCGAGGTCGGCGGACTCGTCGAAGGTGGTCTCGGCGCCGCGGTGCACACCGCCGAGGCCGCCGGTCGAGAAGACGCGCACGCCGGCCTGCACGGCGAGGTAGGCGGTCGCCGCGACCGTGGTGCCGGCGCTGAGGCCCTTCGCCACCGCGATGGGCAGATCGCGCAGGCTGGCCTTGACCGCGCTGTCGTCGCGCGAGAGGCCGACGAGCTCGTCGGTCGAGAGGCCGACGGTGGGCATGCCGTTCACGACGCCGATGGTCGCGGGCACGACGCCCGCGGCGCGCACGCGCTCCTCGGTCTCCAGGGCGAGCTCCTCGTTGGCCGGGCGGGGAGCCCGTGCGTCAGGATCGTCGACTCGAGCGCGAGCACCGGGCGACCCGCCTGCACCGCCTCACGGACCTCGTCGGAGACACGTACCGCATTCGTCATTTCTGCTGCCCTTCGTCGCGCATGTGATCGGAAGAGTCCACCCTATGGAGCGCGATGCTCCCGGGGCAAGAGGGGCGCCAGGTTGCGGTTCGATAACGGAGATTGACGTGCGGCGCGCGCGGGTATTCACTGATCTCCAGTGTTGAAACCCGCGTAACATGCCTGCGAACACGATGGAGTGCGGAAAGGGGTGGGTGCTGTGGTCGGACGAGTCGACGTCGCGCGCCTCGCCGGGGTGAGCCCGGCCGTGGTGTCGTACGTGCTGAACGACTCGCACCCTGTCGCCCCCGCGACCCGCGAGCGGGTCGTCGCCGCCATCGACGAGCTCGGCTACCGGCCCAACGCGCTGGCCCGCAGCCTCGCGACGGCGCGCACCCACACCCTCGGCCTGCTGCTCCCCGAGTCGGCCAACCCCTACTTCGCGCGCCTCTCCTCGGCGATCGAGGACGCGGCGTTCGAGGCCGGATTCGCCGTGCTCCTCGGCAACGGCGTCGACAGCGCGGCCCGCGAGCTCGGGTACGTCCGCGCGTTCCTGGACCGCCGTGTCGACGGGATCATCGCGGTGCCCGGCGGCGACTTCGCCGAGGGCTGGCGCGAGCTGCAGGCCGCCAAGGTGCCCGCGGTCTCGCTCGACCGCCTGCAGGCCGGCATCGACCTGCCCTCGGTCGTGGTCGACAACGCCGGCGGGGCGCGCGCCGCGACCGAGCACCTCATCGGGCACGGCCGCACGCGGATCGCCTGCCTCACGGGCGGCGAGGGGCTCTCGTCGGCGCAGGAGCGCGTGATCGGCTGGCGCGGCGCGCTCGCGGACGCCGGGCTCCCCGCGGACGACCGTCGCCTCGCCTTCACCCCGTTCAGCGTCGAGGCCGGCCACGCCGCCACCCTCGAACTGCTCGCACGGGATCCCGAGATCGACGCGATCTTCGCCGGCTCCGACACCCAGGCCGTCGGCACGCTGCGCGCGCTCGCCGACGTCGGCCTGCGCGCGGGCGAGGACGTCGCGATCGTGAGCTTCGACGGCACGCCGATCAGCGACTACACGACCCCGCGTCTCACCACCGTGGTGCAGCCCTACGCCGAGATCGCGACGGAGGTGGTGCGCATGCTGCTCACCCTCATCGAGGATCCCGAACAGGACCGCAGCCGGCTGCACCGCGTGCTGCCGACCACGCTGCTGCGGCGCGACACCTGCGGATGCGGCCCGGCCGCCCGACCCGCGGAGGACGGCGCGCTCGCGTTCGCCGGCGCCTCCGCCCCCACGACTCGTATCGAAGAGAACCAGACGGAAGCGAAGGAGTTTCTATGAGAAAGCACATCACTGGCGCCGTGGCCATCGCCGCGGTCGCCGCACTGGCCCTCAGCGGCTGCAGCTCGTCGGGCGGCGGTGACAAGGGCGGCGACAAGTCGTACGCGGTCGCCAACGTCGTCAACGGAAACCTGGGCGACCAGGGCTTCTTCGACGACTCCGAGACCGGCATGACCGAGCTCAAGAAGATGGGCGTCGACACCAAGACGCTGCAGGCCGATGCGGGCAACCAGTCGCAGTGGAAGGCCAACGTCGAGTCCGTCTCGACCGGCAAGTACAACCTCGTCGTCGTCGGCACCTGGCAGATGAACGACATCCTCTCCGCCGCGGCGAAGAAGTTCCCGAAGCAGCACTACGTGATCTACGACTCCGCGGTCGAGGCGCCCAACGTGGCTTCGATCCAGTACGCGCAGAACGAGGGCTCGTTCCTCGCCGGCGTGGTCGCCGCGTCCACGGTCAAGAACCAGACCGGCCTCGCGAAGGGCTCGAAGAGCGTCGGCTTCGTCGGCGGCCAGGACGCGCCCTCGATCACCGACTTCTTCGCGGGCTTCGAAGCCGGTGTGAAGGCCGTCGACCCGAGCATCGAGGTCCAGAAGGCCACCGTCGGCGACTTCGTGAACTCGACCAAGGCCTACGACCAGGCCACGGCGATGTACCAGAAGGGCGCGGGCGTGGTCTACGCGGTCGCCGGTCAGGCCGGCCTCGGCGTGCTCAAGGCCTCGAAGGACTCGAACAAGTTCTCGATCGGCGTCGACAGCAACCAGAACCAGATCCAGCCGGGCCACGTGCTCGCCTCGATGCGCAAGTTCATCGGCACCTCGATCGTCACCGCGGTCAAGGCCGATCAGAAGGGCGAGCTGAAGTTCGGCGAGACCACGACCTACGACCTCAAGAACAAGGGCGTGGGCCTCGACTTCGAGAACAACGGCGACCTCGTGCCCGCCGACGTGGTCAAGGCGGTCGAGGACTACACCGCCAAGATCGTCTCGGGCGAGATCACGGTCCCCAAGGGCTGATCCTCTCCCCGGTCGGCGACCGGTCGATCCTCGGATCGGCCGGTCGCCGACCGCCACCCGCTTTCAATTCGGAAGGAAGCCGCCGTGTCAGACGCGACACCGATTCTGGAGCTCCGCGGAATCACCAAGACCTTCGGCGAGAAGGTCGCGAACGAGGACATCTCGCTCGCCTTCATGCCCGGCCGGGTGCACGCCATCGTCGGCGAGAACGGCGCGGGCAAGACGACGCTGATGAACATGATCTCGGGCAATCTGCAGCCCGACGGCGGCGCCATCCTGTTCGACGGGACCGAGGTGTCCGTCGAGAACCCGAACCGGGCCGACGAGCTCGGCATCGGCATGGTCCACCAGCACTTCAAGCTCGTGCCGTCGCTGACGGTCGCGGCCAACATCTTCCTGGGCAAGGAGCCCACGACCGGGATCGGACGCCTCGACCAGAAGGGCATGCAGGCGAAGGTCCGCGAGCTCTCCGGGCGCTTCGGCCTGGCCATCGACCCGACCGACGTCATCGAGGATCTCTCGGTCGGCGAGCGGCAGCGGGTCGAGATCCTGAAGGCGCTGTCGCACGACACGCGCCTCCTGATCCTCGACGAGCCGACGGCCGTGCTCACCCCGGCCGAGGCCGACGAGCTCTTCGTCGTGGTGCGGCAGCTCGCCGACCGCGGCTGCGCCGTCGTCTTCATCTCGCACAAGCTCGGCGAGGTGCTCGCGATCGCCGACGACATCTCGGTGATCCGCGACGGCCGCGTCGTCGGCACCCAGCCCGCGGCGGGCCTCACGCAGACCGACATCGCGACGATGATGGTCGGTCGCGAGGTGCTGCTGCGCATCAAGCACACCCCGGCGAACCCGACGGACGAGGTGCTCAGCGTCGAGGACCTCACCGCGGTCGACGCCCGCGGCATCCTCGCGCTCCGCGACGTGTCGCTCTCGATCCGTCGCGGCGAGGTCGTCGGCATCGCCGGCGTCGAGGGCAACGGCCAGTCCGAGCTCACCGCCGCCATCGCCGGCATGATCGACGTGCCGCGCGGCACGATCCGCATCTCGGGCCAGGACGTGACCCGTGCAACGGTCGCGAAGCGGCGCGAGATCGGCCTCGCCTACGTGCCCGAGGACCGGCACGAGGAGGGCGCGGGCCCCTCGCTCTCGATCGCCGAGAACATCGCCGCCACGAAGCTGCGGGCCCCGCTCGTGCGCTTCGGCTGGCTGTCGCTCGCGAAGACCCGGCAGCTCGCGCAGAAGCTCATCGCCATGTTCGACGTGCGCGGCGCGGCGCCGAGCACCCGCATCGGCGACCTGTCGGGCGGCAACATGCAGAAGGTGCTCATCGCCCGCGAGTTCACCTCCGACCCGGAGCTCCTCGTCATCTCGCAGCCGACCCGCGGCGTCGATGTCGGCGCGATGGAGTTCGTGCACAACTCGATCGTCGCGGCGCGCGACCGCGGAGCGGGCGTGCTGCTCGTCTCCGCCGACCTCAACGAGGTCATGAGCCTGTCGGACCGCCTGCTCGTGATGTTCCGCGGCGAGTTCGTCGCCGAGTTCACCCAGGACAACATGAGCGAGACCGCGGTCGGCCTCGCCATGGCCGGCACGCGGCCGACCCCCGAGGCGCTCGCCGAGGCGGAGGCCGAGCACGCGCGCGTCGCCGACGAGCTGGGGCTCGACACGGAGGTCGTCGCCGCGATCGAGGCGGACGCCTCCGTCGCGACCGTCACCGAGAGCGTCGACGTCGCGGCCCCCGAGTTCGACACGACCGCGGTTTCGGTGCAGCGGAGCCTCGACGAGGCCGCCGCCGAGCCGAGGGGCAACTTCTTCGCGGGCTTCGCGAGCAAGGCCTTCGAGAGCGCGAAGCAGCCGGTCATCGCCGTGCTCGTCGCCCTCGTGGTCGGCGTCTTCGTGATCCTCGCCATCGGCAAGAACCCGATCGACGCCTACGTCGCGCTCTTCACCTCCGGGTGGAGCGAGTCGTTCGGCATCTCGAACATCGTGGCGACGTTCATCCCGCTCGCGGTCATCGCGTCGGCGACGATCGTGTCGTTCCGCGCCGGCTTCTTCAACATCGGTGCGGAGGGGCAGCTCTACTTCGGTGCCTTCTTCGGCGCGGTCGCGGGCGTCTCGTGCGCGGGCCTCCCGCCCGTCGTCGTCATGATCGTCGTGCTCGTCGTCGGGGCGCTCGCCGGCGCCGTCTGGGGCTTCCTGCCCGGCTGGCTGTTCGCCTCGTGGCGCGTCGACATCGTCGTCACCACGCTGCTGCTCTCCGAGGTCGCGAAGCTCGTCACCCGCTTCCTCGTCACGGGCCCCTTCAAGGATCCGACCGCCGGCTTCGAGGCCTCGAAGAAGCTGCCGGACGGCGTGCAGTTCACCATGTTCAGCCCCGAGTACGGCATCGGCCCCGACCTCGTCATCGCGCTGATCGTCGCCGTCGGCATCGCGCTGCTGCTCGGGCGCACCCCGTGGGGCCTCAAGGTCAAGCAGCTCGGCGAGATGAACCGCTTCGCGCAGTACACGGGCGTCTCGGTGAAGGCGATGTCGATCCAGGTCATGATGCTCTCGGGCGCGGTCGCCGGCATCACCGGCGCGCTGCTCGTGCTCGGCCCCAACGGCGGCCGCTTCGTGCAAGCGTTCTCGCCCGGCTACGGCTTCCTCGCCATCACGGTGGCGCTGCTCGCCCGGCTGAACCCGTGGGCGTCGCTCGTCGCGGCGCTCTTCTACGCGACCATGATGGCCGGGTCGACCGGTCTGCAGGACATCGACGTGCCGTTCCCGGTGGTCAGCGTGCTGCAGGGCATCATCATCATCGCGATCACCGCCACCTTCGTGTGGAACCGCCGAAAGAAGCGCGCCGTCACGCCCCGTGCCGGTGCCGCGACCGAACGGAGCGCAGCCTGATGGATCCCATCCTCCTGATCACGGCGATCCTCGCCGTCGTCCTGCTCAAGGTCACCCCGATCCTGCTCGCCGCGATCGGCGGCTCGTTCACGCAGACGGGCAACGTGCTCAACATCGGCCTCGAGGGCATGATGCTCATGGGCGCGTTCGCGGCGGTCTCGGTCGGCGCGATCACCAACGCCTTCGTGGGGATCTTCGCGGCACTCGTCGCGGGCCTCGTCATGGCCGTGATCTTCGCGATCGCCGTCCTGGTGTTCAAGGCGGACGCGATCGTGGTCGGCATCGGCATCAACCTGCTCGCCGCCGGCCTCGCCGTCCTGCTGCTCACCGTGCTCTACGGCAATGCGGGCGCGACCCCGCCCGGCGTGCAGGCCAACCTGCCGAAGATCAACCTCGGCATCATCGGCGACATCCCGGTGATCGGCACCATGCTGAACAACCAGACGATCCTCGTGTGGGTCGCGCTGCTCGCGGTGCCCGCCTACGCCTTCGTGCTCTACCGCACCCGCTACGGCGTGCACCTGCGCGCCGTCGGCGAGGACGAGCCCGCGGCGCTCGCAGCGGGCATCAACGTGTTCCGCGTCAAGTTCATCTCGATCCTGCTCTCGGGTGCCTTCGCGGGCGTCGCCGGTGCGCAGCTCGCGATGGCGACGGTCGGCACCTTCACCTCGGGCATGACCGCCTCGCGCGGCTTCATCGCCGTGGCGGCGCTCACCTTCGGCCTGGCGCGTCCCTATCGCACCATGATCGCCTGCCTCATCTTCGGCGTGGCCGAGGCCCTCGCCGACCAGCTGGGCCTGCTCGGAGTCAACTCCTCGCTGTCGCTCACGCTGCCCTACATCATCACGATCATCGCCCTGGTGTTCGCGTCGGTTCGCGTGCGCGCCGCCTTCAAGGCCCGGACCAAGAAGGCGCTGCAGGCGGCCGACGCCGCGGCGCCCGCTCCGGCCGCGGCCTAGGCACCCGATCGTCCTGCGGCTCGTGAGCGCGAGCCGCGAGCCGCAGGACCCCCACCTCCACCGTCATCCTGCGCGAGCTCGCGAGTCGCAGGATCCATCACCTCCAGGAGACCCACGCAATGGAACGCATCATCCTCGACTGCGATCCGGGGCACGACGACGCGATCGCCATCCTGCTCGCGGCCGGCAATCCCGAGATCGAGCTGCTCGGCATCACGACCGTGGCGGGCAACAACACGATCGAGAACGTGACGACCAACGCGCAGGCCGTCTGCCAGGTCGCCGGCATCGACGTGCCGATCGCGCGCGGTGCGAGCGAGCCGCTCGTGACCCCGCAGATCGTGTCGCACGACATCCACGGCGGCACCGGCATGGACGGCCCCGTCCTGCCCGAGATCACGGGCGAGCTCGATCCGCGGCACGCGGTCGACTTCATCATCGACACCGTCATGGCGGAGCCCGCGGGCACCGTCACGCTCGTGCCCGTCGGGCCCTTCACCAACATCGCGCTCGCGATGCGCAAGGAGCCCCGCATCGTCGAACGCGTCAAGGGCGTCGTCGTGATGGGCGGCTCGTACACGCGCGGCAACGTGACGCCGAGCGCCGAGTACAACATCTACGTCGACCCCGAGGCCGCCGAGGCCGTGTTCCGCGGCGCGTGGCCCGTCACCATGGTCGGCCTCGACCTCACGCACCAGGCGCTCGCGACGCAGGAGCTGCAGGACCGCGTGCGCGCGATCGGCGGCGGGGTCGCGCAGTTCGTGCTCGACATCTGGGGCTTCATCGGCAAGACCTACGAGGACGTCTTCGAATTCCCGGCCCCGCCCGTGCACGACGCGTGCTGCGTCGCCTACCTCATCGACCCGGCCGTCATGAAGACCGAGGCGGCCCACGTCGCGGTCGAACTGCACGGGCAGTGGACGAAGGGCATGACCGTGGTCAACTTCGCGGACCGTCCCGGCATGCACCACTCGACGGGCGTCGCCGTCGACCTGCAGGATCACCGCGCGCAGGTCGCGACCGAGCTCGACTGGGATCGCTTCGCCGACCTCGTCGCCGGCTCCATCGAGCGCCTCTCCGCGGCGCGCGCCGGCTGAGGTCCCCGCAACCGTCATCCTGCGCGAGGCCGCCGCAACCGCAACCGCATCCGCCATCCTGCGCGAGGCACGAGTCGCAGGGTCCATCACCGACCAGGGAGTGAACATGCCCCGTCCCATCATCATCGACACCGATCCCGGCATCGACGACGCGCTCGCGATCATGCTCGCCGCGGCCAGCCCCGAGATCGATCTGCTCGGCATCGTCGCGGTCGCGGGCAACGTCGGGCTCGAGAAGACGGCGCCCAACGCCGCCG
The DNA here is from genome assembly GCF_047946755.1 of Leucobacter sp. HNU. GTDB lineage: Bacteria > Actinomycetota > Actinomycetes > Actinomycetales > Microbacteriaceae > Leucobacter. The sequence continues at coordinate 2,801,536 of NZ_CP178837.1, read as the reverse complement.
CGCTCGCCGATCTGCTGCGGCTCGACGTCCCGGTCGGCAAGGGCGCCGCCGGGCCGCTGTGGCGCCGCGACACGAAGCCGGCGTGGGACGTGCACGGCGAGGACGGGTTCGGCGGCTACACGTTGCCGGCTTCCTCGCGGGTGCTCGAACCGGGCGTTCCGCTCATGGCGCGGCTCATCGAGCAGAGCGCGGATCCCGTGACCGTCGTCGCGATCGGCCCGCTCACGAACATCGCGGGCCTCATCACGCACTACCCCGAGACGGCGCGCAAGGTCGAGCGATTCGTGATCATGGGCGGCGGCACCCTCGACCGCCTGGGCAACACGACGCCCGCGGCCGAGTTCAACATCTACTACGACCCGGACTCGGCGGCGAAGCTCTTCGACTTCGGGGTGCCCATCACCATGGTGGGCCTGAACGTCACCGAGCGGGCGCTGGTCGGCCTCCAGCACCTGCCCGACCTCGTCGCGTCGGGCGGACCTGCTGCGAAGATGGTGGAGCACATGATGGGCAACTACCACTCCGAGCCGACCGAGGACGGCATGGCGCAGCACGACTCCGTCGCGCTCGCCGCGGCCCTCGACCCGAGCATCATCGAGACCGGTCACTACTTCGTCGACGTCGAGAACGTCGGCCGACTGACCTCGGGCATGACCGTGGTCGACTTCGCCGGGCACAGCGGCGAGCAGCCGAACTGCGACGTCGCGCTCTCGGTGGATCTGCCCCGCTTCCGCGCACTGCTGAACACCCGCGTCGCCCAGCTCGACGCCCGACTGAAGGAGTCCTGAACATGACCACCAAGATGATCCTCGATTGCGACACCGGCGTCGACGACACGATGGCGATCATGTACGCCGCGCTGCACCCCGACATCGAGCTGCTCGGCATGACGACCGTGTGGGGCAACGTCGACGTGCCGCTAGCGACCCGCAACACGCTGCGCGTGCTCGACCTCGTCGGCCGGAACGACGTGCCGGTGGCGCAGGGCGCCGCCGGACCCTTGACCGGCGGCCACGCCGAGTTCGCCTACGACGTGCACGGCCGCGACGGCCAGGGCAATGCAGGCGACGACGAGCCCGTTCGCGCGGCGTCCTCGCAGAGCGCCGTGCAGCAGATCATCGACATCGTGCGCGCCCACCCGGGCGAGGTCTGGCTCGTGCCCGTCGGCCCGCTCACCAACATCGCGGCCGCCCTGGCCGTCGATCCCGAGCTGCCGAGCCTCGTCGCGGGCGTCTCGCTCATGGGCGGCACCACGATGGCCCCGGGCAACGTCTCGCCCGTCGCCGAGGCGAACATCTGGCACGACGCCGAGGCGGCCGCGGCGGTGTTCCGGGCGCCCTGGAAGATCATCATGGCGGGCCTCGACGTCACCATGAAGATCATCATCACCCCCGAGCACAGCGAGCGGCTCGCCGCGGGCGGCGAGGTCGGGCAGTACATGGCGCGGATCATGCAGCACTACGGCGAGTTCTACCGCGACAACTCGTTCGGCACCTGGAGCTGCGCCATGCACGACACGATCGCCGTCGCGGCGGCCGCCGGCACGCTCGACGTGCGCCTCGCGCCCGTCGTGAACGTCGAGGTCGACACGACCGGCGGTCCCGGCCACGGCCAGACGATCGCCGACCTGCGCGGCGTCTACCGCGGGTACCCCGAGCAGGAGGGTGCGCACTGCACCGTGCTCCTCGACGTCGACGACCGCATCGCCGACGAGGTCGTCGACCTCATCGCGGCACAGGCCTGAGGGGTTCCGATGACTGACGTGGCGGTGGTCGGCAGCGCGAACGCCGACCTGGTGGTCGAGGTGCCGAGGCGACCCGGCGGCGGCGAGACGCTCATCGGCGGCGAACTGCGCACCCTGCCCGGTGGCAAGGGCGCGAACCAGGCCGCGGCCGCCGCACGCAGCGGTGCCGCGACCGCGTTCGTCGGCTGCGTGGGCGACGACGGCAACGGCGCGTTCCTGCGTTCGCGCCTGTCCGAAGCCGGTGCCGACGTGTCGGCCCTCGCCTCCGTCGACGCCGCGACCGGCACCGCGATCATCCTGCTCACCCCCGACGGCGAGAACTCCATCGTCGTGTCGCCGGGTGCCAACCACGCCTTCGACCTCGACGCCGCCGCGCGCGTCTCCGCCGTCTGGGAGGGTGCGCCCGTGGTGGTGCTCAGCCTCGAGATCCCGCACGAGACGGCGTTCCACGTCGCGTCGGCGGCCTCGACCGCGGGATCCCGCGTGCTGCTGAACGCGGCGCCGTCGGTGCGCGTCGGCCGGGAGGTGCTGCAGCACTGCGATCCGCTCGTCGTGAACGAGCACGAGGCGCTCGAGGTGCTCGGCGCGTCCTCCGACGACCCGGACGCCGACGACTACCCGAGGCTCGCGCAGCGACTGCTCGCCGCGGGCGCCCGCTCGGTCGTCGTGACCCTCGGTTCCGAGGGCGCGCTCGTCGCCGAGGGATCCGCCGAAGCGCCCGAGATCGAGGCCGTTCCCGCGTACCGCGTGAGCGCGGTCGACACGACGGGTGCGGGCGACGCGTTCGTCGGAGCGACCGCGGCGGAGCTCGCGCGCGGGCGCTCGCTGCGCGAAGCCGTGCGCTTCGCGACCGCCGTCTCGGCCGTCGCCGTGCAGCGGGTCGGCGCGCAATCCTCGTACGCGGACCGGGCCGAGGTCGAGGAGTTCATCGCGTCGCACGCGTAGGGTGCGTCTGCGCTCTGCGCTCTGCGCTCTGCGCTCTGCGCTCTGCGCTCTGCGCTCTGCGCTGCCCGCGCGTCCGCGCCCGATTTCTCAGGCGAGATTGCAGTTGTGCACGGAATAGCGGCCTATTCCGTGCACCACTGCAATCTCGACGACGCGTGGGCCTTCGGTGCGGTCATGCCCGCACCCCCACCCGCCGAGTGCGCGGGTGCGCGGGCAGCGCGGCTAGTGCGCGAACCCGCCCGTGCGGGTGGGCCGCGGCAGCGGTGCGTCGAGCGCCTCCAGATAGGCGACCTCCTCGCGGATCACGTCGAGCAGGGACTCGGCGAGATCCATCGAGAGCCCGTTGCGCACCACGATGCGCTGCACCGTGATCTGCTCGAGGTCGGCGGGCATCGGGTACGCGGGCACGAGCCAGCCGCGCATGCGCAGTCGATCCGACAGGTCGAACAGGTTCCAGTTGCCGCTCCAGCCGTGTCGCAGCCGCCACGCGAACACGGGGATCGTCGATCCGTCGCTCACGAGCTCGAACGGATCCATCGCGGCGATCCCCGCCGAGAGGTGCATGGCGACCTCCCGCGATCCGTCCTGGATCCGCGTGTACCCCTCGCGGCCCAGCCGCAGGAACAGGTAGAACTGCAGCAGCACCTGCGCGCCGGGCCGTGAGAAGTTGAGGGCGAGGGTCGGCATATCGCCGCCGAGGTAGCTGACGCGGAACACCATCGACTCGGGCAGTGCGGCGGCGTCGCGCCACACCACCCAGCCGAGGCCGGGATAGACGAGCCCGTACTTGTGACCCGACGTGTTGATGGAAGCGACGCGGGGCAACCGGAAGTCCCAGACGAGCTCGGGCTGCAGGAACGGCGCGATCATCGCGCCGGAGGCGCCGTCGACGTGGATCGGCACGTCGAGCCCGCGCGTGCGCTCGATCTCGTCGAGCGCGGCCTGGATCCCGGCGACGTCCTCGTAGGCGCCCGTGTAGGTGACGCCGAGGATCGCGACGACGCCGATCGTGCGCTCGTCGACATACTGGTCGAGCTGCGAGCCGTCGAGCCACGGATGCTCGTCGCTCACGGGGACGAAGCGGGGCTCCACCTCGAAGTAGTTGCAGAACTTCTCCCAGCACACCTGCACGGCGCTCGACATCACCAGGTTCGGCTTCGCGGTGTCGGCTCCCGCCGCCTCGCGGGCGTGCTGCCAGCGCCGCTTGAGCGCGAGCCCGGCGAGCATGCACGCCTCGCTGGATCCGATGGTCGACGTCGCGGGGGACGCCGCCGGGTCGGGCGCGTGCCACAGCTCGGCGAGGATCCGCTGGCAGTACTGCTCGATGGCGGCGGTCTGGGGGTATTCGTCCTTGTCGATCATGTTCTTGTCGAACGCGTCGGCATAGAGCTGCTTCGCCTCGTCGTCCATCCAGGTGGTGACGAAGGTGGCGAGGTTGAGGCGGGCGTTGCCGTCGAGCATGGTCTCGTCGTGCACCACGTGGTACGCGGTGAGGGGTCCATGCCGGCTTCGGCGAGCCGGTGCTTCTCGACCGTCGGAGCGTCGGCGGCGCGGCGGTGCAGGGGATTCACGGTGATGCGATCGTGGGACACGGATCCTCCGTTCATGAGGGTGCTTCCTTCCGCTCACCATAGCCCGGGCGGGTGCGGGACCGATCAGTTCTGGAGAAGCGCCGATGGCGCGGCGAGACGTAGGCTGACGGCATCGCCCGGCGCCGTGCCGGGCCGGACCGAGGAGTGATCATGGCGAAGTCGGAGGAGCCCACCTTCAGCGCCGAGGAGCGCGCGGCGATGCAGGCGACGGTGAAGGAGCGCACGAGGTCGCGCTCGCGCAAGAAGGTGGATCCCGAGACCGCCCGCCGCGAGGGCGAGGCGGAGGTGCTCGCGAAGATCGCCGAGCTCGACGGCGAGGACCGCCCGCTGGCCGAGGCCGTGCACCGCCTGGTCGGCGAGAACGCCCCGCACCTGATCCCGCGCACCTACTACGGGATGCCGGGCTATGCGGGCGCCGACGGCAAGATCGTGCTGTTCTTCAAGCCGAAGGCGAAGTTCAAGGTGCGGTACGCGACCATCGAGTTCGAGTGGGCCGCGCAGCTCGACGACGGCGACCTCTGGCCGACCCGCTACGCGGTGACGGCGCTGAACGACGCCGACCTGGCGTTCCTCGCGGAACGGATCCGCACCGCGGCCCCGGCCGAGAGCGCCGCGTAGGGCCGGAGGCGCGCAGGGTCGCCCCATTCCCGCCAGGATTCGGTCGTTCCCGCCCGGGTTCGCCCGGGTTCGCCCGGGTTCGCCCGGGTTCGTCCGGGTTCGGCTGGTTCGGGGTGCCGGTTCGGGCGCCGCGGTCGTTACGCTGGGGATCGACGGCGCTGCGGCGGGATGCGGCAGCGCGACCCGCTCCCGTGGAAGGACCCGGTATGACCCTCTCGCACCCCGGCACGCTGACCGGGCGCCTGGTCGCCCTCGAACCCCTGGCCGAGGAGCACCGCGACGGCCTGGTGGAGGCGGTGCGGGACGGCGAGCTCTGGCGCGCCTGGTTCACGTCCGTGCCGACGCCCGACGGCATGGGGGACGAGATCCTGCGGCGCCTGCGCTTGCAGGAGGAAGGGTCGATGATCCCGTTCGCCGCGCGCCGGCTCGACACGGGCGCGCTCATCGGCATGACGACGTTCATGAACATCGACGCATCGGTGCCGCGCGTCGAGATCGGTTCCACGTGGAACGCGCTCAGCGCGCAGGGGTCGGGCACCAATCCGGAGTCGAAGCTCATGCTGCTGCGGCACGCCTTCGAGGTGTGGGACTGCCCGGCGGTCGAGTTCCGCACCGACTTCCTCAACCAGCAGTCGCGCGCGGCCATCGCGCGCCTGGGGGCGAAGCAGGACGGGATCCTGCGCGCCCACAAGCGCATGCCCGGGTACGTGCGCGACACGGTCGTGTTCTCGATCCTGCAGCACGAGTGGCCCGGGGTGCGCACGGGGCTCGAGGCGCGCGTGCTGCGGCACCTCGAGCGTCGCGGCGAGCCGATGCCTCCGCAGCTCGGCTAGCGTCTCGCCGTTCGCGGGCCCGCCCCGGAAGGAGATTCGGCGTCAGCAGGATCACTCCCACGAGAGGATCCTTCTGACGCCGAATCTCCTTCCGAAGCCGAAGCCGGAGCCGAACCTCCGCCCTACGGCTGCAGCAGCACCTTGCCGGCCCGGCCGGGTGCGAAGTTGCGCGCCGCCGCCTCGGCGATCTGCTCGAGCGGGTAGGCGTGGTCGACGGGCAGGGTCACGGTGCCGTCGACGATCCGCTCGATGAGCTCGGCGAACAGCTCCCGCTGCCGCTCCGCCGGAGTGGCGGCCGACACCTTGGTGCCCCAGAACCCGCGCACCGTCAGCTGCTTGAAGATGATGTCGGTCGAGGCGAGCTCGAGCGCGGGCGACCCCATCGCGCCGAAGACCACGAGGGTGCCGCCGGTGCCGAGCAGCGAGAGCAGCTCGCCGGCGGACGCGCCGCCGACCGAGTCGATGGCGCCGAGGATCGGGGCCCCGCCGGTGATCTCGGCGACCCGGTCGCGCCAGCCGTCGTCATCCGTCGCGACGGCGTGCGGCACGCCCTCCGCCGCGAGACTCGCTACGGCGTCGGCGCGGCGCACGAGCGAGACGGCGCCGATGCCGCGGGACTCGGCGAGCTGGGCGACCATGCGCCCGACGGCGCCGTTGCCGGCGTTGAGCACGAGCCAGTCGCCGGCGGCCAGCCCGAGGGAGTCGAGCACGCTGATGGCGCTGAACGGCATGGATCCGAGCTGCGCGACCTGCTCGTCGCTCAGGGCGTCGGGAACGGGGATCACCGCGGACGCAGAGGCGAGGAAGCTCTCGGCCCAGGTGCCGGAGCCGCGGCCCACGGAGACGCGCTGGCCGACCTCGAGCCCCGTCACGCCCTCCCCGAGCGCCTCGATCGTGCCGCCGGCCTCGCTGCCCGCGAGCGCGGGCAGATCGGGGCGGATCCCGTAGCGGCCCATCACGGTCAGCAGATCGTGGTTGTGGATGGGGGCGAAGCGGGTGCGCACCCGCACCTGTCCGGGCCCCGGCTCGGGAAGCGGGATGTCGTTCACGGCGAGCACCTCGCCGGGACGGCCGAATTCGGAGTAGCTGAGCGCGCGCATGGATCCTCGTTTCGTCGGTGACGCTCGCAGGCTACTCCGCGGATCCGGGCGCGCGCGCAGAATCCGGGAAGAACTCGCTGCGGGCGAACGGTGCCTCAGATCATGTACTCGAGCTCGCGATAGGCGCCGCGGTAGAAGAGCAGCGGTTCGCGCTCGGGGTCCGTGGAGATGCCGGTGACCCGGACGAGGAAGATGAGGTGGTCGCCCGCCTCGACCTCGCGTTCGATCTCGCCGGCCACCCAGCCGGTGACGGCGTCGAGCGTCGGGGCGCCGTTGCTCTCGGACGGATGCCAGGCGACGCCCCGCCACTTGTCGGTGCCGGAGCGCGCGAACTGCGCACTGAGGTGCTGCTGCTCGGCGCTCAGGAAGTTGACGACGATGCGACCGTGCTCGCGCACCGAGGCGAGGCTCTGCGAGGTGCGGGCGATGGAGAAGGAGATGAGCGGCGGGTCGATCGAGACGCTGTAGAAGGACTGGCAGGTGAAGCCCACCGGCCCGTCGACGCCGTGCGTCGTGATGACGGTGACGCCGGAGGCGAAGCCGCCCATCGCGTCGCGGTATTCGCGGTCGTCGAAGCTGCGTGCGGTGGTCCGTTCGCCGTGCTCGGGCGGGGTCGCGACCGCGGTTCCGGTGGTCGTTTCGGTGCTCACGCGCCGTTCTCCGTTTCCTCCGGCGGTGCGTCCGCCGGATTCGAGGTCCGTGCCGGGCCCGGGCAATCGAGCCGAGCTCCGTCCATAAGCTTGCAGCATGGCTTCCATAAGGTGACGGAAAATGACGCGCGCGGGCGGGAGGCGCATTCCCGGGGTGTCATCGAGCGTCATCTGCTTGATCCGCGCCGGTCACATGTTCATAAGCTAACCGCATGTCTCCCATAACTGGATCGAAATCGAGTGACACCCCGTTCACCGTCGGCGTCGCGCTCGACGGCGCCGGCTGGCATCCCGCCGCCTGGCGCGAGGCGAGCTCCCGCGCCGAAGCCCTCTTCGCCGCCGAGACCTGGGTCGAACTCGCCGAACTCGCGGAAACCGCCGGGCTCGACTACCTCGCGATCGCGGACGAGCTGGTCGGCCAGGCCGACCCCGCCGACCCGGCGTACGACGGATCGACCGTGCTCGGCCGCCTCGACGCGGCGCTCCTCGCCGACTGGATCGCGCCCCGTACGAGCCGCATCGGCCTGATCCCGACGGTCACCACCACCCACACCGAGCCGTTCCACGTCGCCACCGGCTTGCAGACGCTCGACCACGTCTCGGTCGGCCGTGCCGGGTGGCAGCTGCGGATCTCGGCCGACGCCGCTTCCGCCGCCGCGTTCGGTCGCAGGCCCGCACCCGAGATCGACCGGGACGCCGTCGCATCCGGCGCCTCCGACGCCGGCCTCGACGAGCTGCTCGCCGACGCCGCCGACTCGGCCGAGGTCGCCCGCCGCCTCTGGGACAGCTGGGAGGACGACGCCGAGATCCGCGACGCCGCCACCGGTCGCTTCCTCGATCGCGACCGGGTCCACCCCATCGACTTCGCGAGCGAGCGCTTCAGCGTCGCCGGCCCCTCGATCGTGCCGCGCTCGCCGCAGGGACAGCTGCCCATCGTCGTGCTCGCGCACTCCGCCCCCGTCGCGGAGCTGGCGGCACGGGTCGCCGACGTGGTGATCGTCACGCCCGAGAGCACGTCGCCCCGGGCCGGCGCCTGGCGCGGGAGCACCGCGGCCGAGATCGTCGCCGCGATCCGGGCGATCGAACGGGATCCCGGCATCGCCGCCGCGCGCGCGGCTTCGGGCCTGGCTCGCCTGCGCATCGTCGCCGACCTGGCGCTCGCCCTGGACACGGCCGAGGAGCCCGCCGTCGAGCGGCTGGTGCGCCTCGACGCGCTCGCCGGCGCGCCCTTCGCGGCGTCGAGCGATGCCCGGGTGCTCGCGGGCTCGGCCGATGAAGCCGCCGAGCTGATCGCCGAGTGGCGTTCGGCCGGGATCGACGGTGTGCGCCTCCGCCCGCTGACCCTCCCCGCCGACCTCCGGGCGATCGGCGAGGTGCTGCTGCCGATCCTGCGCGACCGCGGGCTCGCGGCCGCGGTCACGGCAGCCGATCCCGACTTCGCCGACCCGACCGACCCCACCGCAGGCCACCTGCGCTCCCGCTTCGGCCTCGGCCGAGCGGGCAACCGCTACGACACCCGATCGGAGGCCGCCGCATGAGCGCCGCACCGCAGGGCACCCGCCGGGTGCACCTCGTCGCCCACTTCCCGGGCGTCAACAGCACGACCGTCTGGAGCGACCCCGCGTCCGGCAGCCACATCGACTTCGAGTCGTTCCGCCGCTTCGCGCAGACCGCCGAACGGGGGCGCTTCGACTACGTCTTCCTCGCCGAGGGCCTGCGCCTGCGGGAGCACAAGGGCCGGATCCACGACCTCGACGTCGCCGGGCGCCCCGCGACCCTCGCGATCCTCACGGCGATGGCCTCCGTGACGCGGAGCATCGGGGTCGTCGGCACCCTGTCGAGCACGTTCAACGAGCCGGTGGAACTGGCTCGCCAGCTCGCGACGATCGACCATCTCTCGGGCGGCCGGGTCGGCTGGAACGTGGTGACCTCGCCCGACGCCTTCCACGGCGGCAACTTCCGCCGCGGCGGGTTCCTGCCGTACGCCGAGCGCTACACGCGGGCCGAGGAGTTCGTCGAGCTCGCGAAGGAGCTCTGGGACTCGTGGGAGGCTGGGGCGATCCTCGCCGACCGCGCGGCGGGCCGCTTCGTGGATCCCGCCCGCGTGCACCGCGTGGTGCACCGCGGGTCGCAGTTCGACATCGCCGCGACGAGCACCGTGCCGCGGAGCCCCCAGGGCTACCCCGTGATCGTGCAGGCGGGCGATTCGCCGGCGGGTCGCGACTTCGCGGCGGCCAACGCCGAGATCATCTTCTCGCGGCATACGGGCTTCGCCGACGGGCAGCGCTTCTACCGCGACGTCAAGGGCCGACTGCCCGACGCGGGCCGCACCGAGGAGTCGCTGCTGATCCTGCCGGGGGCCACGTTCGCGCTCGGCGACACCGACGCGGATGCGCGGGAGCGATCCCGCGAGATCGCCCTCGCGCAGACGAGTCCGCAGACCGCGGTCGCGTGGATCGAAGCCATCTGGGGTCGCGAGCTCCCGGGCCTCGACCCCGACGGCGCGCTGCCGACGCAGGATCCCGGCGACGCGGAGACCCGGCAGGGGCAGGTCTCGACCCGAGTCGAGGATCGCGTGGCGCGCGCCGAGCAGCTGCGGGACCGCGCGCGGCGCGAGGGGCTGACGCTGCGGGAGCTCGTCGCCGCCGAGACCGCGCAGCACACCCTCGTCGGATCCCCCGAGACCGTCGCGTCCGAGATCGACCGCTACGTCGGCGAGCGCGCGTCCGACGGCTTCGTGCTCGTGCCGCACCTCACGCCGGGCGGACTCGACGAGTTCGTGGACCGGGTGGTGCCCCTGCTGCAGGAGCGGGGCGTCTTCCGCACCGAGTACGAGACGGACCCGACGACGGGCGCCGCGCCGACGCTGCGCCGTACCCTCGGCCTGCCGACCCCGCCCCGCCCCCGCACCGAGGTGCGCCGGGTGAGCGTCGCCGATCCCCTCGCGAAGCCGTTGCTCGACGACCTGGAGCGGGAATACGACGCCCGCTACGGGGTCGAGGTGTTCGGGGAGCCGGCTTCGACCGAGCTCAACCGCTATCCGGCCGACGCGTTCGCCGAACCCGACGGCGCGTTCCTCGTGCTGCTGCGCGACGGCGAGCCGATCTCGGGCGGCGCGTTCATGCGGCACAGCGACGACACCGCCGAGTTCAAGCGCATCTGGACCCGATCCGACCACCGCGGGCGCGGCGTCGCCAAGGTCGTGCTCACCGAGCTGGAGCGCGAGGCCGCCCGCCTCGGGTACTCGCGGGTCTACCTGACCACCGGCCCGCGGCAGCCCGAGGCCGTGGCGCTCTACCTCGGCCACGGATACACCCCGCTCTTCGACCCGGCGCTGCCGGCCGATCAGATCGGGATCCACCCCTTCGAGAAGGCGCTCGTGACCGCGAGCGCCGCCGCCCTGATCGAGCAGGAGGTCGCCGCATGACCCTCACCGTCGACCCCACGACCGCGGATCCGACCGCGGAACCCGCGGCCGCCGCGAGCGCGCCGGACCCGCGCGGCTCCGTGCCGGCCGATGGCGCACGCCTCCGCGTCGTGCCGCTGCGGCACTGGTGGCGCTGGGCGTTCAGCGCCGTCGCGGTCTTCGTGCTCGCGCAGCTCGTCTGGACCCTGTTCGCGAACGAGCAGTGGCGCTGGCCGATCTTCGCCCAGTACTTCTTCAACGAGGCGGTGCTGCACGGGCTCTGGCTGACGCTCTGGCTCACGGCCGTCTCGGCGGCCCTCGGGTTCGTGCTCGGCGCGGTGCTCGCGGTCGCCCGCCTCTCGGGATCCGCCCTGCTGAGCTCCTTCGCGTGGGGGTACACCTGGTTCTTCCGCTCGATCCCGCTCGTCGTGCAGCTCGTGCTCTGGTTCAACCTCGGCTACCTGTTCCCCACCCTCGGCCTCGGCACACCGTTCACCACCGACTTCTGGATCGTCGAGTTCGACACGACCCGCCTCATCTCGGCGACCGTCGCCGCGATCCTCGGCCTCTCGCTGCACCAGGCCGCGTACTCGGCCGAGATCATCCGCGGCGGGCTGCTGTCGGTGGATCAGGGGCAGATCGAGGCGGCGAAGGCCCTCGGGATCCCCCGCGGCCGGCGCTTCTTCCGGATCGTGCTGCCCCAGGCGGCCCGCGCGATCGTGCCGAACGCGTTCAACGAGGTGATCGGCCTGCTGAAGGGCACCTCAGTGGTGTTCGTACTGGCCCTGCCGGAGCTGTTCTACACCGTGCAGGTCGTCTACAACCGCAACCAGCAGGTGGTGCCGCTGCTGCTCGTCGCGGCCGTCTGGTACACGATCTTCACCACCGTGCTGAGCGTCGTGCAGTACGCGATCGAGCGCCGCTTCGCACGGGGATCCGCGCGCGAGCTGCCGCCGACGCCGCTGCAGCGGCTGCGCTCGACCCTGCGGCGCCGCGGTGGATCGACGCGTGCGGCGCGTGGCCGCGGGATCCCCGTCGCCCTGCCCGCGCACTCGGTCGCCGCGCTGAGCGCCGACGCCCGCGCCACGGGAGGTGCCGCATGAGCGCCGTCGCGACCGCGCCGGGCCGGATCGAGATCTCGGGCGTGCACAAGTCGTACGCGGCGGGCCCCGTGCTGCGCGACGTCTCGCTCACGGTCGAGCCGGGCGAGGTGCTCGCCCTCATCGGCCCGTCGGGCTCGGGCAAGTCCACGCTGCTGCGCGCGATCAACCACCTCGAGACGATCGACGCGGGCGCCATCACGATCGACGGCGACTACATCGGCTACGAGCGACGCGGCGACCGGCTGCACGAGCTGCCCGAGAAGCGGGTGCTGCAGCGCCGCACCCGCGTGGGCATGGTGTTCCAGAACTTCAACCTGTTCCCGCACCTCACCGCGCTCGAGAACGTGATCGAGGCGCCGCTCGCGCTCGGCCGGTCGAACCGGGCCGACGCCGTGGCGCGGGCCCGCGAACTGCTGGCGTCGGTCGGGCTCGCCGACCGGGCCGAGCACTACCCGCGCCAGCTCTCGGGCGGGCAGCAGCAGCGCGTCGCCATCGCTCGTGCGCTCGCGCTCGATCCCGACGTGCTGCTGTTCGACGAACCCACGAGTGCGCTCGACCCCGAGCTCGTCGGCGAGGTGCTCGCCGTGATCCAGCGCCTCGCCCACCACGGCACGACGCTCGTGATCGTCACGCACGAGATCGCGTTCGCCGCCTCCGTGGCCGACCGCGTCGCGTTCCTCGACGGCGGTCGGCTGCTCGAGGTCGGGCCGCCCGAGCAGGTGCTGCGCGATCCCGAGCATCCCCGCACCCGCGCGTTCCTCGAGAAGGTGCTCTGACCCTCGCCTCGGGCCTCCGCCGGCCCCGGCCGAGCCCGCATCCGACCCTCCATCCTCCGACGTCCATTCCACGACCACTCCCAGAACCAGGACCCAGCATCATGATCGTTCCCCAGCAGATCCCCGCCCTCGGCCGCCGCCGACGACCCGGACGTGCGGCGGCCACCGCGACCGCCTCGGCGGCCCTCGTCGCCGTGCTCGCGGTCGCGGGCCTCGCGGGGTGCAGCTCCTCCGGATCCGCGGCCTCGGCGGCGAGCGATCCCGCGACCGCGAAGTCGCCCTTCGACCTCTCGACGAAGAACCTGAAGGATCGGCCGCACATCGACCCCGTCCCCGAGGCGGTGGCCGCGCTCAAGGAGAGCGGCTTCACCCCCGTGCAGCCCGGCAAGCTGACCGTCGCGCTCGGCGCCTACGTGCCGCCCACCTCGTTCCTCGCCGAAGACGACAACCGCACCTTCGTCGGCAGCGACCCGGACATCGCGAACCTCATCGCCGACGGGCTCGGCCTGCAGTTCGCGCCCGAGAACGTGGCCTGGGCCGACTGGCCGCTCGGCATCCAGTCGGGCAAGTACGACCTGGGCGTCACCAACATCACCGTGACCGAGGAGCGCAAGGACCTCTTCGACTTCGCCACCTACCGGCAGGACGTCGTCGCATTCGAGGTCAAGAAGGGCAGCAAGATCACCAAGATCTCGAAGGCGGCCGACGTCTCCGGGCTCAAGGTCGTGGTCGGCAGCGGCACCAACCAGGAGAAGATCCTGCTGAACTGGTTCGCCGAGAACAAGAAGGCCGGCCTGCCCCCGGGGGAGCCCGTCTACTACGAGGATCAGGCCGCCGCCGCCCTCGCCCTCTCCTCCGGTCGCGTCGACGCGATCCTCGGCCCGAACGCCGCAGCCTCGTTCCGCGCCGCCACCACCGGGCAGAGCACCGTCGTCGGCACGCTCAACGGGGGCTACCCCGCGACCGCCGAGATCGGTGCGACCACGAAGAAGGGCAACGGGCTCGCGAAGCCGGTGCAGATCGTGCTGAACCACCTGATCAAGAACGGCGAGTACGACGCCGTCCTGAAGCGCTGGGCCACCGAGGCCGAGGCGATCCCCGAATCGCGGATCAACCCGCCCGGCCTGCCCCGGCCCTGATCCATACGCCCCGCGGCCGGCCGCGCGATCCGCGGCCGGCCGCGCCGCAGCCATCCCGAACCCACCAGGAGCCTCCCATGCCACTCGCCTCACGCCTCTCCCGCACCGGATCCGTCGCCGCCATGGCCGTCGTCGCGCTCGCGCTCACGGCCTGCTCGGCGGTGGTCACCGACGCGGACCGCGCCGCGAAGCAGAGCGGCGGGGGCTCGGCGCCGGCCGCGACGGCGGCGCCGAGCTTCGATCTCACCACGAAGAACCTCGCCGAGCGGCCGCACACGAAGCCCATCGCCGAGGCCGTGGACGCGCTCGAGCAGAGCGGGTTCCGTCCCGTGCAGGCCGGGAAGCTGACGGTCGCGCTCGGCGGCGCGGGTGCCCCTCCCACCTCGTTCTTCGCCGAGGACGACGCCCAGACGATCATCGGCAGCGACCCCGACCTCGCCTCGCTCATCGCCGAGGGCCTCGGCCTCGAGTACGCGCCCGAGAACGTGGCCTGGGCCGACTGGCCGCTCGGCATCGAGTCGGGCAAGTACGACCTGGCGCTCACCAACATCGGCGTCACCGAGGAGCGCAAGGAGCTCTTCGACTTCGCGACCTACCGCGACGCCGTGATGGGCTTCGTCGTGGCCGGGGGCAGCCCCGTCACGCGCATCGCCGAGGCGAAGGACGTCTCGGGACTGAGGGTCGTGGTGGGCAGCGGCACCAACCAGGAGAAGTTCCTGCTCGACTGGATCGCGCAGAACCGCAAGGCGGGACTGCCGCCCGGAGAGGCCGTGTACTTCGACGACTTCGCCGCGGGGCAGCTCGCCCTCAAGTCCGGCCGCGTCGACGCGAGCATCCTGCCGTACTCGCTGGCGAAGTTCCAGGAGCAGACCCAGGGCGAGACCCGCGTGGTCGGCAAGTTCAACAGCGCGTACCCGGTCAGCGGCGAGGTCGGCACCGTATCGGCCAAGGGCAGCGGACTCGCGAAGCCCGTGCAGATCGTGCTGCAGCACCTCATCGACGACGGCACCTACGCGAAGGTCCTGCAGCGCTGGGGCCAGAGCGAAGAAGCCGTGCGGACCTCGCAGCTCAACCCGCCCGGACTCCCGAAGCCATGAGCGGCGACCAGGACCCCCGGGCGGCCGTGCGCATCGTCGGCATCGGCGCGGGCCCCGCCGCGGCGATGCTGCTCGAACGCGTCGTCGCCAACCGGGCCGAGCTCGCCCCGGACCTTCGGATCGAACTGCGGCTCGTGGACCCGCACCCGCCGGGCGGCGGGCGCATCTGGCGCAGCGCGCAGTCGCCGCTGCTGAAGCTCAACTCGATGCTCGCGGACGTCGCGTTCTTCACCGACGCGTCGTGCCGCATCGAGGGCCCCGTCGCACCGGGACCCACCCTCGCCGAGTGGGTGCGAGCGGTGCGCGAGGGAGCCATCGAGGCGCCCGCCTGGGCCGACGCCGAACTGTTCCGCGAACTCGCCGAGATCGGCGAGCGCGACTTCCCGACGCGGCGGCTGAACAACGCGTACCTGAGCTGGGCGTTCGACGAGACCCTGCGACGGGCCGGAGCATCGGGCCCCGCCGGCCTCTCGGTGGAGTGGGTGCCCGATCGCGCCGTCGACGTCGAACCGGGCTGCGGCGAACGCGGCACCCCGCACCGCGTCCGGCTCGCCTCCGGCGCGGAACTCGAGGCCGACCTCGTCGTGCACGCGCTCGGCCACAGCGGCACGCTGCCGTCCGACGAGTCGATCCGGCTCGGCGCCTTCGCCGACCGCCACGGGCTCGGCTACATCGCGCCCGCATTCACCGCCGACGTCGACCTCGACGGCGTCCCCGCCGGCGCCGACGTGATCGTGCGCGGGTTGGGCCTCGCGGCGATCGACCTCGTCGTGCTCCTCACCGAGGGGCGCGGCGGACGCTTCGCACGCGACGCCGACGGAGTGCTCGGCTACCGGCCGAGCGGTCGCGAGCCGATCCTGCACCTCGGGTCCCGCCGCGGAGTGCCCTACCGATCCAAGATCACGACCGCCCTCTCGGGCGACCCCGTGCGCCTGGAGTACCTCGGAGCCGAGTTCCACCGGGCCCTCGAGGAGCGGGCGGATCGCGCCGCGGACGCCGAAGGCCTCGACTTCGAGCGGGACGTCTGGCCCCTCGTCGTCGCCGAACTCACCACCGGGTACTACCGCGAACTGAGCACCGGACACCCCGGCCGTGTGACCCTCGACTGGACCGAGTTCGCCCCGCGGCTCCGGGCCGCCCTCGACACGCGCGATCCCGGGGTGCTCGCCGCGCTCGCCGCCGCGCATGTCCCCGATCCCGAGGACCGGTTCGATCTCGCCGTGTTCGACCGGCCGCTCGCGCACGCCCCGGACCCGGGGGAGGACGCGGGCGCCGGATGGTCCGCGGAGGCCGGCGGGTTCCGCGGGTCCGCAGGGTCGCTCGCGTTCGCCGCGGGGACCGTGCAGGATCGGGTCCGGTCCCATATCGCCCAGGACCTGCGGCATCGCACCTCGCCCGAGCACAGCGCGACCCTCGCTCTGTTCCTGACCGCGCTGCACGTCTACCTGTCGCTCGCCGAGGTTCCGGGTGAGCGCTGGAACGCGCGGAGCCGGGCCGCATCGCTGCCGGGGCGCTGGCACGCGTTCTTCAGCTATCTCGCGAGCGGCCCGCCCGGGCACCGTCTCGAAGAGCTGCTCGCGCTGGCCGACGCGGGGGTCGTGCGCTTCCTGGGCGGCGACGTCGAGCTCCTCGCCGACGAGGACGCGGGTGCGTTCCGCGCTTCGGGATCCGCCGCGGTCGCGGGCGGGACGGCGCGCACGTCGGCGTCGGCGCGCGTGCTGATCGACGCCTGGCTGCCCGAGGCCTGCGCGTCGCGCAGCGACGATCCGCTGCTGCGCCGGCTCGTCGAGCGCGGCGTCATGCGGGAGCTCGCCGTGGTCGAGCGGGGCGAGCGGTTCACGACCGGCCGGATCGAGGCCTCCCCCGAGGGCCGTCTGCCGGGGGCTCCGCGCCAGTACGCGGTGGGTCCCTTCGTAGCCGGCCTCACCGGGGGAGCCTTCACCCGCCCGGGCTTCGACTCGCTCCCGTTCCGGGTGCACGATCGCTGCGCCCGGGCGCTGCTCGCGGACGCGGCTGCCGTCGCCCGGGCCGCGGTGCCTGTCGGGGCCGAGGTCTGAGCTGCGGCTCTTGCTCTTGCTCCCCCGAGGTTTCTCGCCCGAACTGAGTTTCGTGCTCAGACTGAGGATCCGGACCGGTTTCTCAGTCTGAGCACGAAACTCAGTCTGATCTCGACTCCTCGGCCACCCCCGCTCGCCGTCCACACGGGGCGTGCGAGGCCGAGCCCGACGATTCCTGTCCACAGATCCGGTGTTCCAACGATCCTCGGGGTCTGAACCCGGGACACTCGAGCATGGACATCGTCACCCTCATCGCCCGGCGCGGCGGAGTGATCCGCTCGCGCGAGGTCATCGAGCACGGGCACTCGGCGTATCGGATCGGGCGAGCCGTCTCCGACGGTCGGGTGCTCCGCCCGCAACGAGGGTGGCTGGCGTTGCCGGGCGCAGATCCCGATCTGGTGGGTGCGGCGACTCACGGGGTGCTGCTCAGCTGCGTCACGCAGGCCGAACGGATCGGCCTCTGGGTCCCGAAACGAGCCTCCGAGCATCATGTGGCCGCTCGCCATCCGCACACGAGGGTCCTGCTGCCCAGGTGCACGGTGCACTGGGCGAAGCCGCTCGTGCCTCGCGAGCCGGGGCGGCTCGAAGACCCGATCGAGAACGTGCTCGCGCTGGTCGCCGTGTGCCAGCCGCGCGAGGACGCCCTGGTCATGTGGGAATCGGCGCTCAACCGGAGGCTCGTCGATGCGCTGTCGATCGAACAGCTCCCGCTCGGCGCTCGTGCTCGCGCGATCCTCACGGACTGCATCCCATTCGCGGATTCTGGGCTGGAGACGATCGTCAGAGACCGGTATTCCTGGCTGGGGATCCCGGTCCGAGTTCAGGTCCCGCTGTTCGGGCGTCGCGTCGACCTGCTGTTCGGCGAGCGGCTCGTCGTGCAGATCGACGGGCGCACCCACGTCGGTGCGCAGCGGGATCGGGACAACGCCCACGACGCGGTGCTGCTGCACCACGGCTACGAGGTGATCCGGGTGAGCTACGAGCAGGTCGTCTATCACTGGGAGGAGGTGCACGCGCTCATCATCGGTGCGATCGCCCGCGGCCGGCACTTGGCGCGGACCCGATGACGGGGCGGGAGCCCCGGGGTCGGCGGGCAGCGGCTAGAGTCGGACCCCCGGTCGCGCAGCTCGCCCGCCTCGATCCGCACGGGCAGGCGGTTCTCGGGCGGTGGGAACGGGCAGGTCGCACTTTCCGAGTAGGCGCAGGGCGGGTTGGTGGTGCGGGTGAAGTCGATCACCACGGTCTCGGCGTCGATCGTCTCGACGCTGACGAAGCGGGCCGCGGGGAAGGTGAGGTCCCGGCCGGTCTCGTCGGCGTAGATCGCGCGGAGGTCTCCGCGCTCCGCCGAGCCGAACAGGGTCAGCGCGAGCGGGCGGCCATCGATCTCGAACTCCGCGGTGCCGGGCGAATCGTAGTGCTGCAGGGCGTCCGGGCCTGCAGCCGATGCGACTGCGACGCCGTCGCGCGCGGCCGGCACGAAGCGCGCCGTGACGCGCCACCGTTCGTCGGGCGGGAACACTCCGGTGCCGGCATAGTCGCGGCGGTCGGGCGATTCGGGATCGCGCGGCCGCACCACGATCCGGCCGCTGCGCGCCGCGACGTCGAGCAGGATCTCGCCCCAGGTCAGCGAGGTGCCGGCGATCCCGGTCAGCGGGCCGAGCTCGATCGTGCCCGAGACGGGCACGCCGTCGCGGGCGACGCCGTCGGCGGCGCCGAGTTCGACGGTGACGAGGCCGTCCCGGTCGGCGCTCCAGCGACCGGGGAGGCCCGGCAGCTCGGCCGGCGCCTCGGTGAGCCAGTGCATGGCGGTCGGGCTCAGCGGCCCGTAGGGTGCGGTGCGCGCGGCCTCCACGCCGGCGTGCCAGGCCGCGTGGGCGTCGGAGAATGCGCTGGATGCTGGTGCGGTCACGGAAGCCTCCCGGGTGTGCGTTCCCGACTCAGCCAATCATGCGCGACCCGACTCGGTGTGAAGGTGACCCGCGGTTACGCGCGCCGTTCGTCGTGGCAGGAGGCGTTCGGTGCGGCGCGGCCGCCGACACCCGGGGTCAGCGTCCGCCGTGGGTGTGCGCCCAGACGACGGCCTGGATCCGATCCCGTGCCCCGAGCTTCTGCAGGATCTTCGACACGTGCGTCTTGACCGTCGCCTCTCCCAGGAACAGCTCGCCCGCGATCTCCGCGTTCGAGCGGCCGAGCGCGACGAGCGCGAACACGTCGCGCTCCCGTTCCGTGAGCCCGACGCTGTCGAGCGCGGCCGGGTCGATGGCGTGCTCCGCGGGAGTTGAACCGCCCGCGGTCTGCGCGGGGCTCGAGGTGTCCTCCGGAACCTCCGCACCGCCGCCCGGCTCTGAGCGCGGGAGCGTGATCGGTGCGGTCTGGTCGGCGCCGCCGGCGGCGCGGCTCATGACCGCCCGGGTTACGTCGGGGCCGAGCAGGGCGTGCCCGGCGGCGAGCGTGCGCACCGCATCGACGAACTGCTCCGCACGCGCGGTCTTCAGCAGAAAGCCGCTGACCCCCGCGGCGAGGGCGTCGAACAGGTATTCCTCGTGCCCGAAGGTGGTGAGCACGAGGACCGCTGGCGGTTCGGATCCGGCGGTGCCCTGGGCCAGGATGCGCCGGGTCGCGGCGATGCCGTCGAGATTCGGCATCTCGACATCCATGCAGATCACGTCAGGGCGCAGCTCGGATGCCAGCGCCACGGCCTCGAGGCCGTCGGCGGCTTCGCCCACCACCTCGATATCGGGCTCGACCGAGAGGATGATGCGGAATCCGGACCTCACCAGG
Organism: Leucobacter sp. HNU; assembly: GCF_047946755.1. Classification (GTDB taxonomy): domain Bacteria; phylum Actinomycetota; class Actinomycetes; order Actinomycetales; family Microbacteriaceae; genus Leucobacter. Next base: position 2,781,695 of record NZ_CP178837.1, on the reverse strand, counting down.
GCCTGATCATCGACGAGCAGCACGCGGATCATGCGTCGACCTCCGCGGCGACCCCGAGGGCACGCGGGCGCGCACCAGGAATCCGCCCTGCTCGCGTCGCCCCGATTGCAGCGTGCCGCCCACGGCGCCGACCCGTTCGCGCATGCCTCGGAGGCCGAGCTGGGAACCGGCGGTGCGGGAGCCGGGCAGCGTCTGCCGGATCCCGTCGTCGGTCACTTCGACCTCGACGGCGTCGGCGGCGAACCGCAGCCGGACCGTGCAGCTCGCGCCCGATCCCGCGTGCTTGCGCACGTTGGTCAGTGCCTCCTGCACGACCCGGTAGAGCGCGACGTCGACGAGCATCGGCAGCGGCCGGGGCTCGCCGATCACGATCAGCTCGGTCGGCGTGCCCGCTCGGCGCGATGCCTCGGCCAGCTCGGCGAACTGGGCGACGCCGACGGTCGACGCCGCGTCGTCCTCGTCGGGCGACCGCAGGGTGCGCACCAGGCCGCGCAGTTCGGTGACGGCGGTGTGGGCGCTCTCCTCGACGACCGCGAGCGCCTCCGAGGCGAGCGCCGGGTCCCGATCGAGGCTGCGCCGTGCGGCCGCGGCCTGGATCCCCATGACCGAGACGTGGTGCGCGACGACGTCGTGCAGTTCGCGGGCCACGCCGAGTCGGTCGAGCGCCACGGCCTGCGCCGCGCTCGTGCGGCGCTCCAGTTCGAGCTCTCGCCCCTGCGCGTCGAGCTGCGAGGCCGTGCGAGCCGCGCGCCAGGCGTGCTGGCCGAAGTAGGCGGCGCCGGCGAAGTAGAGCAGGTTCGTGAGGATCTGCACGGCGACGAACGCGGCGAGCTGCGAGAAGACGCCGATGCGCGAGTATGCGGGGAAGGCTTCGGGGTCGCCGGTGGTGACGATGAGGGAGATGATGAGCCACGCGAGCATCGCGATCGAGACGCCCAGCCTGAGCCAGAAGGCGACGACGCGATTGCGGCCCCAGGCGCCGACCGTGTAATAGGCGCAGAACAGGCCGATGTTCACGAAGAGGATCTCGGGGACGCCGAACTGGCCGCAGACGAAGAAGCCGACGGCGACGAGCAGCAGGACCGCCTCGGGGTAGCGGCGTCGTACGGCGAGCGGCAGGATGCAGAGCCCGAGGCCGAGCACCCAGACCCACGGGTCGGCGACCTCCTTGTAGATGCCGATGCGTTCGTAGAGCAGCACACTCAGTGCCGCGCCGACCGCGATCAACGCCGCGAACGCGACATCTGCGCGCAGCTCGGAGCGACTCGGAGCGGGACGCACCCAGCTCGAGTCGGTGCGGGGCAGCGGGATCGGCATGGGTCCCAAGCTACCGGGCCGCACCGACATCGAGGATCCACCGGGCGGCGGATCCGGATCAGCCCGGCGGGGGAGGCGTGGGCCCCGGGGGATCCCTAGCGTGGGAGTCGGAAGGGAGAACCCATGATCAGCCTCCACTCGATCTCGCGCAGCTTCGGCGACCGGCGGGTGCTGCGCGACGTCGCGTTCGACGTCGCGGCGGGCCGGATGACCGGCTTCGTCGGCGGCAACGGCGCGGGCAAGACCACGACCATGCGCATCATCCTGGGCGTGCTCGCCGCCGACTCGGGGCGGGTCGAGCTCGACGGCGCCGAGATCACGCAGCGGGATCGCGCCCGCTTCGGATACATGCCGGAGGAGCGCGGGCTCTACCCCAAGATGAAGGTGCTCGAGCAGCTCGTCTACCTGGCGCGCCTGCACGGCATGAGCTCGGCGGCGGCCAAGCGCTCGGCCGAGGGCCTCGTCGAACGCCTCGGGCTCTCGGAGCGCGCGAACGACACGCTCGAGAGCCTCTCGCTCGGCAACCAGCAGCGCGCGCAGATCGCCGCGGCCCTCGTGCACGAGCCCATCGCGCTGGTGCTCGACGAGCCGTTCTCGGGGCTCGACCCGATCGCGGTCGAGGTCGTGCTCGGCGTGCTCCGCGACTTCGCGGCGCAGGGCGCCCCGGTGCTCTTCTCCTCGCACCAGCTCGACATCGTCGAGCGGCTGTGCGACGACGTCGTGGTGATCGCCGACGGCTCCATCCGCGCCGCCGGCTCACGCGAGGCGCTCCGCGCGGAGCACTCGGGGTCGACGTTCGAGCTGGAGCTCGCCGGCGGCACCGCGGACGCCGGCTGGGTGCGCGAGCAGCCCGGAGTCGAGGTCACCCACCTCGACGGCAGGTTCGCCCGCTTCGACGCCTCCGCCGACGCCGCTCAGGCGGTGCTGGCGAGCGCTGTCGCGCGCGGACCCGTGGCCCGATTCGCGCCCGTCACCCCGTCCCTCGCCCAGATCTTCCGGGAGGTCATCCGATGACTACCACCGCCCCCCGCGCCGCAGCCCAGCCGGGCCCGGCGAACTCGGTCGGACTCGCCTGGCTCGTCGCCGAGCGAGAGATCACCACGCGCGTGCGCAGCAAGGCGTTCCTCGTCTCGACGGGGATCCTGCTGCTCCTCGTGCTCGCCTCGGTCCTGCTCGGCGGCTTCGCCTCCAAGCTCGGCGGCGACACCAAGGTCGCGGTCGTCGGGACCGCGGGCGCGGTGCTCGAGCAGGCTCCCGGCTTCGACGTCCAGCAGGCCGACGACCGGTCCGCGGCCGAGAAGCTGGTGCGCTCGGGCGACGTCGACGCTGCGGTCGTCCCCGGCGGTTCCGGAGCGGGCGGCGTCACGGTCCTCGCGAAGGACTCGGCCCCGTCGTCGCTCGTGCAGCTGCTCTCGGTGCAGCCCGAGGTGAAACTGCTCGAACCGCTCGACAAGAACCCGATGCTCGCCTACTTCATCGCGATCGGCTTCGGCATCGTCTTCATGATGAGCGCCGTGACGTTCGGCACGACCATCGCGCAGAGCGTGGTCGAGGAGAAGCAGACGCGGATCGTCGAGATCCTGCTGGCCACCGTGCCCGCCCGGGTCATGCTCGCGGGCAAGATCATCGGCAACAGCATCCTCGCGCTCGCCCAGGTGATCGCGATCATCGCGCTCGCCTCGCTCGGCATGCTCGCCACCGGCCAGGACCTGCTGTTCGGCGATCTCGGCACGGCGCTCATCTGGTTCGGGGTGCTGTTCGCGTTCGGATTCGTGCTGCTCGCGACGCTCTACGCGGCGACCGCTGCGCTCGTGTCCCGGCAGGAGGACGTCGGCTCGGTCACGAGTCCCGTGATGATGCTCGTGATGATCCCCTACGTGCTGATCATCGTCTTCAACTCCGATCCGGAGGTGCTCGGGATCATGAGCTACGTGCCGTTCTCGGCGCCCGTCGGCATGCCGATGCGCCTCTACCTCGGCATCGCCGAGTGGTGGGAGCCGCTGGTCGCGATCGCGATCCTCCTCGTCACCATCGCGCTCGTCATCGGCCTCGGCGCTCGGATCTACGAGAACTCGATCCTGCGCACCGGCAGCCGGGTGAAGCTCGCCGAGGCGATCAAGGGCTGATCGCGACTCGCACTGCGGGGCCGCGGACCGACCGGTCCGCGGCCCCGCAGCGTCTTCCGCGGGCGCGGAGCGCCGTCCGGAGGCGCGGAGCGCGGCGATCCGGTCGGATCAGAACCACATGGGACGATCGAGGTCGTCCTCGTCCTCGTAGGACTCGCCGAGGCGGCCCGGATCCACGTCCACGACCACGGGGACGTGGTCGCTCGGGGCATCGCCCGTGCGCTCCTGGCGGTGGATCGAAGCGCCCGTCACCGCGCCGGCGAACGCCTCGGACGCCATGATGAAGTCGATCCGCATGCCCTCGTCCTTGGGGAAGCGGCCCGCCTTGTAGTCCCAGAAGGTGTAGCCCTCGGGAACGGTCGGACGCACCACATCGGTGACGGTCGGCGAGAAGCTCGCGAACATCGAGCGCTCGTCGGGCGAGACGTGCGTCGAACGACCGACGGCGAACGAGGGATCGCCCATGTCGCCCTCGAGCGGGGCGATGTTCCAGTCGCCCATGAGCGCGAGCGGCAGCTCCGGATTCTCGGCAAGCCACCGCTCGGCGTCGGTGCGCAGGGCCTCGAGCCAGGCGAGCTTGTAGGCGTAGTGGGGGTCGTTGAGGGCCCGACCGTTCGGGACGTACAGGCTCCACAACCGCAGGTCCCCCACGGTCACGCCGAGGGCGCGCGCCTCGAGCGGAAGGCCGTTCGGCCCCTCGCCCTGCACGTCCTCCTGGCCCGCGATCGGCTTGCCGAAGCCCGGCATGTCCGCGAAGCCGCGCGCGACATCGGTCATCTCGTGGCGGCTCGCGAACGCGACGCCGTTCCACTGGTTGAGGCCGTGGATCTCGAGCCGGTACCCGGCCTGCTCGAACGCCTCGACCGGGAACTGATCGGGCCGGCACTTGATCTCCTGCATCGCGAGCACGTCGATGTCCTCGCGGACCAGCCAGTCGACCACCCGGCCGACTCGGGTGCGGATCGAATTGACGTTCCAGGTGGCGATGCGCATGGATCCAGCGTATCCGGCTTCGCGGTCCGCCCGCCCGGACCGAGGATCGTGCTCGCACGATCTCGGAGATCCGCCCGATTTCGGATGCTTGCGGCTGAGACCTCCGAAATCCTGCGAATCTCCGACGGAATGGCGGGGTCGGGGCGCTGGGAGACGGTGGGCCGCCGTGGTCGGGGGCGCAGAATGGATGCATGACCGCTCCGATCCTCATCTCGGCCGAAGAACTGCGCGAACTGCTGTCCGGGGACACCCCGCCGCGTGTACTCGACGTCCGCTACCGGCTGGGGGCCACCGACGGGCGGGAGCAGTACCTGACCGGGCATATCCCGGGGGCCGTGTTCGCGGATCTCGAGGGGGAGCTCGCCGGGCACGGCGCTCCGTCGGACGGCCGGCACCCGTTGCCCGACGACGCGGCGCTCGAATCGGCGGCGCGCGGTTGGGGGATCCGCGCCGGGCAGACGGTCGTCGTGTACGACGATGCGCGATCGTTGCCGGCGTCGCGGGCCTGGTGGGCGCTGCGGCGGGCCGGGATCGGCGACGTGCGGCTGCTCGACGGCGGCCTCGCAACCTGGATCGCCGTCGGTGGGGCGGTGGAGCCGGGCGAGGTGGTGCCCGAGCCGGGCGATGTCGTGCTCGCGAGGCCCGGCGCAGCGGGCGTGCTCTCGGCGGAGCAGGTCGCCGAGTGGGACGGGATCCTGCTCGATGCCCGCGCACCGGAGCGGTTCCGGGGTGAGAGCGAGCCGATCGACCCGGTCGCGGGGCACATTCCGGGCGCGCGCAATCTGCCGATCTCGGAGGTGCTGGAACCGGACGGGCGCTTCCGTTCTCCGGATCGGATCGCAGCGGCGTTCGCCGCGGTGGGTGCGGCACCCGGCCATGCGCCGGATGCGGGTGCAATGCCGGGTGCGGACGGAGCGCCGGGCGGGGCGCGGATCGCGGCCTATTGCGGTTCGGGGGTGACGGCGGCGCAACTGGCGCTCGCGGGCGCGCTCATCGGGCTTGAGGTCGCGGTGTTCCCGGGGTCCTGGAGCGCGTGGTCGAACACTCCGGGACTGCCGGTCGCGACCGGGGAGTGAGGGGCTGACGAAGGCGCGGCGGGTGAAGGCGCGGCCGGGAGCGGCGCGGCCGCTGAAACGACGAGAGCCCCGCCGGGGCGGGGCTCTCGTGTCGGAGGGGATGACGAGAATCGAACTCGCGCTGTCTGCTTGGGAAGCAGAAGTTCTACCATTGAACTACATCCCCAGTGCCGGGCGGACCCGACGCTTTTCAGCCTAGCAGAACCCGGGGCGTGGACTGCTGAGCGGTTGTCGCCCGCCGCGATCTACTGGCAGATTGCGGCGCCCGCGAGGGCCTTGGCCTGGTCGTCGGCGCTCCAGGGGACGTCCGGGCCTGCGCCGGCGTCCTTCGAGAGGGCCGCGATCTGGAAGGCCAGTGCGCGGGCGAAGCCCGCTCCCGCGCTCGAGTTGTTCAGTGTGACGACCACGGTGTAGCCGCTGGACGGATCCTGGTAGGCGGCGGTGATGGCGCCGGTGATCGAGCCGCTGCGGCCGAGCAGGGGTCCCATCTTCTCGACGCCGAAGCCGAACTGCTGCGCGTTCGGATCCGGCGCGACCTCCTTGGTCGGCTTCCCGTCCTTGTCTCGCTCGGGGTTCTGGGTCGACTGGGTCTTGGTGATGAGCTCCTGATCCTTCTTCGTGCCGAACGTGCCGGAGAAGTAGGCGGTGTAGAAGTTCTTCAGGTCCGAGACCGTGGTGACCGAGGCCCCGGCGGCGCTGAGCATGCTGGTCGAGATCTTGCTCAGTTTCGCGGGCTTCGCCTCGCAGACGGGCTTGCCGCCCGCCGCGGGATAGGTGAGGCCGGTCATGCCGCCGCTGGGCAGCGCCAGGTCGCTCGGATCCGGGAGGTAGGTCGAACCCATCGACGCCTTGCTGTAGACGCGATCCTTGAGGAGGTCCGCGAGGGACTGGCCGGTGACCTCTTCGAGCGCGCGGGCCAGCACGAGGCTGTCGGTGTCGGAGATGTAGACGTTCTGGCCGGGCCAGGGGAGCGGCGACCGCACGAGACCGTTCGCGAGGAGCTCCCGATCGCTCCACGGACGGAGCGGGTTGTTCGCGAAGATGTCGCTGATGCCGGTCTTGAAATCGGCGAGGCCCGAGGTTCCGTCGCACAGGTGCTGGTAGGTGATGCCTTCCAGGCCCTTCTGGCGGGGGAGATCCTTCGAGACCTCGCGATCGAGCTTGATCGTGCCGTCGGCGTTGAGGCTGAGCAGGAGGGCGCAGAGCGCCGGCTGAGTCGTCTGCCCACCGCGGATCGCCGCGTCGGCGCCGAGCTTGCCCGAGCCGAAGGACTGCAGGTACTCGCCCTTCTTGTCGCCGCTCCACACGCCCACGATGGCGTCGGTGGATCCGCTCTGCTTCATGGCCTGCTGGACCGCCTGCTCGATGTTGCCCGAGAGTCCCTTGTCGACGGTGTTCACCGCGTCTGCTCCGCCCGAGGCGCCCTGGCCGGTGCACGCGGTGAGGCCGAGAGCTGCGACGGCGACGGCACCGATCACAGCGATGCGGGAGCGTCGAGCGAATTTCGAAATCACCGGACCGCCAATCTGTTTGCAGGCATAGAACATTCGCGATTCTACTGCCTGGTTTTCGGGAGGCCGCTGAGCCTGGCCGGTGATGCGCGCCGGGGGAGTGGCCGAGGTGCGGGGTTAGGCAAGCCTTAGTTAGGATGGCGGAGTGAGTGATTTCGACGAGACCGTCATTTCCGGTGTGATCGGCCACATGAACGGCGACCACACCGACGACAACCTGCTGATTGCGCGTGCGTTCGGGTATCCCGAGGCGACGGCGAGCACGATGACGGGTCTGACCGGGGAACACGGCTGCTGGAACGTGGTGGATGCCGCTGGCGAGCACGAGCTGTGCGTGCCCTGGCCCGCTGGTCGGATCACGGAGCGGCCGCAGATCCGACGGGAGGTCGTGCTGCTCTATCGCGAGGCCTGCAAGCGCCTCGGCGTCGAGCCGCGCGCCGAGCACGAGGCGCCCCAGCACCTGCCCGGTCAGGGCGGCGCCGAGCATCCGCACGGCTCGGGAGACGCGGCCCATGGCGGTGCTCATCCTCAGGGCGGCCACGGCCACGGCCACGCGGCGCACGCCGGTTCGAACCCGCACCCAGCCCCGGCGCAAGACGGTCCCGTGGCGTTCTCGGCCGAAATCCGCAGCGGTTCCTGGTCGGATCACTCCGACAGCGAGGGTGCCGGGTTCATGGAGGGCATCATGCGCGGCCGGGGCACTCGCGAGGACTATGTCGCGCTCGCCGTGCAGCACTACTTCATGTATGAAGCGCTCGAGGAGAGCGCGGCGAAGTTCGAGCAGGACGCCCGCTTCGCCGGATTCCACTCGGACGACCTCGAGCGCATGGCCGCGCTCGAGGAGGACCTGGTGTTCCTGATCGGCGACGACTGGCGGGAGCGTATCGAACCCACTCCCGCGACCGCGGCGTACGCGGCCCGGATCCGTGAGGTCGCGGACGAGGGCTGGCTCCCCGGTCTCGTCGCGCACCACTACACCCGCTACCTCGGCGATCTGTCGGGCGGGCAGATGATCGCGCGTCGAGTGGGGAAGCAGTTCGGCTTCGAGCGCGCGGGCATCTCGTTCTACGATTTCTCGTCGCTCGGCGATCTCGCTGAGTTCAAGGACCGGTACCGGGCCGAGCTCGACGCGCTGGGTGAGACGCTCGATCAGGCGGAGCGTGATCGCGTGCTGGCCGAGGTGCGTGCCGCCTACCGTTTCAACACCGACGTATTCGGCGATCTGGCTCGGGCGAAGGCAGCGAACTAGCGCGGCCCGACGCTCCTTCTCTCGAGAGAGGGGTCGGCTCGGGGAGGCCGTAGACGCCGGGGTGCTCATCCTTCGGCGAACCTTCGAGCGAGGCTGACGCGCAGTGGTGGATGGAAGTCCTCGGCGTGCGCTCGGAAGATCTTGCAGCCGGCGTCCCGAGCGCGGTCGAGACGAGTCAGATCGCGGAGATATTGCTGGCGGTCTGTGCGGTGCTGCTTGCCCTCGTACTCGAGGATTCGCCTCCGCGTGCGATCGACCTGGTCGAATCGTCCGATCCAGGACCCGGCACGATCGTAGAGGTCCGCTTGCAGCTCGAGGTCGTCGAGGCCCATCGAGGCGAGCACGTCGTGCACGCGGGATTCCATTCGGGATTCCGCGCCGAGCCGAGACACCGACCATGCATCGCGCAGTCGCTTGATGCCGCGGGCGCGACTGCGTATGAGGAGATCGTCGATTTCTGATTCGGAGAGTGAAGCCCCATCGGGAACCTGTCGAGGGCGGCGCAAGTGGTCGAGGGCGACCACGAGTTCGAGAAACGGGAGCATCGCGGCGGATTGCAGCAGCGCAAGGGAAGCCGGCACGCACGGGAGGCCGCTCGGGCTCCGTACCGGTGCGAATTGCGCCAATGTGCGGTGGCCGATGACCCCGCGACCCGTCGAGCGGTTGAGCGGCGACGGAACGGTCACGTGCAGTTCTTCGGATGCCCGGAGCGGCGCCCCGTGCAGCAGGAGCGCGCTCGTATGGCTGAAGCGCTCTTCTCGGCGGAGCAGCGGCGCGTAGTCCTCTGCCCGGGCCCGGACCCGGCCCTCGACAGAGGTCGGCCGGCCCGGTGGCGCAGACTGCGGTGAAGTGAGACGTCCGATTCCATGGTGCGGGCGCGCGAATCTCGAGTGGGCGAGAGTGGCCGGGGTCACACCGAGCGCCCGAGCCTCGGTGAGATCCACCGAGTGGTGGCAGAACGATGTAATCGGCCTGCTCTACGAGCGTTTGCCGCCACTCGAAGGAGAACACGCGGGGGCTCTCCCGCGGGTGAAGGAACAGGTGAACGCGCCCGACCCTGGCCCCCTACCGCCCCTGCATGAACCTGACGACGTTGGGGTCGACGATCACGTCGCGGGGCTGCAGCGGCCGCCGCAGGTAGAGCCCGTCGAGCGATCGCACGCGGCTGAGCGCCACATAGCTCTGCCCGGCGCTGAATGCGCGGGGGCCCAGGTCGATCACGGCCTGATCGTAGGTGTGGCCCTGCGACTTGTGGATGGTCACGGCCCAGGCGAGGCGCAGCGGGAACTGCTCGAATTCCGCGACGACCTCCTTCTCGAGCTTCTTGGTCTCGGCGTCGTACCGGTAGCGGAACCGCTCCCAGACGGCGGGTTCCACCTCGTACTCCTCGTCGTCGACCTCCACCCAGACGGTGCCCGAGACCCGCGAGACGGTGCCGATGGTGCCGTTGACCCAGCGCCCGTCGGGATCGTTGCGCAGGAACATGACCTGGGCGCCCTGCTTCAGCTCGAGCACTTCGTCGGCGGGGAAGGTGTTCTCGCGGAACTCACCGTTCACCTCGGCGACGGCGCGCATCGCGCCGCCCTTGATGCCGGCGAGGCGTTCCTGATTGATCCTGTTGACGGTGGCGTTGGTGGTCGCGAGGGTGAGCGCGTCGGCGGGGGCGGGCCGGTTGCCCGCGGCGTTGAGCTCGCCGGCCATGTCCGCGTCGACCACGCCGTGGCGCACGGCGCCGAGGATCTGCTTGAAGCGGCTGTCGCGCTGCCGGTGCACCTCGGTGAGCTCGACGATGCTCATGGGGGAATCGCGCCACACCTTCGCGTCGAAGAACCAGAGCGAGCGGTAGGTGTCGTTGAAGTAGGCGCGCTCGTGCGGGTCGCGCGGCGGCACGGGCGGCAGCTGGAAGGGGTCGCCGAACATGATGATCTGCGCGCCGCCGAACGGGTCGTGCTTCTTGCCGCGCGCCTGCCGCAGCGCGCGGTCGATCGCGTCCATGAGGTCGGCGGAGACCATGGAGATCTCGTCGAGCACGAGGGTGTCGATCGACGAGAGCATCTTCTTCAGCTCGGCGGGCTGGTCGAGGTCGTGGTCGGCGATCACGCCGGTGGGGAGCCGCAGCAGCGAGTGGATCGTCTGCCCGCCCACGTTGAGCGCGGCGACGCCCGTCGGCGCGCACACGGCGATGATCTTGCTCGTGTTCCACGCCAGGTGGTTCAGGATCGTCGACTTGCCCGTGCCGGCGCGCCCCGTGACGAAGATGTGCTCGCGGGTGTGCTCGATCCGTTCGTAGACGGCGAGCTGCTCGGGGCTGAGTTCGGGGCGGGGCACCCAGCCAGGGTACCCGTTCCGGGCGGCCGCATCGGGCCCGATCCGAGGGGGTGATTCCGAGGCTTCGCGCGAGCGCGCCGCAGCGGATCGGCCGTGCGGTCAGCCCGCCGCCACCGTGGTGCGCCGCCCGACGGGCAGCAGCAGGAGCAGGCCGATGATCAGCACGAGCACGATCCCGAGGATCCCGAAGATGGTGGATCCGCCGAGCGCGACCGCGAGCGTGAACCCGGCGGGCGCGAGGAACGACACCGCGCGACCGGTCGTGGCGTAGAGTCCGAAGATCTCGCCCTCCTTGCCGGGCGGGATCAGCCGGGCGAGGAAGGACCGGCTCGCGGACTGCACGGGCCCGACGAAGATGCACAGCAGGAGCCCGAACACCCAGAACACCCAGGAGCCGAGCGGGTTCAGCAGGAAGACGAGCAGGCCGCAGAACAGCATCAGCGTGAGCGAGCCGACCATGACGGACTTCGCCCCGATCCGGTCCTCGAACATGCCGATCAGGATCGTGGCGAGCCCGGCGACGACGTTCGCGGCGATGGCGAAGATGATGACGGTGGTGGAGTCGAAGCCGAAGCTGCGCGCCGCGATCACGCCGCCGAACGTGAAGACGCCGGCGAGCCCGTCGCGGAACACGGCGCTGGCGATGAGGAAGAAGAGGGTCTGGCGGGCGGTGCGCCACAGGTTCCGCACGCTGCGGAACAGGTCGGCGTAGGCGGTCAGGATCCCGCGACCGGCGCCGTGGTACTCGGCGGCGACGGGGATCTCGGGCACCGCGAAGAAGACCGGCACGGCGAAGATCCCGAACCAGGCGGCGGCGAGCACCATGGCGACGCGGATGTTCCACGCGCCCTCGCTCGTGACCCCGAACCAGCCGACGTCGGGGAAGATGAAGCCGACCAGCAGGATCGCGAGCAGCACGATGCCGCCGAGGTAGCCCATGCCCCAGCCGAAGCCCGAGATCTTGCCGACGTTGCGGTTGTCGGAGATCTGCCTGAGCATCGCGTTGTAGCTGACGCTCGCGAACTCGAAGGCGACGTTGCCGACCGCGAGCAGCACGAGGCCGAGCATGAGGTACTGCTCGGCGGGGGCGACGAGCACCATCAGCGCGGTGCAGGCCACCACGATCGCGGTGTTGATCCCGAGCCAGGTCTTGCGCCGGCCGGCGGCGTCCGAGAGGCGCCCGATCACGGGCGCGAAGAGCGCGACGACGACGCCGGCGATGAGGAGCGCGGTGCCGAGCTTCGCCGAGACCTCCTGCTCGGGACCGAACGACTCGCTCGTGAGGTACACGCTGAAGACGAACGTGGTGACGACCGCGTTGAACGAGGCCGACCCCCAATCCCACAGCGACCAGGCGAAGACCGTGCGCTTGCGCACGGCGGGGAGGTCGGTGTCGGCCTCGGCGCCTGCGGCCGTATTCGGGGCGATCATGCGCTCAGGGTAGCGCCTGCGGGGAAACGCCGGGGGTTCGCGCCCGGAGCGCCTCCGCGACCGAGAGCAGCCAGGGCCACAGCCCGGGATCGGTGACCGGGAACAGGCGGGGCGAGTAGAGGAACGCCTCTGCTCCGAGGACCTCGAGATCGACGGGGCGCTCTGCGAGCAGGTCGAGCAGCTCGGAGTCGACGAACGCGGCGGCGCGCTCGCCGTCGCGCTTCCACGCCCACAGGGTGAATCGGTCCCCGTTCGCGGCTCGGAGACGGGTCGGTTCGCGCATGTCGACGAACCCGGCGATGCTCCCGCCGTCGATCATCGAATTGTTCGACTTCGCGTCGAGCAGGAACGGCGGGGCCGAGCCGCCGAGCGCGATCCTGGCATAGCCGAAGCTCACGGGCGACTCGATCCCGCGGTATCCGACGTCGGTGGCGTGGTACTCGCCGACCTCGATCGATCGGTCCGGCCAGCGCAGCACTCCTCGAGGCGCTGATTCTTGCTGCCCCGGCCGATCACCGACCCGACGGCGGGGGATCGGCCTCGCGTTCGACGAGCTCGAGGCCGTTGGCCGCGGCGAAGCCGGTGATGCGCCAGCGCTGGTCGGGCAGCGCGCGGCTCTGCCGGATCGCGCCGCGCAGCACGAAGACGCACAGCCCGCCGGTGAGGATCGCGACGGCGACCGCGGGGAGGAGCCACCAGGCCGAACCACCGCTGAGCGCGCCCATGGCGAACGCGGCGGCGAGGCCGAGGCCGAGCACGATCACGAGGAGAAGCGCGCAGCCGGTCCCGATCGCGGCGCCGGCCTTCGTCTGCCCGTGACGGCGATCGATCTCGGCCGAGAGTTCGCGCGCGGCGGTGCCGTCCTCGGGACCCGTGAGGGGGCTGAGATCGAGCTCGGGCATGGGCCACAGCGTACTGCGAGCGAGGCCCGAGGGGCAGGAACGAGCGAAGCTGAGAGTTGAGTGTGTTCGACTCAAGTTCACCCGCACGAGGTTGACGGGGCCCGCGAACCCGATAAACTTGAGCACAAGCGACTCAACCTTCTGAGCTCGCACCGGATTCGGGATCCAGGGCGATCCCGGAGCAGAATCACCAGAACCGGGCGGCCCACGGCCGCCGCACCAACAGCAAGGAGAGCACATGTCACGTGCAGTCGGTATCGACCTCGGCACCACCAACTCCGTCGTCGCGGTCCTCGAGGGCGGCGAGCCCACGGTCATCGCCAACGCCGAAGGCTTCCGCACCACCCCCTCGATCGTCGCGTTCACGAAGGACGGCGAGGTGCTCGTCGGCGAGACCGCCAAGCGCCAGGCCGTCACCAACGTCGACCGCACCATCGCGTCGGTCAAGCGCCACATGGGCACCGACTGGACCACCGAGATCGACGGCAAGAAGTACACCCCGCAGGAGATCAGCGCGCGCACGCTCATGAAGCTGAAGCGCGACGCCGAGACCTACCTGGGCGACAAGGTGACCGACGCGGTCATCACCGTCCCCGCCTACTTCAACGACGCCGAGCGCCAGGCCACCAAGGAAGCCGGCGAGATCGCGGGCCTCAACGTGCTCCGCATCATCAACGAGCCGACCGCCGCGGCGCTCGCCTACGGCCTCGACAAGGGCAAGGAGGACGAGCTGATCCTCGTCTTCGACCTCGGTGGCGGCACCTTCGACGTCTCCCTCCTCGAGGTGGGCAAGGACGACGACTTCTCGACCATCCAGGTCCGCGCGACCGCCGGCGACAACCGCCTCGGCGGCGACGACTGGGACCAGCGCATCGTCGAGTGGCTGATCCAGCAGTTCAAGTCGTCGACCGGCGTCGACGTCGCGAACGACAAGATCGCCCTGCAGCGCCTCAAGGAGGCCGCCGAGCAGGCCAAGAAGGAGCTCTCGAACTCGATGAGCACCCAGATCCAGCTGCCGTACCTCTCGCTCACCGAGAACGGCCCGGCGAACCTCGACGAGACGCTCTCGCGCGCCAAGTTCGAGGAGCTGACCAAGGATCTGCTCGAGCGGACCCGCAAGCCCTTCAACGACGTGATCGCCGAGGCCGGCGTCAAGGTCTCCGACATCGCCCACGTGGTGCTCGTCGGCGGCTCGACCCGCATGCCCGCCGTCTCCGAGCTGGTCAAGCAGCTCACCGGCGGCCGTGAGCCCAACAAGGGCGTCAACCCCGACGAGGTCGTGGCCGTCGGCGCCGCCCTCCAGGCCGGCGTGCTGAAGGGCGAGCGCAAGGACGTCCTCCTCATCGACGTCACCCCCTGAGCCTCGGCATCGAGACCAAGGGCGGCATCATGACGAAGCTCATCGAGCGCAACACGGCGATCCCGACCAAGCGCAGCGAGACCTTCACCACCGCCGACGACAACCAGCCGTCGGTCGCCATCCAGGTGTTCCAGGGCGAGCGCGAGTTCACCCGCGACAACAAGAACCTGGGCACCTTCGAGCTGACCGGCATCGCGCCGGCTCCGCGCGGCGTGCCGCAGGTCGAGGTCACCTTCGACATCGATGCCAACGGCATCGTCCAGGTGTCGGCGAAGGACAAGGGCACCGGCAAGGAGCAGACGATCACGATCTCGGGCGGCTCGAGCCTCTCGAAGGACGACATCGACCGCATGGTGCGCGAGGCCGAGGAGCACGCCGCCGAGGACAAGAAGCGCCGCGAGGCCGCCGAGGTCCGCAACAACGCCGAGCAGCTCGCCTACTCGGTCGAGAAGCTCATCTCGGAGAACGAGGACAAGCTGCCCGAGGACGTCAAGACCGAGGTGCAGGGCGATCTCGACGCGCTGAAGCAGGCGCTCGCCGGTGACGACGAGGCCGCGGTCAAGACCGCCGCCGACAAGCTCGGCGAGAGCCAGCAGAAGCTCGGCCAGGCGATCTACCAGTCGGCGCAGGACGCCGCCCCCGAGGCCGGCACCGCCGCTCCCGAGTCGAACGACGAGGACGTGGTGGACGCCGAGGTCGTCGAGGACGACGAGGAGAAGAAGTAACGATGACGAACGAGGAGCAGCGCACGCCCCAGGGTGACCAGCCCGGCGACGAGGTTCCCGTTGCGGGGCCGGAGGCGAACGCCTCCGGCCCCGCGCCGCAGGACGAGGATCTGACGGTCGACGACATCCTGTCGACCGAGCAGGACGCGTCCGCGGCCGGGGATCCGGGTGCGGCGGCCGAGGCCGAGAATCCGTACCTGGAGGACCTGCGTCGGATCACCGCGGAGTACGCGAACTACCGCAAGCGGACCGAGGCCAACGCGGCCATCGAGAAGCAGCGCGCCACGGCCGCCGCCGTGCTGCCCATGCTCTCGGTGCTCGACGATCTCGACCGCGCCGAGCAGCACGGGGACCTCGAAGAGGGCTCCGCGTTCGCCACGATCGCGACCAAGATCCGATCCACCTTCGAGCGCCTCGGCCTCGAGAGCTTCGGTGAGAAGGGCGAGCCCTTCGACCCGCAGCTGCACGAGGCCATCGCCCAGGTGCCGGTTCCCGGCACCGAGTCGGAGACGGTGCTCGACGTGATCGAGCGCGGCTACCGGATCGGCGATGTCGAGCTGCGGCCCGCCAAGGTGGCCGTGGCTGTGGGGGGCTGATGGCAAGTCAAGACTGGCTCGAGAAGGACTTCTACCAGATCCTCGGCGTCGCGAAGGACGTCGGCGAAGCGGATCTGAAGAAGGCCTATCGCAAGCTCGCCCGCAAGTACCACCCGGATTCGAATCCGGGCGATACCGCGGCCGAGGCCCGATTCAAGGAGATCAGCGAGGCGTATTCGGTGCTCTCCGATTCGGAGCAGCGCGCCGAGTACGACCAGATCCGCGCCATGGGCACGGGGTCGGCGCGGTTCACCTCGGGCGGGCAGGGCTTCGAGGACATCTTCGGAGGCATGTTCGGCCAGCAGGGCGGGCACAGCGCGACCGGCGGCCGCAACTTCAGCTATCAGCAGGGCGGCCCGCAGGGCTTTGAGGACATCTTCAGCATGTTCGGCGGGGGCGGCGCACCGCGCGGTCCCCAGCGGGGCCGTGACATCACCGCCTCGACCACGCTCGACTTCGAGACGGCGGTGCGCGGCAACACCGTGACGCTGCAGGCTCCGAGCGGGCAGGTCAAGGTCAAGATCCCGGCCGGGGTCTCCGACGGGCAGAAGATCAAGGTCCGCGGCAAGGGCGAGCCCAGTCCCGACGGCGGCACCGCCGGCGACATCATCCTGACCGTGCACGTGCGCTCGCACCCCGTGTTCGAGCGCGACGGTCAGAACCTGCGGCTCTCGCTCCCCGTCACCTTCACCGAGGCCGCCCTCGGCGCGACGGTCGAGGTGCCGACGCTCGGCGGTCCGACCGTCAAGCTGAAGGTGCAGCCGGGCACCCCGAGCGGACGCGTGCTGCGCGTCAAGGGACGCGGCGTGCAGTCCTCGAAGGGCACCGGCGACCTGCTCGCCGAAGTCCAGGTGGTCGTGCCCGCGCACCTCTCGGACGCGGCGAAGGAGGCGCTCGAAGCCTTCCGCGCCGTCGAACCCGACGAGAACCCGCGAGCGGATCTGCTCGCACGAGCCAAGGGATAACCGATCCGCGCTGCTGGTTGAGCGAGGAACGAGTCGAAACCAAGGATCCTCGGTTTCGACTCGCCAGCTCGCTCAACCAGCGGATCGGCGCAGAATGGAAGTAAGGAACGAGGTGAGCGCAATGACCGGGCCGCAGATGGATCGCACCACGCCCGTGTTCGCGATCGCCGTCGCGGCGGAGCTCGCCGAGATGCACCCGCAGACCCTGCGGCAGTACGACCGGATCGGTCTCGTTTCGCCGCAGCGCACGCGCGGCAACACGCGGCGCTACTCGCTGCGCGATGTCGAGCAGTTGCGCGAGGTCGGCCGGCTCTCGGCCGAGGGACTGAGCCTCGAGGGGATCCGGCGCGTGCTGGAGCTCGAGGACCGGGTGCAGCATCTCGAGACGCGCGTGCGCGAGCTCGAGCGGGCGCTCTCCGACGAACTCCTCAACCGGCCGGGCCGCCGCGTGTTCGCGGCCGGCTCCGAGGGCGAGGTCTTCACCCTGAGCCGCGGCACCCGAGTGCGCCGCAGCACCGAGATGGTCGTCTGGCATCCCGGTGACTGAGGCCGGAGCCCGCGAGTCCGGCGCCGCCGACGCGTTCGAGGCCGCGCTCACCGCGTTCCTCCGCGAGCTCTCGCGGGAACCCGACCTCGACGCCCCCGAGCTCCTGCCGTTCGACGCGACGGATCGCCTGCTGCTCCAGGCCGCACGGGATCCCCGCTTCGGCGAGGCGCTGCCGGGCGGCATCGCGGTGATCGGCGACCGGCACGGCGCGCTCGCGCTCGGCGCCGTGCGGCTGCTCGGCGCGACCGGCGTGCGGGTCCACCAGGATCCGCTGCTCGGCGAACGTGCCCTGCACGCCAACGCCGACCGGCTGGACGTCGCGGACGCTCCGGTCTCCCTCCCGCTCGGCCCCGAGCTGCTGCGCGGTGCGAAGCTGGTGCTGCTCCAGCTCCCGCGCGGCCTCGACGCGCTCGACGAGATCGCGCAGGCGATCGCGCGCTGGGCCGACCCCGCGGTCGTGGTGCTGGCCGGCGGCCGGGTGAAGCACATGACGCTCGCGATGAACGAGGTGCTGCAGCGCAGCTTCGCCGACGTGTCGGCGGGCCTCGCCCGCCAGAAGTCCCGCGTCCTCACCGCCACCGCTGCGCGCCCGGAGCCAGCGCTCGGTGCGCCCCGCTTCCCCGTCTGGGGCGGCGACCCCGACCTCGGCTTCCGTCTCGCGGCGTACGGCGCCGCCTTCGGCGGCACCAAGCTCGACCGCGGCACCCGGCTGCTGCTCGACACGATGCGCACTGCCCCGCCGCGCGGATCCGGACCCGGGCGGACACCCGCCCGGATCGTCGATCTCGGCTGCGGCACCGGCACGCTCGCGGTCAGCGCGGCGCGCGCCTGGCCCGACGCCGAGGTCATCGCGACCGATCAGTCGTCCGCGGCGGTCGCCTCGACCCGGCTCACCGCCGAGGCCGCCGGAGTCGCGGGACGCGTCGCGACGGTGCGCGCGGACGGCTGCGAGGCCGTGCCCGACGGCTGGGCGGATCTGATCCTGCTCAATCCGCCGTTCCACTCCGGCTCGACGGTGCACACCGCGGTCGCGCACCGCCTCATCCGGTCCTGCGCCCGCGCGCTCGCGCCCGGCGGCGAACTGCGGATCGTCTTCAACTCGCCCCTCGGCTACCGCCCGATCCTGGAACGCGCGATCGGCCCGGCCGAGCAGCTCGCCCGCGACCGCACCTTCACGGTGCTGACGGCGCGGAAGGCGCGGGCCGGGCGCTGAGCGAGCCGGCCGTCGAGGCCGCCCGGCCCGGGCCGCGGATCCCGGAATCCCGACGCGCCCCGGGCGATCTCCAGAGTCGTCCGAATACACTGATACACGTTCCCGCGGGCCGAATCCCGAGTTCCGCGGCCCACCCGACGACTCGAAAGGCGCGAGCGCACCCGTGAGCCCCACCGATCGACCCGACCGTCTGCGCATCCTGATCGGATGCGACACGTTCGCCCCCGACGTGAACGGCGCCGCCCGTTTCGCCGAGCGCCTGGCCGCCGGCCTCGTCGAGCGCGGGCACGAGGTCCACGTCGTGGCCCCCGGCACCCGCTATCGCCGCACCCGCCCGAAGGTCGAGATCATCGAGGGCCAGCCGATGACCGTGCACCGCCTGCCGTCGGTGCGCTGGCTGCCGCACGACTGGCTGCGCTTCGTCTGGCCGTGGCGCTCGAAGCACTACGCGCGGCAGGTGCTGTCGCGGGTGCGCCCCGACGTCGTGCACATCCAGTCGCACATCGTCATCGGCCGCGGTCTCGCCCGTATCGCCCGCCAGCGGCGGATCCCGATCGTGGCGACCAACCACGTCATGGCCGAGAACATCCTCGACTTCACCGTCATGCCGCCGTTCGTCGACAAGCTCGTGCTGAAGCTCGCGTGGGACGACGCCGAGCGCACCTTCAAGATGGCCCGCGCCGTCACGACCCCCACGCGCCGTGCGGCCGAGTTCCTCGAGCGCACCATCGACATCTCGGGCGTGATCCCCGTGAGCTGCGGCATCGACCGGCGCAACTACCGCCCCGACGCGACGCCGCGCACCGAGCACCGCATCCTGTCGGTCGGACGCCTCACCAGCGAGAAGCGGATCGACGTGACGCTGCGCGCCATCGCCGCACTCGACCCGTCGATCCGGGTCCGCTTCGACATCGTCGGCGGCGGCGACCAGCGCAAGCACCTCGAGCAGCTCGTGCAGAAGCTCGGCCTGCAGGATCGCGTGCACTTCCTCGGCAAGATCGACGAGGATCAGCTCGTCGACGCCTACAGCCGCGCCTCCGTGTTCGTGATCTCGTCGATCGCCGAGCTGCAGTCGATCGCGACCATGGAGGCCATGGCCTCCGGGCTGCCCGTCATCGCGGCGGACGCCGTCGCGCTGCCGCACCTCGTGCACCACGGCGAGAACGGCTACCTGTTCGAGCCCGACAACCACGCCGAACTCGCGGCCCGCCTCACCGAGGTGCTCACCGCGGAACCCGAGGAGTGGGCGCGCATGCAGCGGGCGTCGCTCGACGGGGTGCTCGTGCACGACATCACGCGCACGCTCGACACCTTCGAGGCGCTGTACCGCGGAGAGCCGATCCCCGAGTGAGACCCGTCCGCCTCTTCTTCGACGCCCGGTACATCCGCACCGACTTCCACGATGGGATCAGCCGATTCTCGGCCGAGCTCGCGCGCGCCGTCGCCGAGCTCGCCGCGGCCGGTGGAGCGACGGGCGAGCGCGACGTCCAGGTGATCTTCCTGATCCACGACGACGCCCAGATCACGCTGCTGCCCGAGGGCGCCCGCACGCTGAAGATCCACGCGCCGACGTCGGCGAAGGAGCCGTTCACAGCCCTGATCCTCAACCGGCACCGCCCCGACGCGGTGTTCTCGCCGATGCAGACCATCGGATCGCTCGGGCGCCGGTTCAAACTGATCCTCACCCTGCACGACACGATCTACTACCGCCACCGCACGCCCCCGCGGGACCTTCCGGCACCCGTGCGGCTCGGCTGGCGGCTGTTCCACCTGAGCTACGTGCCGCAGCGTTTCGTGCTGAACCGCGCCGACGTCGTGGCGACGGTGAGCGAGACGAGCAAGCGGCAGTTCGCCGCGGTGCGCCTGACCCGACGGCCCGTGATCGTGCTCGGCAACGCGCCGCAGCGGCTCGAAGAGCTGCTGCCGGAACTGCCCGCCGGCGCGAACCCGGGCCTCGAACGCGGTG